>JBCBIK010000306.1:0-1654 GCA_038524545.1 Cyanobacteria bacterium J06623_4 | reverse complement strand
GTGTCAACTATAGGGGAACTTGCTAAAAAAGCCAAACTCTGCCGTAACCTTTTTTGGTACGGGCTACGGTACGCCCTCTGGGGGATTCGTCGCCTGCAAAACTTCAACAATGGGGTTGTCTGGATCTCGCAAATCGATGAAGGCAACCGTCTCAGGATTGACCTCCTGATCGATGGAGCGCAGCTGGTCGAGCGCCACGAGCTGCGTGGCAAAGCGACTGCTGTAAGGACCGAGGTGCACCGATCCCAGCTCAGTCTGCAGCACCAAGTTGTTAAGGTCTTTCCAGTCGATGGCCGTAATGGCGACCGGACTTTTGGAAACTTCTCTATAAATGGTCTGCCAAGCTGACTCGTATCTTGGCCGCATGCCTACCACGGTTAACTCGGGTGGCGCGGCGTCGGCGCCTAGCGCCGAGTAGCTGTTGCGAGGCATCCAGTAGCCTTGGGCATCTAGCAAGCCAGGCTCTTGGAAGGGAACGGGCTGATCGGGAATGGCAGCAACAGGAGAAGCGGTATCGGGAAGTGCGATCGCGACCGGATATCGCTCTGTTACTTGCACATGCAAGCCGGGCGGGATGAGCCGGCGGCTTACCACCGCGTCCTGAATAGGCGGGTGAGTCAGCAAACGCTCAGTGAGATCGTCTGTCTGCACCTCTAATAGCGACTGAGGATAGGGAACGGGCAGCAGGCGCTGAATATTTTCATCGGAGAGTAGCCGATTATCGCTTACGTCTATCTGCTGGGCGCTGCGAATAAACCAGATGGGGGATGTGGCCAGCCACACACTACCGCAGGCCAATCCAGTAATGGCAAACGCTCGCCAGGCCATGGTGTAAAACCGGACCTTTCGCTGAGCCTTTAGCTGCTGCCGACGCTGCGCCAAGTCTTGCGGACGTGGCGTATCAGCGGCATCAAAACTAGATGGAGAAGGAGACATAAAGACGACAAAATATACAGAGTGCAATCGCCAGGCCCATCGGTAGGCAAATCCACAGCAAGTAGTCTAACTCAGGCGTTCAGCAGGCTACCCAGTTTCCACAAAAAATCACCACTGATTTCCAGACGACTGATTTCCAGACAGTAGTAGGATGCTGCTTATGTAAAGGCGACCTTTCCATTGCTTGGGGTAGCAAATATCACATTGACTGTAATAGTTATGAACTACAGCGCCCACGTCGAGCGAATAAAGTCGAACCACTGCTTCGCCATCTCGCCTTCTGTGAAAGGAACGCTGAGGTGCCTGCCATCTTTCAGCGTGAACCCCAGCGCAAAACGACCCTTATTGGGCAGGGATTGGGGATCTACCGGCTTACGGTCAACTTCCATAGCAAGCTGAACCACTTCTGAAAGATTGAGTTGCTCAGCCTGAACGATGCCCTGACGCGTGGGCACACCCCATGTCAGCGCATCGCCCTTTTGTCCTAGCACCGCGTAGATGTCGTACTTGGCCCGCTCAAACTGAGTCGCCCATATTTTATAGCCTTCTACCTTGCGATACTCATTCCAGCCAGCCCACGCCAAGCCAAAAAACACCGCTAATAACGGCAGCCAAAGCAAGCCTCTGACCATGCCTCACACCCCTCCCATCAAAAATGTTAATTCTTAAGTCGTTAGTGTTAACTCTTACAACGAATGCACCTGTTTCTGACATATCC
>JBCBIK010000305.1:0-1811 GCA_038524545.1 Cyanobacteria bacterium J06623_4 | reverse complement strand
GTACCCGCAACTAGGCCTCTCATTCGGGAGTAAGGTTTCATTGTTTTGCATTTTCGCTTTCATGCCTATTATTACTGGGCAAAAATTTAAAAGGCCCGTAAACGCTCAGTAATTTACCTTACTTTTATACACAGAAGCTGCGGTTTACACTTACAACAGATTTGTAAGAAACAACAACAAATTCTGTTGATTTGGAGATGGCTCAATACTCAGAAGGCAGTACAGCACAAAGCCGGTTAATACAGTCTCTTGACACCGTAGTTCGATAAAACAATTTATCTGATTTGATCGCAGATATACTGCGCTGTTGCAGGGGCAAGCAGCACACCATTTCGATAGTGGCCGGTCGCCAATATTACATTGTCACTACCTAATAATGGCTGAATGACGGGCGCGGGCTGACCCACCGGGCGAGGCCGCAAGCCGCTCCAGGTTTTGAGCACCGTTGCGCGGGTATCAGCGCTGTCTAGCGCAGCCATCGCTGGGATAAATCGTGCCGCGCCACGTTGTAGATTGGCTAGGCCTTCTGTTTCTGCAGTGAGGGGAACATTGTCTTCTGGAAATTCTACAGTTGCTCCGAGCCAGTAGCGCCCTTTCCCTAGGGGCACGCACTGAATATCGTCGGCGTTGATGACTGGCTGAAAGGCGGGGTCTCCCAGAACATCAGGTAGCTGAATCTCCATTGCCTGACCTAATACAGGCATCAGCGCCAGCGGCTTATCCATGGCTTGGGTGATCTCTATCGAACCCAAGCCAGCGCACAGCACCACCTGATCTGCCTCAAATATCTTTTTTTTACCGGTTTGCCCATTGCCTCCGGTTTCTACGCCTCGGCAGTAGCTACCTTCCATCGCTAAGCCGATGACGTTAACGCCAAAATGAAACGTGACCCCTTCTGCTGCTGCCGTGTTGACTAGGGCTTGGGTCAGCGCCGCCGGATGAACCTGTCCGTCGGTGGGGGAGTAAATGGCTGCTTTTACGGTGCGAGGTTCGCCCGTTTCTGTCTCACTTTTGAGCGCTACCTGAGGGCATTTCTTCCGCAGTTCTTCAGGGCTCCAAATTTCCAAGGGCCAGCCTTGGCTGAGGCGTTTTTCTCTTAGCGTTTGCCAGCGAGGTAGCTTGGCTGCATCCATGCAGAGGCTGACGATGCCGTGCGAGTTGAAGGGAACCGATTGCCCTTGCTGCGCAAGCTCTTCAATGAGGCTGCGATAGCGACGAATGCTGGCCTCTCGTAGTCGCCAGGTACGGCCTTTTACCTTGTGGCTGATGATGCCCATCAGCACACCTAGGGCCGCGCCGGTCGACCCCTGGGCAGGTTGCTGACGGTCTAGCACGGTGATATCTGCTTCTAGCTGCCGGTTTAGCTCGTAGGCAACCAGCGCACCGACGACCCCGCAGCCGACAACAACAATCTTCGATTTCCTCGGTGCTTTGGAGTCAGTAGTTTTGTTGTGCATATCTATTGAAAATATGGCTCTAACGACAAACAGAGGACAGTTGCCTATCCTCTGCTTGCCCAAATTATTTTTCTTGACTGAAAATAGCTAGCAGACCTACCCTTCCTCTTCCTCTAGCAAGACGGGGGTGCGGACCATATCTTCAGCTTCGGGACGTACTTCTTCAACATCGGGAATGGTCGTTGTCATTTCGTATACGTCGGGGGCAGGCTCTTCGTTTTCTTCGATGGCCTGCTTCCGCGCGCCTTCGGGCACGATGCTCAGCAGCGCTTCAAAATCGCCTACAAACTCACGGTATTGGGTGATTGCATTGCCGTAGTTGCGCTCTTGAGAGGCTTCGTCAATATTTTGTAG
>JBCBIK010000304.1:0-1961 GCA_038524545.1 Cyanobacteria bacterium J06623_4 | reverse complement strand
GGTTAAACCGATGACAGTTGGACAAGCTACTCGCATTGGTGGAGTGAATCCGGCGGATGTAAATGCGCTGCTGGTTTTCTTGGAGATTCGTGACCGAGGAATGGCTGCAAAAGAGAAGCAGGCGATCGCGTAAAGCCCTGCTAAAAATGGATGCGGGCGCATCTAAAGGTTCGGGGAACCGCTCAAAGTGATTTGCGAGAATAGAAGAAAGAAAAAGCTGACTCCAGAAGGGATCAGCCTTATCAAAAATCATCTCTATGCTAGCAACTCCTTTCAACGAACATGTTGAGCCTCAAGATTGGTCATCTCTACTTGACCAGCTTCAACAGAGCCAAACCATAGCCGCTATTGTCATTGCCGCCTGGCAAATCGGGCTATACGTGGCGCGAACGCTAGTAGAACAACAACTGAATGAACGCGCCGAGCAACCTACCGTCTGGGGACAGTGTTCGGTCTGTGGTCAGCGGCTACATAGCAAAGGGGTTGCGGCTCGCCAGATGCTGACTATAGTCGGGCTGGTAAAGTGGCGACGGCGAGTGGGTCGCTGCCCTCAAGGGTGTGCGGGCAGTCAATCGGCCCCCTTTGACCAGATACTAGGCATTGAACCCTACCAGCAAAGCTCAGTAGAGCTGAAGCGGTTAGGCTGTCTACTGTCTATCTTTGTGCCGTTTGAATTGGCTTCCTGGCTCTTATCTCAACTGAGTGGCATTCGAGTTAGTGATGATAGTCTGTGGCAGTGGGTTCAACACTATGGCCAGCAGGCTGCAGAGCAGTGGGAAACAGATGCCTTGAACTGGCAGAAAGGAGAAGCTCCACCGCTCGAAGAAATATCTCAGGAACTCGCTGCGATGCCATTGTTGATCGCCGCTGACGGGGTAAGCGTGCCGCTGCGTTCGCAGGCAGGTACGCCAGCCGGAAAAACGCTTTGGCGAGAGGTGAAAGTGGGCTTGCTCGCTCGCCTTAGCCATCGACTCAACCGCAATGGTCAGCAGGTCACCCGGTTGCAGCAACGGCGATTAGTCGCGGTGCTGGGTGATATGGCCACGTTTCAGCCTCGTTTACAGCTTGAGGCCGTACGGCAGGGTATCGAAACCGCACCGCAAGTGGTCTGGTTAAGTGACGGGGCCAGAGGCTTTTGGCGACTCTTCGAGGTTTGTTTTTCACAGCTAGCGGTCGGTATCCTCGACTTCTATCATGCTGCCGCCTATCTCTGGCAAGCCGCCGATGCCTACAAGGACGGGAACCCAGCACGGACACCGCAGATGTGGTTTGAGCGATTGCGTCATCAGCTCCGACACGGCTATGTCCACCGGATTATCGATGAGCTGCGCTGGCTGAGTCGTTCTCCTAATACGGCTGCGTCAACCAAAACAGTCCTCGTACGAGTGCATGACTTTTTCGATAAGCATCGTCACCATGTACAGTACCGACAGTTCAAAAAACAGGGTCTCCCGATTGGTTCTGGTATGGTTGAGAGTGCTTGTAAGTGGCTGATTCAACAACGCTTTAAGGGTGTTGGCATGCGCTGGAGCGAGTCGGGGCTAGACCATCTAATGCAATTGCGAGTCGCTTGGGTCAATCAACGGTTTGACCCGTTGTTTTCTCAACACACTTTGGCCCTTCCTATCGTCTCCCCTAACCGATAGATGCGCCCCTCCCCTAACCGATAGATGCGCCCGGATCTACTTTTTGGTACGAAAGAGTGGAATCGGTGGAGCAAGTGCATGGGCATGAGGGCCGGACGCTAGTCGTGAGGGTGAATGAGAAATAAGTTCAAATGAACTATAGTTCAAAAATACTGTTATAATCAAAGCCATTAGATATTAACCGTCGTTTGGAGGCTTTTGAGGATGACTCTTGACGCTATCGATCAGGCTTTGAATGTTGCGCTGACTGGGCTAATTTATGGATCTGGGGCTTGGTTTGCCTGCGCTTTTGGCTTGCATGTGGTGGGACGAAAT
>JBCBIK010000303.1:0-1972 GCA_038524545.1 Cyanobacteria bacterium J06623_4 | reverse complement strand
TAGTTGTCGGAGCGAGCAGGTAGCCTGTAAATTTCCATAGGAGAGCGATGAACTACACTGTGTAGAAGGGTATGTATTGATAGCTTAATATCACTTGCATGCCTGGTGTCATGCTAGCGCTACGCTTTTGCCATGGTCCAGTTCAAGCCTTCTCATTCTTTGCGGACTCAGTTTTCTTGGGCCAACAGTGCGCCTGAGCACCTGCCCACTGAGCACGACTTGCCAGATACCGATGAGCAACCTGTGGACAACGAACTTCAGCTGCTGATTCCCATTTTGCTGCGAGGTATTTTGGAGCTGGCATGGTGCGATCGCCAAGATTGGTTTTTTGGGGCCAATATGGGCGTTTACTATGAGCCCAAGCGACCGGCGGTAGGCCCCGATGGTTTCCTCTGCCTAGGCGTGCCCCACTACCGAGAAGGAAAAGATCTGAGGCTCAGCTACGTGCTTTGGCAAGAGCAGGTTGTGCCGGTGTGGGTGTTAGAAATTGTCTCCCAGAAGCCAGGTAAAGAGTACAACGAAAAAATGAAGCTCTACGCAGAGCTAGGTGTGCTGTACTACACCATTTACAACCCCAAATATCAAAAGCGAGAGGGCCATCAGACCTTTGAAGTGTACCGGCTGATAGAGGGTGAGTATGTTCTGCAGTCGGGGCAGCCGGTTTGGATGCCGGAGGTGGGCTTGGGCATCGGTGTGGCTAGGGGCAAAGAGGGCATACTGCCGCCTAGGGATTGGCTCTACTGGTATGACGAGCAAGGACGCCAGTACCCTACAAAGGATATTGCTATTATTCGGGAGCGTCGACGCGCTGACCTTGCAGAGCAGAAGGCAGAGCAAGAAAGACAGAAGGCAGAACAGGAAAGACAGAAAGTAGAGACACTGCGTCAGAAACTGCGAGATCTCAATATCGATCCAGACACGCTCTGATGGCAATGTGAGAATCGGATTTGGCTTGAGTTGCTCTAGCTAAAGATATCAAGCTGTTCTTCTGGTGTTTCAGCTACTGGCTCCGTTGTGGGGACTGAGGTGCTGTGAACGTTGTTGTTTGCTGTTGCAGAAGCTGTTGTTGTCGATTTTCGTTTGACTGTTGAAGTCTTTCGAGATTGTTTTTTATTTTTGAGTGATTTCTTTTTTGTCTCTTTCACAGTAGGTGTTGAGGCATGCTCAGATTTGTCGCCAGTGCTCATCTCTTTTCTTAGGCCAACGGCGATTTTACTGTGTTGTTCTATTTGGCCCATGACCTGTCTGGCACGGCTGATGACGGAGGGGGGTAACCCCGCTAGGCGACCGGCTTCGATACCGTAGGACTTGTCGGCGCCGCCGGGCCTCACTTGATGCAAGAAGATAATTTTGTCGGGCATTTCTTTGACGGTGACCTGGTAGTTCTCAACGTTGGAGAGAATGGAGGCTAGCTCGTTGAGTTCGTGGTAGTGGGTGGCAAAAATCGTGCGCGCGCCAATGTCGCTGGCCAAATGCTCGGCAACGGCCCAAGCAATTGAGAGACCATCGAAGGTGGCGGTGCCCCGGCCAATCTCATCGAGGAGGACAAGTGACTGGGGGGTGGCGTGGTTGAGAATGTTGGCAGTTTCGTTCATTTCCACCATGAAGGTGGATTGTCCGGTGGCGAGGTCGTCGACGGCGCCTACACGGGTGAAAATGCGATCGCACACACCCAACATGGCAGACTTGGCTGGCACAAAGCTGCCCACTTGAGCCATCAGCTGAATCAGGCCAACCTGCCGGAGATAGCAGCTTTTGCCGCTGGCGTTGGGGCCTGTGAGAATGACGAGGTCTGGGGTGAGCGCAGGCTTTTGCGCGTTACCATTGCCCAGCCCTGTGTCGTTGGGGACGAAAAAGCCTGCCGGGAGTGACTGCTCAACGACTGGATGACGGCCATTTTCGATGAAGACAGGTCGCCCGGTGACAATTTCTGGGCGGCAGTAGTCTTGGTAGACGGCGACTTCGGCGAGGC
>JBCBIK010000302.1:0-2114 GCA_038524545.1 Cyanobacteria bacterium J06623_4 | reverse complement strand
CGCAAAAGAGATGGTTGGCATCGGCGCGGATGAGGCGATCGCACAGTTCAATCGCAGGCGTCTCAGGTGTCAACTCATCCGCATAGCCCGCCATACTACCGTGAATCAGCAGACAGTCGAATTCGTGGAAGCCAAAGTGCTGCGATCGCAACCACTGCACCGACTTACGCGACACCGAATCCCACAGCGCCTTTACCCCATCACCGCCTACCGCTGCCATTAGCTCCGGTGCATCGGGTTCACCACTCATCCCGTGCAAACTAAAGCACTGCTCCTCCCACCAGCCCACACAAACCTGGGGCTTCAGCTCACCCGCGCCAGGATGTCGCAGTCGTCGAATCACCGCTTCGTTATCGTCTTCATTCCTACTTTTCAGGCCAATTACATCACCTAACACATAAAGCTCTGTTACTGATTTTGGAAGGTCTTTCAACACTGCTTCATAAGCGGCTAAATTGCCTTCAATTCCGCTTAAAATTGCCCACTGCATGGTTTGTTTCAATTCTCCTAATCGTTAACGCTCACACACGTGGGTTGGATCGTCTGCCCGCTCTGCAAACTCCATACCCTTTGCCAGTCGCCAAGCGAAGATAGGCGGTAAGCCTTTGTCGATGATGGCTTGACAGGTTTTCTTGTAGTCGTATTCGACTTCTCTGAGCGTAACTTGAGCCGCATCGGTGTCGTAAATGACATAGGTCGCATTGGGCCGACCGTGGCGGGGTTCTCCCACAGAGCCAGCGTTGATAATTCGCTTCAGTGGAACTTTGAACTGTTGTGCAGTTTCACCGCTCTCCACTGCGCCCACTTTTACTGAGAGCGACGCATCTTCTAGCTTTCTCTCGTAGGGCACATGAGTGTGACCGCAAAACAACACATCGGCATCGGCAGACAACACCCTTTCTAATGCAGCGAAGCCATCCATACTCGGCAACAAATACTCATGCTGACTATTCGGACTCCCATGTGTAAAACAGAGATTGTCCTTCTTCATCGTTAAGGGCAGCGTAGCCAAATACTCACGCACTTCAGGATGGATTTCTCTATCGGTCCATTCGTGAGCAACGCGTCCTCTATATTCTGCGAGCTGAGAGGGGTAGCTACACTCACAGGCGTTGAGACCATCCACGATATCCTCATCCCAGCAGCCCTGACAGGAAGGAATGTCGAGTGAGCGAATTTTCTCCACCACTTCGTTGGGATAGGGGCCATAGCCCACTAGATCGCCCAGGGCGTAAATTTCTTCTGCCTTTTGCTTATCAATGTCGGCAAGGACAGCATCTAGCGCTTCAGTATTACCGTGAATGCAGGAAATGACTGCTAACTTCATGCCACACTCTCCTCTGTTTTGTTTGTTGTATTGGTTGTTGGGTTGTTGTCTGTTGAATCTGCTGTTCCGTAATGTTGTCGATACTGGCGCTGGTACTGTGCTAATAGCTCATCCGATAGGCAAGAGATTTGCAGTGTTTCGGCCATTGCTTTCTGTCGCAAATCGTAGCCTGCAACTTCTAGGCCGCTTGGACGGGTGGGTCGTCCTTTGAGCGATCGCGTCAACTTCAGCTCAGCATATTGAATCCCCTCTAGCCCTTCCACAAAATCAATATAAAAGGCATTCCCATCCGGCAGCTCAAAGACACCTTTGAGCCGAATAGCCGGACCATAAGCGCCACCCGTGATTTCAGTCAACGCCACTTCTAGACTGGGCGGGTCAAACACCTGTCCGGTGAGCGACATACGCCGAAAATCCAGCGTGCTATTTGGAGTCGGAACCTGAATTTTGTTACCGGCTACTAGTTCATTGGCCCAATTGTGCCATTCCGACTGCGCGGTCAGTTGCGCTAGCTCTGGTGGAACAATCGCCACCTTGCGGCAGGGCAGACTGTTGAAGGGCAGTGTGGCTAAATCGAGGTGAAACCCCAGCTCTACATAAACCTGTGCCCCATCAGGCAAATTCAGTAATAGCTCGGCAGCTTGGCTATCGTCTATTACTGTCACATGGGGAAAGTAATAGCTGACACGCAATCGATCTACCGGCTCTGCGCCCGAACCGGTTCCTGGACAAAGATAGAACAGCGGTTGATCAGAATCAGCAAGGAACTGGCTAATCCAGGTTGTTT
>JBCBIK010000301.1:0-2219 GCA_038524545.1 Cyanobacteria bacterium J06623_4 | reverse complement strand
CGATGGTGCCTATGTCGGTATTCGCCCGGTCGATAAGGGGTACAGACCTCGCCCAGGTGAGGTTGTTGCTGTATGGGTAGATGGCCAAGGTGCCACCCTAAAGCACTTTTTCCAAAAAGACTCGATGGTTGTCTTAGAATCTGCCAACCCTAAGTATGCGCCGATGATCTTTGACCTAGAGACGACTACCGTCACCGTCAAAGGGACGCACCTCTTCACCCATTGGCAAACCGCTAAGCTACGCTAGTAGGTAGTTTTCACAGCTTCATTGCCTTGTAGCACTTTAGGAAATGCTCATGGGAAATGCTCATGGGAAATGCTCATGGCCAAAAGGTGGGATGCACAAACTGGTAGCCCGTCCCTTTGAATTTGGCGTTGGAGACGCGCACGTTTTTGCGATCGCTCTCTTGCGACTCATCCCACTGTACCGGCGCAATACCATTGCGATCGCACACCTGGTCGACCAGCTCCCTCACCGTAGGCACTTCATCCTGCACCACATTGAACAGTCCTGATAACTGGCGTTCTCTAGCCCAGTCTATCGCTGCCACAATGTCGCTGAGGTGTACCCAGTTTGTCCTTTCCTCACCTTTGCCGGGGCGGGTCGTTCCACCCACGCGGCTGTAGATTTTGGCTAAGGTCCTGCCTGGACCGTAGATGCCACCTAGACGGAGAATGCAGATTTTCCGGTGGGGAGTTGTTGCGCTCAGTAGCGTTTGTTCTGTTTGCTCAATGATTTTGCCATTCTCTGTGATCGGCAGGGGGGGCATGAGTTCGCTCACCCACGCACCAAAGTGTTGCCCATATACAGAACAGCTGCTGGTGTAGATTAGCTGCTCTATAGCGGTACGCGGTAGCACGTCTGCAATTGTTTTCGCCGTGTTTAGATAGGTGTCTGCGTAGCTGCTGCCCCGCTTTGAGGCTACGCATAGTAGAACAACTTGACGATCTTGGAGCGCATTTTCTAGCGCAGATTTGTCGGTGCCAGCTAGCACCGCTACACGGTTAGCGATCGCACTTAGCTCGCTGACCCGCTCTTCGCGAGTCGTCGTAACCAGCACATCATGTCCTTGTGATTGCCAAGCTTTCGCAACCGCTGTTCCAACATATCCACAGCCAACAATGGCAATTTTCATCATGCTGTCTTTAGGCTTAGGAGGCTTTCAGGTTGATATCTCTAGAGTCCGTATCTTTGGGCCTTCTATTCTGGAGGTCCATCTCCTTCAGATTAAAGTAATCCAGCAGCTTATCCAATGATGTTTTGTCGTCGGTGGGCACGCTGCGCTCCAATATGTCTATGGTCTCGGGCGTAAGATGGGTAAATACCTGTGCCTTGAGTGCCTTGATGGCTTCCTCTGGCAGTCCCTGTAGCTCTCTATCTAGTCGATTTAGCCGGCCTCTTGCAAAAGAGAGTTCAAACCGAGCCCGCCGGAGCAACCGTTGTCGCAGGTTTTCTCGAAAAGCGCTATCAAAGGAAGACGGCTCTTCCAAAAAGGCAACAATATCCAAATTCTCTTCTATTAGCAGCAGCCTGCCTTCTTGCCGGTAGGCCTCTACGCCTTCTATTCCCAAAGTACCAATATCGGCCAGCGCAATGCTGTGTGCCACAAGCGAGAGTGATCGCCCCTGGCGATGTTCTGGATACAACAGCGGCTGATAGATTGAGCCATCCACCGGGTCGTACTGGCAAACGGTCGCTTCGATGGCCTCTTGCAGCACTGCTACCTCTGCAGCCGTAAAGATAGGCTGGGCAGAGCGATAGTAAATGGCAGACTGGTTCACTTGCTCAATTAGGCTCAGCAAACGCTCAAAAGTTGCTTTTTCACTCTGGCCACTTTGTCGCTGACGAGGCGTATGGGGAGACGTCTGCGGCAAAAAAATCTGCAGCATGTCGTGGGCGATCGCGCTCAAATGGAGCAAGCGACGCTGACGGTACAAGCTAATCCCGGACTGCGCTCTAGATGTATAAAAAAGCACGGCTGTATCGAATATGAGCCGGGCTCTACGGGCAACGCCGTAGACATGGTCCAAGCCATGGTAGTAGAGCTTCTGACGCTCAACCTCATGCTCAAAAATTTCAAGGGCAGTCGCTACGACCTTCTCAAAGCTCTCTGTGAAGGGATCCAAGGGCATGCCAGCAGACGATGAAGAGTACCCTAAACTAGGCGGAGGTTCAGATGAGTTTTGCGAAAAGCCATCCATTGAAGATAGGCCCTATG
>JBCBIK010000300.1:0-2287 GCA_038524545.1 Cyanobacteria bacterium J06623_4 | reverse complement strand
TAAGTAGAGAGGCGGAATTAAACGTAGCGGTGGAGGTATGCTAGAGCATTCCTTATTTTGGTCATTTTAGCTATGTCAACGCCACCCCTGCGAGTCAACCTAAGCGCTGAAGAGGATCAAACCCTGCAAGAACTGCGAGTCGCGCCTGGGATTCCGCAACGGACAAAAGATCGCGCTGAGGCCTTGCGCTTAAGTCATCGGGGGTGGACGCCGCATCAGATTGCCGAATATCTAGGCTGGCAAGTAGCGACCGCTCGCACCGCCCTTCGTCGATGGCAACAGGCTGGGCTGTATGGGTTATGGGATCGTCCCCGCACGGGTCGCCCGCCGCGCTGTTCGCCCGCCGTGATAACAGCGTTAGAGCAGCACCTATCGGTCGAGGAGCGCACCGTCAACAGTCGTCAACTGGTGGAGCATCTGGCCGACGTCCACGGCATTTGCCTGAGTCGGAGTCACCTGAGGCGATTACTCAAAAAAAAAGATATCGGTGGAAACGCACCCGTCAGAGTCACCGCCGCCGCCAGGACCCGGTGTTGAAAGCTCAGAAACAGGACGATTTGGCCCTGCTTCAACAGGCGGCTCGGGAGGGCTATATTCGGCTGAAGTACCTCGATGAGTCAGGCTTTGATACGTGGAGCGGGGTCAGTTACAGTTGGTCTTTGATGGGAACTCAGAAGCGCCAAGAGCAGACGCCCCAGCGCCATCGACGCTTAAGCATTCTCGGGCTATGGGAACCGGGACGGGAAATGAGCTACGGTTTAGTCGTCGGCAGTGTCGACAGTGCCACCTATATCCGTTTCATGGACTGGCAGGCGACCCGTGCCAACCGGCTGTTCCAGCGCACTGGCATCGCCACAGTCATCGCCCAAGATAATGCCTCGATTCATACCAGCCAGGCGGTGCGACAGCGTCTCCCCGTCTGGCAAGCTCAAGGGTTGGAGTTCTTTCAATTGCCACCTTATGGCTCTGAGATGAATCCGATTGAGACCGAATGGCATCAACTCAAAGCCCATGAAATTCGCGGGGCGATGTTTGAAGATACCTATGATCTAGCTATGGGTGTGATTGCTGGCTTGAAAAGCCGAGGGGCGAAGGCGGACTATGCACTCAAACGCTTCAATTTTGCGTCCAACCGTCAAGCTAACCCCAAATTTCTCACGACCTAGCAGAGCTACGTTTATTTAGGGACATCTACTTAGTAATCCTATTGCCACCCCAATCTTTTAGACATACGCGAGTCTGCAACGATGCGTCAAGGTGAGTTCTTTTTGCCACGCGTTCCTTCCAGGATCCCAAGAATTCTCATCTTGTACGCTTTTTAAAAAGCGCAATCGCCTGCAAAGCATGTTCAAGAACACCTTAATTTTCCACTCAAACAAAGCCATCAGAATATAGCATCAAAAATATTAAGACAGATATTTTAAAACGTTAAAAGAGAGCAGAAAACAGACGTTTCTCACTAACTAGGTTCACCTATCAACTATCAATTATACTGCCGCTTGCTTTTGCAATATCCATTGTATACATTGGCAACCTTAACTTCATGTCATTCGTCTAAGTATCCAGCACATGGGTGATCCCCAGGTTTTCTTGATGTTCATAGCGGCTGATAGAGCAAGGGTCAGGTAACTTGCAGAAATTCTCAGTATCTTTGCGGATGACATTAATGGTTTAGGCATTGCAATGCTCATCGCAATCAATATTTCATGGGAATTACGCAGGCATCAGGTCAATCTTCGTAAGACAATAATATGCAAGCTACACGTTAATTTGCTCGGAGGTTCAAGGGATTTTTGGTGGCCTAGCTAGCATTGGGCATCTTGCGATGAAAGATGATCGGATTTAGACATCTTTTTCCCAGATTGCTGTAGGCTTTCTCTTCGACTTGGGGAATCTTAGCAATAGCTTGCATCAAGAAACACTTGGGGAAGCAACTTGATCCAGCACTACCCTAGACCAACCCAAAACCCATCGCCTTCTGTTTCCGTGTTAACAGATTCGCCTTTTTATCTCGTCAAGCTCTGCACCTATGATCATGAAGCGCTCTTCGGAGGTGTTTCAGATGGCCATTTGCAACTCAATGAAATTGGGCAAATTGCAGCAGATGAATGGCGACGCTCATCGCATGCCTGTCAAGGCATCGAATTAGATACCTGGTTGATATTCCCTAATCACTTAACTGGCCTTGTTAGTATCCGTGCGACTCAACAGTCCAACGGTTACATCGATAAGAGTCGTAAGCCGCGGCTTCTAACATCTTTCATTGCTAGTTACAAAACGGCCGCAG
>JBCBIK010000299.1:0-2324 GCA_038524545.1 Cyanobacteria bacterium J06623_4 | reverse complement strand
TATACAAGTGTTTTGACTGGGTCGAGCTGCCGAGGTAGATGCCCGTTTGTGTGTATTAGCTAACGCTATATTTGGTGTTGAGGACTGCTGTTTTGCTTTTAACCGTTTTGCTCTCAACTGTTTTGCTCTAAAAAGGCTGCTATGCCCAGAAGCTCAATTCTCGATCCGAATAAAAGCTACACGTTCCGCAGCTATTTTGAGATGAGTCACGAGCCGGATGAGATTTTGGCTGAATTTGACTGTGCTTTGGAGCGCACGACTTTCAGATTCCCTGACTTCGAAAGTCGTACAGTTGACTCATACAAGTCCGGGATGGATTTTTATAATTCAGTGGCTTCATTGAAAGCAGATATGGAACGACGGCTTCCTTTTGTGAGTTTGACGAGTGACGCTGCTCGCAGAGAGATATTGATTGCGCCTATCATGCTGTCGCTAATTGACTACACACAGGCTCAGCTGAGAATTGAGTACTACGTTAACGTCTCTGATCGGCTTAAGGGGTCGCTGGACTACTACATTAAAACGCCTAAGGACTTACTGGTCATCGAGGCTAAAAATGCAGATTTAGAGCGTGGCTTTACACAGATGGCGGTAGAGCTAATTGCACTAGATCAGTGGATTGACTCGGCAGAACCTGTTCTCTATGGGGCGGTTTCGACGGGTGACGTATGGCAGTTTGGGCGATTTTTTCGGGCGGAAAGACGGATAGAACAAGATTTGACGCTGTACCGGGTGCCTGCGGATATTAAGGAGCTGTTTCAGGCGCTGATGGATATTTTGACGGGGCAGGTGTAGGCGATCGCAGTCTGTTTTCGCTTGAGAACTTAACTTTGAATTTAGTTTTATAGTGTAGGGATAACGCTTTCCACCTGGTTACTTGATTCAGTCTGAGACGCTCAATTTACTCGAATGGCCCCGGCTATGTCGTCATTTGGCGACCTTTACGGCGACAAATATTGGCAATGTGGCGGCGCAGCGACTGCCGATTCCGACGAGCCGCGCTGAGAGTGAAGAATTGCTAGCGCAAACGGTAGAGACAACTCGGCTAGAGTCGACTGTGGGCGGTCTGCAGTTTGGTGGCATTCGCGATATTGGTGTGGCGCTGGAGCGGGCTAGGCTGCAGGGCATTTTATCGGGGGATGAGCTGCTGGAGATTGCTACGACGCTGTCGGGTGCGCGGCGTTTGCGCCGACAGATTGACGCTCAAGAGGAGCTGCCCGTACTGCAGGCGCTGGTGGCAGATTTGCGCACGTTTCCTGAGATAGAGCAGGAGATAAACCGATGCATTGATGAGCGAGGCAAGGTCGCGGATCGGGCGAGCCAAAAGCTGGGCAATGTTCGACAGCAGCTGAAAGTGGTGCGCGATCGCATCTACTCTAAGCTGCAGCGCATCATGCAGCGGCAGAGCGGCGCTTTGCAAGAGACACTGATAACCCAGCGGGGCGATCGGTTTGTCCTCCCGGTAAAAGGGGCTCAAAAAGACGCTGTGCCGGGCATTGTTCACGATGTTTCGGCTAGCGGGGCTACGCTGTATGTGGAGCCTCACAGCGTGGTGGAAAATGGCAACAAACGGCGGGCTCTGCGCAAAGAAGAAGAGATTGAAGAAGAAGCCATTCGCCAGATGCTGACCTACCAAGTAGCAGAGGTTTTGCCAGAGCTAGAGCATTTGATGCTGACGATGGTGAAGCTGGACTTGGCCACGGCGAGGGCTCGCTACGGACTGTGGATGGAAGGAAATGCGCCACGATTTGTAGTGGATGAACAAATTACGCTACGTCAGCTGAAGCATCCGCTGCTGCTGTGGCAACAGAAAAAAGAGCAAAACGGTCAGGTGGTGCCAACTGACTTGGTGATGCGGCCAGATTTGCGAGTTGTGGCGATCACCGGCCCAAATACGGGGGGAAAGACCGTTACCCTCAAGACCCTCGGCCTGACTGCGCTCATGGCTAAAGTCGGTATGTTTATCCCGGCCAAAGAACCGGTAGAGCTGCCCTGGTTTACTTCTGTGCTGGCAGACATTGGCGATGAACAATCGATTGAGCAGAGTCTGTCGACGTTTTCGGGCCATGTGAAGCGAATTGGGCGCATCTTGGCGGCGTTAGATGAGGCGTCGGATTTATCTAGCGAAGCGGATGCGGCAGCTGTGGCGAATTCTCTGGTGCTGTTGGATGAAGTGGGCGCAGGGACAGATCCTTCTGAGGGGAGTGCGCTAGCGATCGCACTGCTAAAATACCTAGCCGACCACACTCGCCTGACCGTTGCAACCACCCACTATGGTGAACTCAAAGCGCTGAAATATGAAGACGAGCGGTTTGAAAACGCTT
>JBCBIK010000298.1:0-2376 GCA_038524545.1 Cyanobacteria bacterium J06623_4 | reverse complement strand
TAGTCGTCCCTGAAAAACCTATTTGGGCATCAAGCGATCGCCTACGGCACGTCTTAGATGATCGCAAACTTGTCTGAGGTCTCAAGGTAGCCACGGTAAAGCTTACGGAGGTTGAATCCACAGGCTGCCATCAATGCATTGAGCCGGTCGCCCTGCTCGCCTTTGAGGAAGTTACGCCCCAGGGCATGGTCATGCTTGAGGTGGCCAATGATAGGCTCAATCGCACTGCGTCGCCTGACTAAGCGTTTGAGCACACCCTTGAACTTCCGAGTGCCCGCCACCAGCACCTGTAGACCTGCTGGATGGTGATTGCGGCCTCGAAAGCCTTTGTCTACCGCCGCTTGCTTCGGTGAAATGCCTGTCAGTCGGTCAGTTTGCGCTATCACACTGCTGAGCGTCGAGCCGTCATAGGGATTGCCGTGAACAGCCGCAGCGCTGACAATCCAATTGCTCTTGCTGGTGGTCACAAGCACCACTTTGCAGCCGAACTCGTAGCGCTTGTGAACCTTGCCTTTGACAATGCATTCAACTTCCGGTGCATGCATACTGTAGAGTTTATTAGAATCGCTGCGTTTCTGTTGTTCAATCTGTTTTGCCCGGCTAAGCAACAGTGTCATTTCTGCATCTGGTTGAGGCAACTTACGCTCAATATCTCGAATCACACGTCCCAAATAAGTCCGCAATTTTCGAGTGTACTTCCTGGCTCGCTTGAGTTGCCTCGCAACCCGGTAGCGACTCTGTTTGAAGATAGCGTATTTCCCAACTCTCACATAGCTTTGACGCAGTTTAATGCCTCGTTTTCTCGCTGCCTGCACCAGCGTTATTCTGGCTTGATTGTAAAGTCTTGCATCGGTCGGAAAAGCCACTGCTTTTTCTTGGACGGTTGTGTCCACATTCACGCACTCAATCTCTTTTGGTTTCATCGCACTGCTGCGCAGTGCACTCTGAATAATCTGGCCGAGTAATTGTTCAAATCCATCTGTGCCAATTTGTTTTCGCCACTTCACTAGGCTGGTTGGATGGCACGGCAGTTCGTGTTGAAACACCTGCTCGCCGCAAAAATACTGCCAGTACGGATTCTCTACCCACTTTGCGACGACTAACTCGTCGCTTTCGTCGTACAAGGATTTCAGGTAGTGCAATCCCACCATCAACCGAGTGGGGAGTGCTGGCCGTCCCCCACTCGCCTTGACAACACGCCCAAATTTTTCCTCAAACGTTTGCCAGTCTATCGTTTCAGCCAGTTGTACCAGCGGATGCTTCAGGTTTAACTGACGCCTCAGTGCCGATAGCGATGGGTCCATATTTGAGGACGATGATGAGGGCTTCATTTTGCAAGCTTTTTCCACCGATAGCGACTTATCTGGTAATTCTAGCCCGCCATTTTCAGCCTGGAGCGCCTATCTGGAAGGCTTTTGAATAGTTTTTCAGGGACGACTAGCTACCCAGAGGCGGCGCCCAGCAATCTGTGCTAAAAAATAACGGCATTATTGTCAGGGTATAAAAAGCATCTCCATGTTTGAGTAAAACCGTCAGGATGTGTGGCTGCGATGCTGTAAACGTAGCTAGCGCGTACGTCTATCTTGCGTACTTTATTTGCGTCTTTTGGATGTGCGCGTAGAGCGCTTTGGTCTACTCAAATACACTCAGCGCATCTTCAGATTTGACGCTCAGCGAGAAGGGCATGCCCAACCTCAATTCCCAAACCCATCAGCTTTCTGGTCTTCTACAAGATTTTCAACAGGCCCTGGAGAATAAAATCGATCAGCCTCAGGTCGTCTACAGTGTTCTTCAAAAAATTCAGGATTGGACTAATGGCCAGCCTTTTTTGACAAAGCTCATTTGTCAGTATGTTCTGCCCTGCGCCGCTAGCATCGACTCCCTAGAAGAGGTTGATGTGGTTGATACGCTCGTGGAGCAAAAAATTCTAAAAAATTGGAAAAATCAGGGCGCGGCTAATCATCTCAAGCAGCTAGAGAAAACGCTCTTGAGCTACGACAACCAAGATTCACTGCTGATTTTGTACCTGCAAATTTTGCAGCGTAAAACCCTGCCGCCCGCTAACAGCCCAGCTCAGCAGTTTTTGCAGCACGTTGGTTTAATTGCACTCAACCACAATCAGCTATCGGTAAGTAACGCGGTATATGCCCGCGTTTTTGATGAGGCTTGGATTGAGCGCCAGCGACCTGGGATTACTCGGCCGGTCACGATCATCGATCAAGCGCCTTCTTCAGCACGAACCGCGACTCAAACGCTCCGTTCTTCGTTGCGCTTACCTATACGATCTGTGCTGCTCGCCTGTGGGCTGTTAGCTAGCACAGTGTTTATTTTTTCTCAGTGCTCTCGTTCGGATCGCTTCCCAGGAGATGCGCCTGC
>JBCBIK010000297.1:0-2395 GCA_038524545.1 Cyanobacteria bacterium J06623_4 | reverse complement strand
CGTTAGAGCTTTTGGACGAGCAAGGAGAAATGGCTATCATTATCTCCGACCAGCGTATGCCAAAGATGAATGGAACAGAGTTTCTCAGTCGTACGGTAGAGCGCTTTCCCGATACCATTCGCATGGTATTGACTGGCTACACCGATGTCGAAGACTTGGTCTCTGCCATCAATTCAGGAAAAGTATTCAAATACATCACCAAACCCTGGAATCCCAAAAAGCTCAAAGATGTTATTTTGCAGGCCGCCGAGACCTACCGGGTAATCAAGCAGCGCACCCTAGCGCTCAGCCGTGCGCTCAGGCAAGAATCTCTTAGCAACAGCATTATGGCAGCGGTCCGCGGCTCGCTCGACTACGGCAGCACGCTCGAAACCGTTGTCAGAGCACTCGGAGAAGCCTTCGAAACAAATCTTGCCGTCCTCTATCCAGAGGAAGCGCTTGGTGATGTCGATGATGCCCAAGTACTGCAAACCTACCAGACAGAACCTGGCGAGCAGAGCACCGAGCAAGCCCAAGACAAACATCCACCGCTCAACCTTTTCGGTTCGATAGAAGCGCTCCCTCCCCTCCCCGACGACTTAACAGGCCTCCACTCAGACACGGTGGAGAGCGCAGGAGAGACCATCAGTCGAATTGTTGTTCCTTTTTTAGACCAACAGCGTCCTATCGCTGTCGTTTGTCTATTTAGTAAGGCACCGACGCGGGACTGGGCAGCCCAGGCCATAGAGCTGCTGCAAAATGTGATTGATCAGGTGGCGCTGGCGATCTTACATGCCAAGCTCTATCAACAGATTCATCGTCAGTCTGTGCAGATGCGCGCTGAGCTAGATGTCGCCCGGCAGATTCAGAGCAATCTGCTGCATCAGAGCTGGCCAGACACACCTGGGCTAAAAATTCAGGCGCGCTGTCAGCCCGCACGCGAGGTGGGTGGCGACTTTTTCGAAGTCTTTATGCATCCACAGGGAGATATTTGGCTGGCGGTGGGCGATGTTTCGGGCAAGGGCGTGCCTGCGGCGCTGTTTATGGCTAGCGCAATTTCAGTATTGCGCAGAGAGCTGGCCCAAGAGAAATCGCCCGATCCAGACAAGGTCATGAGCAATCTTAACCAGAGCCTGTCGAATGATTTGATGAGCAATAACTGCTTTATTACGATGGCACTGATTCGCTACAGCGAAGAGACGGGCCAGCTGGTGTATGCCAATGCGGGGCATGTGTATCCGGTGGTGTGGTCTCACAAAGAAATAGTGGCTCAGCGACAGCAAACCCACACAGATCAAAGTACAGAGCAAAGTGTGGAGCCCACCTATTTAGATGTGAGAGGAGTCCCCTTAGGCATTTTGCCCATTTGGAAAGCGACGTCCGGACAGATGCAGCTCTCCGATGGTGATGTTGTTTTACTCACCAGTGACGGGATTACCGAGGCAACGGTGCCTAGCTTCCGAGGCAGCGGCAGCTGTTCTATGCTCAATCAAGAGGGCCTTTGGGACTTCTTGAAGCAACAGCCTGCCGACCTCAACCTAGACAACTTACTTTCCTACATTCATCTACCAGAGGGTGAACAAGAGGACGACCAAACTATTCTGTCACTGGAGGTGACGTCATGCTAAAAACCGAACTAACCGTCCCTAGTGACCTCAAGTTCATGGAGGTGGTAGAACACTGGCTTTTGGAATCTCTGCAGCTAGAGATTGACCAAAAAATTGACTGGACTCAGGTAGAGAAGCGCCTCCGGCTAGTGGTGGTGGAAGTGTATTCCAACATTGTTCGCCATGCGCACAACGAAAAGCCGGAACTGCCCGTGCTCATCCGCATTGAGCTAGAAGACAACAATCTCTCTCTTGAAGTGTGGGACCAAGGTCAAGGGTTCAAGCTGGATGACTACGCGGCACCTTCACCGTCTGATTTTCAAGAAGGCGGCTATGGCTGGCTAATTTTGCACCGGATTATGGACCGGGTGGAGTATCAGCTCCATGTGGGGGGCGATCGCAACTGCCTAAAGCTAGAAAAAGATCTGACCTCAGCGGCGGTCGCCTAACGGGGCTACACTCCGCCGTATCGGGCGATCGCACTTTCTCCCGTTTGCTGCTTGGTTTGCCAGGCCCACAGCTGATCGCCTACTGAAAAATGCCACCACTCGTTTGGGTGCTGGCAAAATCCCGCGCCTACCATTACCGCCGCGAGTAGGCTGCGGTAGTGGTGGGCTTTTTGCGCGGCGGGGTCGGTGCTATTGGCAAAATGATTGGGATAGGAGCGGGGAGAGGCCTCATCAATGGGGGAGCCCATATCGACGGTTTCACCCGTGGCCGCTCTTAGAGTAAGGTCGACGGCGCTGCCAGTACTGTGGGGTGGCGGCGTGCGGGAGTCGGTACTAGGCACTGCCCAAAACTGGATGACC
>JBCBIK010000296.1:0-2406 GCA_038524545.1 Cyanobacteria bacterium J06623_4 | reverse complement strand
GGAATTTCGAGGGAAAGCATCAAGTACTATGCCTCGCTAGTCTCCTTCTACTCAGTCTTCCGACTCAAGCAGCTATCTCAGGATGTGGCGCATGTCTATCTGCTTTGTTTTATTCACCATCGTTACCAACGCGCCCATGACAATCTGCTCAATAGCCTGATACATAAGGTAAAGCAGTACGTTGAAGACAGTAAAGTCGCGGCGAAAGAACAGGTCTACGAGTACCGCATAGAGGGAAATCAGAACCTACAAAAAGCGGGTCAAATTCTGAAGTTTTTTACCACTGATGATATTGATGAAACCACCCCATTTCGGGACGTTCAAGCTAAAGCCTTTGATATCCTAGACCGTCAGAAGCTAGCGTTTGTCGTGGATCACATCGCCACAGAAGCGACGTTCGACGAAACGGCTTTTCAATGGGCGCATGTAGATACCTTGGCACAGCGGTTCAAGTGCAACCTCCGGCCTATTGTGCAAGCTGTTGAGTTCGCCAGTTCTCCTGGCCATGCTCCCGTCATCGAAGCGCTTCAGTTCCTGAAAGCCGTAGCTCAAAAGGGTCGCACTTTGAGCCAATATCGCCCAGACGACTTCCCCATGCATTGCATTCCAGCTGCAGCCAAGCGCTATCTGTATGCCTCTAATGATGATGGTGGACAGCTACTGACAGGCCGCTACGAGTTTTTGATCTATCGCCTGCTACGCAACGGCTTGGACTCTGGTGACATCTTCTGCCGGGATAGTGTTCGCTTTCGCAGCTTCGAGGACGATTTGCTCAGCGAGCAACAATGGAAGGCAAAGGCTGAACTGATTGCAGCTACGGGATTAGCGACACTTAGACAACCGGTTAAAGCACACTTAGCTGACCTCGAACAGCAGCTGGAAGACCGACTTACTCGGGTCAATCAGCGACTGAGCGCTGGCGAGAATGAACACTTTGAGCTGAAGCGGCGAGGCACAACAACACATTGGTCGCTCACCTCACCGGGTATCCGAGACTCGGCGAATCATCCCATGTTCAGCGCTCTGAAGAAAGTCAACCTCAGCAGTGTCTTGCATTTCGTTAATCAGCGCTGTCCGTTTACCGATAAGTTGGTGCATATTCTCGGACGCTACACCAAGCACACGGCAGATGAGCGGGTATTGATCGCCGCTTTGATGGCCTGGGGCACCAATATGGGCATTGGCCAAATGGCCGAAACCTCCGATATTGACTACCACACCCTGGCCGATGCTTCCGATAATTTCCTGCGCCCAGAGACGCTTGAAGCAGCCAATGACTTGGTCTGCAATGCCACCTATCAGCTGCCTATTTTCAGCCAATATGACGTGGGTGAGGCGATTCATTCCAGTAGCGATGGACAAAAGTTTGAGAGCCAGATTCAGACCATTAACTCACGTCATTCACCCAAATACTTTGGCCTCAAGAAAGGGATCGTCTCCTATACCTTGGTTGCCAATCACATTCCCATTAATGCCAAAATTATCGGGGCCAATGAGCACGAAAGTCACTATGTTTTCGATCTGTTGTTTAACAACACAACTGACATCCAGCCGACGGTTCACTCTACCGATACGCACGGTACAAATCAGGTAAACTTCGCGCTCTTGCACCTGTTTGGCTATGAGTTTGCGCCACGTTACAAAGACATCTACGGCACGGTTAGCCGCTCGCTCTATGGCTTTCAGCATCCCAGTAAGTATGGAGAGGCGATCCTCAAACCAATTCGGAAAATTAACAAGAAACTCATCTTGGCTGAGTGGGATAACATCCAGCGAATTATGGTATCGCTGGCCTTGAAAACCACGACTCAGAGCATCATTGTCAGCAAGCTTAGTGCTTACGCCCGTAAGAACAAGACCCGGCAGGCGTTATGGGAGTACGACAACATCGTCAAAAGCCTATACCTGCTTGATTTTGTTGATCGCCTGCCGCTCAGGCAGAACGTCCAGCAGGTGCTCAACCGAGGCGAAAGCTATCATCAGCTCCGCCGGGTGATCTCCTATGCCAACTTTGGCAAGCTGCGCTTTAAGACTGAATACGAGCAGCAGATCTGGGGCGAGTGCGCTCGGTTGCTGACCAATTGCATCATCTACTACAACATGGTGATACTCTCCAACCTCTTTACTCACAGCGAGCAGCAGCAGGATGTCGATAGGATGGCCATGCTTGGTCTAGTCTCGCCTGTCGCTTGGCAGCACCTCATATTCCATGGCCGCTATGAGTTCTACACTGCGCCTGAACTCATTGATATGGAGGCGATCCTTCAGCAATTGATGCACAGACCGATTCAGTAAGTCTCACTCGTCTCGATCTGGAATGTACCTTTTCGGGGGTTTATGCAAAAAGCCCCGATATGCTCAGGGTGGTGCTCTCGATTATGGCGGGGAAGATCAGCGCGTCAACCA
>JBCBIK010000295.1:0-2438 GCA_038524545.1 Cyanobacteria bacterium J06623_4 | reverse complement strand
CGAGTCTCAGTAGTGTTGATATCACCTTTGCCATCCAGCGGGCGGGCCAGCGTGTCGACCACTCGGCCAAGCAGTGCGTCACCCACAGGAATAGACGCGATCTGACCGGTAGATTTGACAGTACTGCCTTCCAGAATTTGGCGGCCCGTACCCATCAGTACCGCGCCCACATTGTCTTCTTCAAGGTTTAGCGCAATGCCAACCGTGCCATCTTCAAAGTCCAACAGCTCACCGGCCATGGTGTTGTCGAGGCCATAAATTCGGGCAATCCCGTCACCAACCTGGAGCACGGTGCCGACACTGTCAGCTTTCACGCTCTGGTCGTACTGTTCTATCTGCTGTTGGATAATGCTGCTAATTTCGTCCGGTCTGATGCTTACCATTAGGAGTCGCTCTACTAACTACGGATTTATAACTACAAAAACGTTTGACTACAAAAACATTTGGAAAAACGTTTAGGAAATTGGGTTGGCTCTCTTCACCGAAAGCCAATGGCGGGCTAAGAAACGCCCAGCTGCAGACCAATCCGACGGAGCTGACCGCGGATACTGGCATCCAGCACCTGAGAACCAATCTGAATAATCACACCGCCAATCAAATCCGGGTCGAGACTGGTCTCCAGCTCGACGGCCTTGGCATTAGTGATGCTCTGAACCTTCTGGCGTACGGTTTCTCGCTGCTCATCAGTAAGCTCAATCGCGGAGGTTACCTGAGCAAGTACGGTTTGCTTTAGCTCGCGCACCTGGGCTTGAAACTGCTGCAAGATAGGCTCTAGCAAATAGATGCGACCTCTATCGACCAGCAGCATCAGAAAATTCTTCATCTGCGGGTTGGTGTCTTCGCCAAGAACTTGAGTCAAAACCCCCTTCTTGGCATCGCTGTTGGCAACGGGGTTGCCCAAAAATGTCGACAGGGCGTCTGATTCTTTGAGCAGCGTCAGCAGCTCAGCGGCAATTCGGCTCAGGTCGTCGACCGAATCTTTGGACTTGGCAATCGAAAGGAGCGCTTGGGCGTAGGGCGCAGCGACCTCTGCAGTAGCAATACTCATACGTTATGTCTCCTAATCTCCTAGCTGAGCGATACTCTGGTCCACCAGCTTGGCCTGGGTGCCCTCGTTGAGGACTTCGGGAAGACGCGATCGCGCCTTTTCCAAAGCCATCGCCGACACCCGCTGACGCAGCTCCTGCATGACCCGCTCCTGCTGGGAAGACATATCCTGGGCCGCCGCCGCCTTCAGTCGCTCAATATCTTTGGCCGACTGTGCCAAAACAGCTTCTCGCGCAGACTCAGCATTGGTCTGAGCCTCTGCCTTAATACGCTCAGCCTCTTTTTTAGCCATCTGCAGCTTTTGCTGCTGCTCAGCCAAAGACGCCGCTGCCTTTTTTTGGCGGGCTTCCGCGTCGCGAATGGCGGTTTCAATCGCTTCCCGTCGCTCCTTGAGCTTGCTGCCCAAAAACCCCCTACCGAAGTAGACAAGGACGCCAATAATAATGGTTAGGTTAATCAGGTTGGTTTCGAGGATGTCGAAATTCAGCCCAAATCCTTTAGTTTCAGAGGCTAGCAGCCCCCACGCTTGCGTTAACACTTTCGATACCTATCCTGCTTCGTCTCTTTGATTGACTAAGCCGCTGAGCCCAGCAACTTGCCCAAAATTTGCTCAGAGAGCGCCTCAACCTGCGTCTCTAGCTGGCCAAATGCCTCCGCTTTTTGCGCATCCAGCTCCTTTTGAACAGCTTCGCGCTGGGCAGTAGCTTCCTGCTGCGCGGCAGCCTGCTTTTCAGAAGCGATCTTCTGCGCATCGGCCTGGGCAGACTCGATCACGCTGCGGGCTTCGCGGCGCGTATCGGCCAGTGATTGCTCGTACTCAGCAGCCAGCTTCTCAGCCTTTGCCAAGCGCTCTTGAGCATCTGCTTTGGCGCCACGCACATAGGCATCACGCTCATCAATGGCTTGGCCCAAAGGCTTATAAAAAATGGCATTGAGCACAGCCATCAAAATCAAAAACTGAATGGCCATCAAAGGCAGCGTGGCGTTTAGATCAAATAAACCGCCCGCTTCTTCAACCGCTTCAACAGCGAGTAATGTCAGTCCCGTCCACATGGTTTTTCTCTTGTTGTTCTGCTGATGTTTTGGCAGTTAACCATTAGCAGCTAACCGCTCAATCGGGCATGCAAAGGGCACACCCCGATTGAGACGCCTTTGAATGAAGCAAAGGGGGCAAAAAAGACCTTGGAGAAGAATCTCTTGTACCCGACCTACAAAGGCTTATGCAAAGGGGTTAGCGAACAACAGAACGAGTGCTACCACCAGACCGTAAATTGTCAACGCTTCCATAAATGCCAAGCTCAGCAGCAAGGTGCCACGGATTTTGCCTTCAGCTTCAGGCTGACGAGCAATACCTTCTACAGCCTGACCAGCAGCATTACCCTGACCAATAC
>JBCBIK010000294.1:0-2508 GCA_038524545.1 Cyanobacteria bacterium J06623_4 | reverse complement strand
CTCGCTGGGCTCAACGAAAAGCTCGCCGCCAAGCAAGTCGCCCCAGTCCCCATGAACCGATTTCGGCCCAACCTCGTCATCAGCGGCGACCTCCCGCCCCATGCAGAAGACCACTGGCAGCGGCTTCGCATCGGGTCAGCCATTTTTACCGTGGCCAAACCCTGCGCCAGATGCTCCATCCCCAACGTGGACCAGGCAACCGGCGATCGCACTCGAGAACCCAGCACCACCCTCGCCACCTACCGCGCCTGGGACAGAGAAATCTGGTTCGGCCAAAATCTTCTCCAAGAGCGTCCAGCAGAGTCAGCCGACCTAGGACAGCTCACTATCGGAGATGAAGTAGAAGTCCTTTCGTAGCAAAAGTCTGGGCCTAGACGTTGCCTACAACACAAACCCATCGACACATTTCTCTTAAGCTTTTGTACAGATTCCGCAATGTGAGATCATTAGGTACAAATACGCTGTGTATTTGATGTGACGCCCAGAAATGTGACGCCCTAAAACAATGCCTATCAAAACGGTTTCGACAACCCCCTTCGACGACCAAAAGCCCGGCACCTCTGGCCTACGGAAGCAGGTTCCTACCTTCCAAAAGCAGAACTATCTCGAAAATTTTATTCAGTCTACTTTTAACAGTCTCGAAGACCTCCAGGGCAAAACCCTTGTGCTTGGCGGCGATGGCCGATACTACAACCGCCCAGCGATTCAGACCATCTTGAAAATGGCCGCAGCCAATGGCATTGGCAAAGTTCTCGTGGGGCAGGGAGGCATTCTCTCTACCCCTGCAGCGAGCTGCCTCATCCGCAAATATGACGCGATTGGCGGCATCATTCTCTCTGCCAGCCACAACCCCGGCGGACCCAAAGGCGACTTCGGCGTCAAATACAACGTCTCCAACGGCGGACCCGCCCCTGAAAAAGTCACCAGCGCCATCTTCGAAAACAGCAAATCCATCAGCGAATACAAGATCGCAGACGCCGAAGACATCGACATCGATAGCCTAGGCACCCGCCAAATTGAAGCGATGCAGGTAGAAGTGATTGATTCTGTTGCCGACTACGTCGAGCTGATGAAGCAGCTCTTCGACTTCGACAAAATTCGCCAGCTGCTCACCGGCGACTTCAGCCTGTGCATGGATTCGCTACATGCGGTGACCGGCCCCTATGCCAAGCAAATCTTTGAACAGGCCCTAGGAGCAAAAGCAGGCACCGTCACCAATGGCGAGCCCCTAGAAGACTTTGGTGGCGGTCACCCCGATCCCAACCTGGTCTACGCTCACGACCTAGTCGAGATCATGTTTTCTGACAGTGCGCCCGACTTTGGCGCAGCCTCAGATGGCGACGGCGATCGCAACATGATTTTGGGCAACAACTTCTTTGTCAACCCTAGCGACAGCCTGGCCCTGATTGCCGCCAACGCCCAGCTCGTGCCCGGCTACAAAAACGGCCTCTCTGGCATCGCCCGCTCCATGCCCACCAGCCAAGCCGCCGACCGCGTCGCCGAAAAGCTCGGCCTCGACTGCTACGAAACCCCCACCGGCTGGAAATTTTTCGGTAACCTGCTCGACGCCGACAAAATCACCATCTGCGGAGAAGAGAGCTTCGGCACCGGCTCCAACCACGTCCGCGAAAAAGACGGCCTGTGGGCAGTGCTGTTCTGGCTAAATGTTTTGGCAGAACGCCAGCAGTCGGTTGAGGAGATCGTAGTAGACCACTGGAAAACCTACGGTCGCAACTTTTACTCGCGTCACGACTACGAAGGCGTCGACAAGGCAAAAGCCAACGAGCTGATGGATGGACTGCGATCGCAATTCTCCACCCTCCCCGGCCAAACCCTCGGCGATTACACCGTCGCCTATGCCGATGACTTTAGCTACACCGACCCCATCGACGGCAGCGTCAGCCAAAAGCAAGGCATTCGCATCGGCTTCGAAGACGGCTCCCGCATGGTTTTCCGCCTTTCTGGCACCGGCACCCAAGGCGCCACCATCCGACTCTACCTAGAAAGCTACGAACCCGATGCCGCCAAGCACAGCGTAGACCCCCAAGAAGCGCTCAAGCCCCTAATCGAGATTGCCGATCAGGTCTCGAAGCTTCAGGCACTGACCGGGCGCGACAAGCCGACAGTGATCACATAGCTCGCAGTCATCGGCATAGCGATTACTCACCGACGCCCGCCCTATCGTTACGTGCCATCCCATTGCTTTTGACGGGATGGCACGCAATGACCGTCTCCCCAAATACACACACCCTCCATGCAAACCACCGCCGACTACACCTGCGCCTTCTGCGGTGAAACCAGCACCACCTTCATCGATCTCAGCGCCGGGACAACCCAGTCTTACATCGAAGACTGCCAGGTTTGCTGCAGACCCAACATTCTCTACATCTCTATCGACGACCAAACCCTATCCGTCGACATTCAAACTGACTATCAGGAATAGCAGGACAGAAGTAGCGGGAATAGCATCTATCTTGAAGGCTCCGCAATAACCCGACAGAAATCAGA
>JBCBIK010000293.1:0-2521 GCA_038524545.1 Cyanobacteria bacterium J06623_4 | reverse complement strand
TATTGTTGCAGCTGCAATTGTCGATGAACAAAATCGGCTGAGTCAACTTGTTCATGATCACCTCAAGGTAGCAGAGGTTGCCGCCTTGAATCAGCTGATAGCAGATGCGCCAGGACTTTATGAAATCACTCAGTTGAAACGAGAACCCAAAGACTTCAGTCCCAGCGAGATCAAAAGAGAGATTTATCGCGGTGAGCAAATTCAGTCGCTCTATCCCCTGGCACAACACCTGCTGCCCATCCTTGAGATCTCGAATGAGAGCATTAAGTACTATGCCTCACTGGTCACGTACTACTCTGTTTTTCGGCTCAAGCGATTGCCTCAAGGCATGGTGCATGTCTATTTACTGTGCTTTATTCTCAACCGCTACCAGCGCCTGCATGACAACCTGATCAGCAGCCTCAGATACAACGTCAAGCGCTATCTTGAGACGGCCAAGGATGCTGCTAAAGAGCGGGTCTATGAGTACCGTACGGAAAACAACCAAAACCTCGAAAAGGCAGGCCAAGTCCTTAAACTTTTCACCGATGACAGCATTCCTGAAGACGCCTCTTTTCAAGCAGTTCAGGCCGCAGCATTTGGCATTCTAGAGCGGCAAAAGCTAGCGTTTGTGGCGGAGCATATTGTCAATCAAGCCCAGTTTGATGAAACCGCTTTCCAGTGGGAGCACATCGATACCCTGGCCGCTCAGTTTAAGCGCAATCTACGCCCTGTTTTGCTATCGGTTGAATTTGCCACCTCTGCGGCAGGGGTGCCCCTGATGGAGGCGGTCGCGTTTCTCAAAGGGGCCTTTCAAAAAAAGCGATCGCTTTCGCAATACGCGACAGATCGCTTTCCGGTCTCGTTCATCCCCGATACGCTCAAGCGCTATCTCTACGACACCAGCGGCCCTGACGCGACACTCTTGCCAGATCGCTACGAGTTTTTGGTCTATCGCCAACTGCGCAATGGTCTGGAGTCAGGAGATGTCTTTTGCTCTGACAGTGTCCGCTTTCGGAGTTTGGAAGACGATCTAATCGATGAACGGCGTTGGCAGCAAAAGGCCGCATTGATCGAAGCGACAGGACTTTCGGTGCTGAATCAGCCGATTCATGACCATTTGGCAGATCTCAAGGAGCAGTTGGAGACTCGTTTTGTCCAGGTGAATAAGCGATTGCTCACGGGCCAAAATGAACACTTTGAGATTAAGAACAGGGGCACGAATACTCGGTGGACACTGCGCTCTCCAGGCGACAGTGATCCGATTAACCATCCCTTTTTTGACCCGCTTCATCAGGTCAATATTGGCAGCGTTCTGGATTTTGTCAACCAGCGCTGTCAGTTCATGACGGCTTTTGAGCATCTGCTAGGACGCTACACCAAGCAGGATGCCGACGAGCGCACGCTGATAGCCGCGCTGATTGCCTGGGGCACTAACATGGGACTTGGCCGCATGGGGCAAACCTCGGATGTGGACTATCAAGCGTTGGCAACCACCTCTGATAATTTCATTCGACGCGAAACCCTTAGAGCTGCTAACGATTTGGTGAGCAATGCAACCGCTGCGCTGCCGATGTTTCATCTCTATGATGTGGCTGATAGAGTCCACTCAAGCAGTGATGGCCAGAAGTTTGAAACTCAGCTTTCAACTGTCAATGCGCGTCATTCACCCAAGTACTTTGGCCTTAAAAAGGGTGTTGTTTCATATTCTCTGGTCGCCAACCATATCCCCGTCAATGCCAAGGTTATCGGCGCAGATGAGCATGAGAGTCACTATGTTTTTGATCTCTTGTTCAACAACACGACTAATGTTCAACCGGAGGTGCATTCGACCGATACACATGGCACGAATGAGGTTAATTTCGCGCTTCTATCTTTCTTCGGCTATGAGTTTGCACCTCGCTATCGCGACCTCTACAGCCGTGTCAGCACCTCGCTTTACGGCTTCCAACATCCTAGTCAATATGACGCAGACGACATACTCAAGCCGATCCGTAAAATTAATACGACACTGATTGTAGACGAGTGGGAAAATATTCAGCGTATTCTAGTGTCGCTGGCGCTGAAGACGGTTACTCAAAGTGTGATTGTTGGAAAACTTAGTTCTTATGCGCGTAAAAATAGAACCAAGCGGGCGCTATGGGAATACGACAACATTATCAAAAGCCTGTATCTGCTGGACTACATTGACTCGCTGACGCTTAGGCAGAATGTTCATCGCGTGCTTAATCGCGGAGAAAATTATCATCAGCTGCGTAGGGCAATCTCCTATGCCAACTTTGGCAAGCTACGGTTCAAGACTGAATACGAACAGCAGATCTGGGGTGATTGCGCCCGACTGCTGACCAACTGCATCATCTATTACAACACTGCCATTCTGTCCGACGTGCTGACGACTGGCGACTTCAGTAGTGATGCCGCTCGGGTAGCTGCGCTATCTCTGGTCTCGCCAGTCGCGTGGCAGCATATCAATTTTCATGGTCGTTTTGAGTTCAATAAAACGCTCAAACCCATTGATATGAAAGCAATTCTTCAGATACTA
>JBCBIK010000292.1:0-2540 GCA_038524545.1 Cyanobacteria bacterium J06623_4 | reverse complement strand
ATTCAGTCGCGGATGGCGACGGGCGTGCAGCTGCAGCGTTTGGATGATGACGATGCGATCGCAGCCGTTGCCCTAGTTCCCCATTTAGACGAAAGCGACAATGAAATGCCTTCCGAATCAGTCGCCGAAGCCATTGCCGAGACCGTTGCCGAAGCCCAAGTCATTGCAGACCTAGATGAAAGCCCAGAAGATCCTGACCTCAGCAATCCGCTTGCTACCGCACCGGAAGACGCAGACAGCGCTGAAAATCTAGACGATGAGGAGGCAGATGCCTAACGCAGCGGGCGGTCGTGCGGGGCAAGCCATAGCGATCGCTAGCTCTTAGTAACTTCCAGCCTCCTTCTATGCAGAAGGGGGCTGTTTTTATAAAAGCAGAAGAGCCATAGAGTCGAACAAAATCTTTCTAAAGTTAGGTTTTGTTCACCCTCAGCTAAAAAATGTCAGCAAATCGCGGCTAAAACGTAGCCCCGCGGACGCGGCTTTGTGATGCACATCACCCAAAAGGCCATGACAACTGCCTTTCGGCGGATGCACGACCATAGATTTGTTAAAAAAACGAGCGAATCTCAGTAATTTTTCTCTGCATATAACCTTTAAGCGGTACTCTTGTCTCAAATATCAGCAAAACTTGTTTACTGCTGATGTCGTCTCCGCTTAAACCTCTTAACTAAGTTACGCAACATGATTCATCTAATACCATCCGCAGGAACGGGTATTAGCTTAGGTGCTGTCGGCTCTTTCCCGATCCTGGCCCAGGCAAATGCCACGGAAAACCCGACTTCTGCGCTGACTGATGCCTTCGGCAACGGCTTAAATGTTGTCGGCGAGTTCGTTCCTAATATTATCGGTGCCATCCTCATTGGCATCATTGGCTGGATTGTTGCGATGGTGGCCGCCTGGTTCGTTCGCAGCCTGCTAAAGCAAACTCGCATTGACGATACCATTGCCTCCAAACTGACGGGGCGCCCACCAGAAGATGTGCCTGCCGCGAAGTGGGGCGGTGACATCGTCTACTGGGTGATTATCTTATTCACGGTAATCGCAGTTCTCAACGCTCTTGAACTAACCGTCGTATCCGAACCTCTGAACAATCTCCTAAACACGGTATTTGAATACCTGCCTCGATTGTTTAGCGCGGGTATCTTGCTAGTTGTTGCCTGGGCGATCGCAACTGTGGTCAAAACCATCGTCACGCGCGGTCTTGAAACGCTCAACCTAGACGATAGGCTCGCCGAAAATACAGGCGTTGATCCCAGAGAAAACTCCGTACAGATTCACGAAACCTTAGGCAATGCGCTCTACTGGTTCGTGTTCTTGCTCTTTTTGCCACCCGTCCTAAACGCGCTGGATCTCAACGGTCTGCTGGGTCCAGTACAGAACCTAATCGATCAGTTCTTGACCGCTATTCCCAAGGTCATCTTGGCGGCGGTTTACTTCGGTGTGGGCTGGCTGCTCGCCAAGATTGTTCGCGGTGTCGTCACCAATATCTTGGCTGCAACCGGTGTAGATGGCTTAGGTCGTCGCTTGGGCCTCTCTAGCAGCACGCCGGGTGCGGGCGGGCTGTCGCTCTCTGGGTTGGCAGGCACCATTGTCTATGTGCTGATTCTGATTCCGGCTGCGATCGCTGCGCTCAATGCGTTAGAAATCGACGCCATCTCTGACCCTGCCATCAGCATGCTCAACCAGGTGCTGGACTTCATTCCACTCCTGCTGGCAGCAGGCGTCGTGCTCACCGTGTTTTACTTCATCGGTCGTTTCATCAGCGAGCTTGTCACTAGCCTGCTCTCCAGCGCTGGCTTCGACGGCATTCTCGAAGTGCTGGGCCTGCCCGAGATTTCAGCACCGACAGCGGCTCCCTCGACACCGCCCGTCTCTGCCTACGACCCCAGCATCAGCACAGATCCTTCTGCCACTACCCTGCAAACCTCCAGCAGCAGCGCTAAAACGCCATCTGAAATTGTGGGTCTCATCGTCTTGGTGGCCATTGTGCTCTTTGGCGCGGTCACAGCGACCGAGATTCTGCAGCTCGACCAGCTCACGCTGATTGTGCGCGCAGTGATGGAAATTGCGGCCCAGGTTTTGGTCGGCGTGCTGATCTTTGGCATCGGTATCTACATTGCTAACCTGGCCTTCCGCCTAATTAGCAGCAGCAGCGGGTCTTCTTCCAAGACCTTGGCCCAGGCCGCTCGGATTGCGATTTTGGCGTTTGTCGGTGCTATGGCCCTAGGCCAGATGGGCGTCGCTCCCAACATTGTGAACCTGGCATTTGGTTTGCTGCTCGGTGCAGTGGCGATTGCCATTGCGATCGCCTTCGGTTTGGGTGGCCGTGAAGTTGCTGGCGCCCAGCTAAAAGAATGGCTCGACCAGCTAAAGCGCTAGTTCAGTGAGGCACAGAGCCATGGCAATTGACTCAATTAGATAAGAGTCCCTGCTTAGGCCTCATCTAATCTGGTAAATTGTCTGCCAACTGCTCGTAAAAACAGAGCCCACAGTCCGGATTTTCCCGGCTGTGGGCTCTGTTTTTGATTCTGCTTTTGCCC
>JBCBIK010000291.1:0-2542 GCA_038524545.1 Cyanobacteria bacterium J06623_4 | reverse complement strand
GGGGGCGAAAGGGGCGGTTAGGGTCCTTATCCTGAATGCTAAGCTGCTCGGTCAGGTAGTTAGACAGTTCGGCTTGGAGACGTTCCAGCGCGGGCGTTTTTACCACGTCGATGTAAATAACGCGGGGCGGAAACGCGCCAAATCCCTGCAGTTGCACCGAAAATGGCGGCTGCTCATCGGCAAAGGCGGCCACCGCCTGCAACAGACGGTCTATCTCTGCCAGCGGCCAGCGAAACGGCGGCTGCAGCGTCACGTGGGGCGGCGAGTTAAACGCCTTACGGCTGTTGAACCGGTCAGCAAAGACCTGTCGCACAGCGTTGGCCTCAGATTGAATCACCTGCGGCGGCACCAGCGCGATGAAGAATCGCTGCCATCTGACTCCAGCCGCGTTGACGCGTTCCATTGGCTTCCTTGCTTCGTATATCGTCTGACAATGGTTCACCTACAAACAACCTTCTTGATGTCGATCAATACAGGAGTACCAAAAAAATAAAAATATCATAAACTTATGAGTTCTATTTTTCTACATCCGTATAGCTTTGATAAAGTTTCCGTGTTATTACGTAGCTCATGATTAATATGAGGTTAACTTCCGTGGTTCTGTGACAGCGTAGCTACAGCATCCAGTGGGCTAGGAAAGAATCCTATCAAAACGATTGACACCCATGCATCGGCTGGATTCATAGTTTCTTTGTCGCTTCTATTTATGCCAGGCGCTGATGCCTGAACTTCAACGGATTAGACGCTCACGTCGCGTCGCCATTTTCTTGAACCGGCTTATGGGTGAACCGACTTAGGAATGAGGATAGTATAAGCTCCAAGAACTGGGTGATTCGATAGACTATGGATGTTGTAGTCGAATCAGAGTAATGGTGACCCCCTATCCAGATGAGATAGAAAGCCGGATGCAGCGCTACCATCAGTCGCTGTCAGAGAAAGACCGCCGTCGCTATGCGGCAATAGAAGCGATGAAGCTGGGACATGGTGGCATCAGCTACGTCAGTGGGGTGCTGGGGTGCGACTACAAGACCATCAAACTGGGGATGGCAGAATTGGACGACGAAGCGGCGCTGCAGCATCCTGGCATTCGTCGTCCCGGTGGTGGTCGCAAGTCGTCTTTTGAGGTCATCGCCAATCTGGACGAGACGTTTCTACGGGTGATAGCGCCGTATACGGCAGGCTCACCGATGGATGAGCGCATCAAATGGACGAATCTCAATCGGCCCGAGATTGCCGAGTTATTGTCTGAAGCGGGCGTGAGCGTGAGTGTGACGGTGGTCGACCAACTGCTAGCCAAGCACAACTATCGTCGCCGCAAGCTTCAGAAGACGGGAAAGACCGGTGAGCATCCCCAGCGCAATGAGCAGTTTGAGACCATCCAACGGCTGCAGGGAGAGTATGAGGCAGCAGGCAACCCCGTCATCAGTATGGATACGAAAAAAAGGAGCTAATCGGTCCTTTCTACCGAGCCGGTTACAACTACGGCACCGCTGGTGTGCCCGTCTATGACCACGACTGGCCCTCACTGGCAGAGGGGGTGGCTATCCCTCATGGCCTCTATGACCTGAGGCAGAATCAAGGCTTTGTCCAGATTGGCACCAGCCGCGACACCACCGAGTTTGCCTGCGATTCGGTCTACCACTGGTGGCATGAGCACGGTCAGTTCGACTATCCAGAGGCGACCTCGATACTCGTGTTGGCTGATGGTGGGGGCAGCAACAGCGCTCGCTATCACATCTTCAAGCAGGATCTGCAGCAGTTGGCAAACGATATCGGTATCGAGATTCGCATGGCTCACTACCCGCCCTACACCTCCAAGTACAACCCGATTGAGCATCGGCTCTTTCCTCATCTGACGCGGGCTTGCGCGGGGCGATACTTCGACTCGGTTGAGGCGCTCAGAGACCAGATGGGACAAGCAAAGACAAAAACCGGGCTCTCAGTGGTCACCACCATCATCGATGCGGTCTATGAAACCGGACGCAAGGCGACCGAAGCATTTCTCGAAAACATGCCGATTCTCTTCGATGAACACCTGCCCAAGTGGAACTACGTCGCTCGTCCTCAACAGCTCTAAAGAATGCAGGTTATTTAATCCTTGTTCCTAAAGCAATTAGTCGTTGTCGTACAAATGTGCTAGTCTATCTCGGAGTTTATATTCCCGTAGTCGTCATTTACATGAAAGAAGAATTTGTTCAGGCTATTCACGATAAGCATAAAATTCGACTAACTTTCTTTTCGAAGGAAGATGGCCACAATCTAATTCGTGTTTGCGCACCAATGGATTATGGCCCCAGTCGTCGAGCCAAAAACAAGAATGACCGTTATCATTTTTGGGATTATGACAGCGATACCATGGGATTATGACAGCGATACCAAACGTCATGTGCTTAGTCTCTTGCCAGAACAGGTAGTCAAGATTGATGTGTTACCCGACACCTTCGAACCATCAGAATTCATTTCTTGGAGTACAGCTTCCTCTCCCTGGTTTATAGAACGCAATTGGGGCAACTTCTCCTAGCAAGCTTGCGGGCGCCTTTCC
>JBCBIK010000290.1:0-2583 GCA_038524545.1 Cyanobacteria bacterium J06623_4 | reverse complement strand
CCGCGCAGCAATTGCAAACTGACTACGCCATTGAATGGCTCGGTGTGCCCGACCGCTTAGAGACCCAGCTTGTCCCCGACTCTTATCCTCTTCATACGGTGAAGATGGGCGGCGTTCAGGGTGGTTTTGGCCTGAGCACGCTTAAGCTCGCTGCCAAATTTGCCAAATCCACGGCTCAAGTGCGCCGCCTGTTGAAAAGAGGTGACTTTCGGGGTGTGTTTACCACGGGAGGCTACATTGCGGCCCCGGCGATTATTGCGGCGCGATCGCTGGGCTTACCGGCTATTTTGCATGAGTCGAATGCGCTGCCAGGTAAAGTGACTCGCTGGCTGAGCCCCTGGTGTACGACGGTGGCGCTGGGTTTTCCTGAGGCGGTTCAGCATTTGCCAAAGGCAGAGACGATGGTGGTGGGAACGCCTGTGCGCTCGCAATTCCTCCAAGCGACTCAGAACGCAATCGGCCTCTCCGATATTGAGATTCCAGCAGGCGTGCCGCTCATCGTTGTTGTCGGTGGTAGCCAAGGGGCTGTCGCCGTCAACCAAATGGTCCGCGCTGCGGCACCGCGCTGGCTAGAAGCGGGTAAGTGGATTGTTCACATTACGGGTACTAATGATCCCGATGCTGACAGTTTCAGCCATCCTCATTACATCCATCGCCCCTTTTACAATGATATGGCCGCTCTCTTTTCGCGGGCAGATTTAGCGGTGAGCAGAGCCGGTGCTGGCACCTTGATCGAGCTGGCCATTACCGGTACACCCTCTATCCTTATTCCCTATCCCTTCGCTGCCGAAGACCACCAAACTTACAATGCCAGAGCCTTCGACGACGCGGGTGCCGGTCAGATGTATCCGCAGTCTGAGCTTTCTGGTGAGATTTTAGAAACGCTGGTTTCCTACTTATTTAGCGATCCGCAAAAACTATCAGCGATGTCAGTGGCGGCAATGCGGCTCGCCACGACAGATAGCGCTGCCAAGATGGCTGATTTGATTGGTCAGCAAATTAATCAGGCGGTATAGCTAGTACTAGGCCGCAGTGATTATGACAGGCTAGGTTGAGGGTAGAGCTTAGCCAACTTGATACGAGCATCCTCCACCTTGAATAACCAGTTGATGGTGGCCCCTTCAAGATTACGTCTGTCTTCCCACGCCGCCACTTCTTGCGTGAGTTGTTCAAACTCAGGAATGCGTCGATTCAAGCACTGTCGTGAGAGCACAGAGAACTCACACTCAACCATATTCAGCCAACTGCCGTGCTTTGGCGTGTAATGAAACTGAATGCGATTGAGGATACGTAAGGCTTCATCCGGCTCAAAGGTCTTGTATAGCGCCGCCGGTGTATGGGTATTGAGATTATCTAGAACCACTTGAATTTCGCTCGCATCGGGAAAGAGGACATCGACGAGATACTGCATACATAAGGCAAAGTCTTGGCTTTTTCGATGCTGGGTTGGTCTCATGTGTCGCCACCTCCCCAATGGCTCAAAGAAGCCGAATATATTGCAGGTGCCCTTGCGCTCATACTCATAATCGTAGCGCTCCGCGCGCCCTGGTTTCGGCGGGCGAGGTACCCGCGTTTCTCCAATCAACTGACAAGGCCGCTCATCAAAACACACCACCGGTTTGTCTGGATCGTAGGCTTGGGCATACAAATCCAGAATGTGCTCCATGCGCCAGACAAAGTCTGCGCCGACCGTCGGAAAGCACCATTGTTCTTTCAACCAAGGCTTAAGTTGTTTTTTTCGAGGGTGCGTCGCACCGTTTCACTCGATAGGTTTTCGACGACGTTGAGTTCCACTAATCGGTCTGTTAATAGCTGCATCGTCCAACGGGCTCGACCGGATGGCGGTTTACTGCAAGCTGTCGCGACGAGAAACGCTTCTGCTTTGCTGTCTAGCTTCTTTTGTCCGCCCGGCCTCGGCAATTCGTTGAGCGCAAAGTCAACATTCCCCTCAACGAACTTTTGACGGGTGCGATGAATCGTCGAGAGGCCCACGCTAAGCATTTCTGCAATGGTTTCGTCTGACTTGCCCTTATCTGCCAACATCAGAATCTGGGCTCGCTTCATCTTCCGCGCTGACAGTTCACCACGGCTGGTCAGTTGAGTCAGTTGCGTATGCTCTTCGGGCGTTAGCGTCACAATGTATTTTGCAGGCATGGGAAATAAGGAGGGCGGCTATTTGCTATGTCTAGCCTACCTGTCAAATTCTCTATGCTCAACTACTAGTCAGCTGCCAGGCAAAGGTCGGGGCGTAGCTTCTGAGCACCGCGCAAGTAGGCGTGATTGACCGACAGAGTGCTTGCGGGCATGTAGATATGGAGCATGAGGCGAATGCAGCGCGGTAGGCTGCCTTCGACGTGCATTTGCTGTAGGTCTAGAAGGGGCACGTTATCCCAGTGAGGTCGGCGGCGAGCGATCGCAGCTGGAAATACCGCGTCCAAATCCTTCGTCACCGAAAAGGTTACACTTACCATTTTGTCTGGGTCTAGCTCATTGCGCGCTTCCACCGCATCGAGCAATTCGCTCACCGCCTCTGCCATCGCCGCTACCGAATTTTCGGGAACGGTCGTTGCCCCTCGAATGGCC
>JBCBIK010000289.1:0-2665 GCA_038524545.1 Cyanobacteria bacterium J06623_4 | reverse complement strand
AGTTGGCCACCAAATGGTTGTACTTGATGCGCTTGCGTAGCTCTTCCCGGTCGTTCGTTCTCAGTCGTCCCATATTGCCAAAGGCTAACCACTGAACAAACGCGTTGAATGATTCACTCTTATTCGTCGCCCCTTGCACCCTGGCTCTGAGCTTGGCACTGTGAATATACTCCATCAGAAAGCCCGTTCTGACCGCCGAACCAAGGGCATGAAACGCCTTGAATAGTTTGTTCTTTCTGCTGTTAGTACTTAGCTTTCTCAAGATGGTTGAGGCGCTGATTTTCCCCTCCATAATCGAGAGCACTACCCGCAACATATCCGGCAAATGGGTCTCAATAAGATCCCAATCTACCGTGTCAGAAAACAACACATCTATGTGCTGGCAGGTCGTCTCTGTGTCTGCTCGAAAAAAGGTCAACTCTTTCAAGTTGCGAATACGCGGCATCAGCTTGATGCCCAGCAAATAGGCTAATCCGAAGACCGTTAGACTCTGGGAATGGGTGTCGCCATGCAGCGTATCAGGCTGAATATGGGGGTTTTTGCACAACCCCTCGAAAAGGTATAGTCCACTTTGAGACATTCAAGACTCATTCTTTACTTTGCCGTAGTCTGCGAGCGCAGAGTACCGTTGATACTTGGTGGTCGTGCAAACGATGAGCGACTAAGACGTAGCTATTGTGCGGTCTCATTCATGAGTGTTTTCAAGGCACTTTGAGCCACTGTTTCAGCTCGTGCCGACGTCACCTTCTGATATCTCAAGGTAGTCAAAATTGACTCATGGCCCATCAACGCTCTTAGCTCCTCAATGCCCATCAGTCCAACGCGCTCAGTCGCAAAAGTATGTCTCAGGTCATGGAGTCTGGCCCCTTCTAGCTCAGGGATATCTGCTATCAATCGTCGCCAGTTCTGATGAACCGTACGATAGCTCAACCGACTGAGAGTCCCTGCTATCGGCTGATAGGCCGTGAATAAGGCAGGGCTGCTACGGTGTCGGTCGCGACTTAAATAGTCATTTAGCAACTGGGCCGCATCGTCACTGTAAAAGCACCACCGTTGCTTATTACCCTTGCCAATGACCTGGAATTTCTGTTGTTTAAGATCGACCTGCTCAAGATCAAGCGCCAGTAGTTCTGAAATCCTCGCGCCGCTACGATGCAACAATCTGATAATTGTGTGAGTGCGACAGTCTGCTTCAACTGCTCGATACACTAGCCTAATCTGCTCTGCTGTGAGATAGCGAATCACTTCGTCGGAGCCGTGCTCATTCCTATCAGCATCTGGCTTACGCCGCTTCAACTTGGCGATTGGATTCGCCTTAATATACTGTTGTTCTACTGCGTAGTTGAACAGTGCTTGAATGATGGCCTGATGTCGATGATGAGTCGTATAGGCCAAGTGAGAGAGACCGTCGAGGTATGCAATGAGGATAGTACGATCGCAAATTTCAATCGGCCAGCTACCGTACTCTCTGAGCAAGGGCATGAGTGTCCGCTCATAGGATTCCACCGTCTTCTTCGCTAGACCTGGTCGATCTAAAAACTGAGTAGCCACCATCGCCAATGGAATCGACATGGGTGAGAAGAAAAGGTGAACGCCAGCAAAAAAGTAGTGCCTTTACTTTATCGTCTAATTAGATGGTTATTTTGCTGGTTATATTAATACTTTGAAATCCTCAAACGTCCCAAAGCCTGGAGAATCGCTAGCTGACTATGTGCGCCGCGTTCGGACAGCGCTCGGAATGAGTAAGCAGGCTGTCGCCCGAAAGTCCGGCATCCATGCCCAGAGTATCGGCAAGATTGAGGGTGGGCATACGAATGTGCTCAAAACCAAGACGCGCCAGGGGTTGGCATATGCGCTAGAGATTCCTGAAGCCAACTTGGAGGCCGCTGCCAAAGGGATCGCAGTAGAGGAAACCGGCGCACTGAAGTTTTGCCCGCAGTGCTGGACTCCTGGGAATGCCCCAGACCCCATGTGGTTACACATCCATGCCCACTACTGCTTTCGCTGTGGCAGCAGCCTACGCCATCGATGCGTTCAATGCGACTCACCCATTACGTCTTTGAAGCATCGCTTCTGCCCGTACTGCGGCACGGCCTACAAAGCACCTGAGCCATCAGATGGACAAGCCTAAGATGACATTTCTATGACCCAGCCATCAGAGACTGCCACCCCAAAGCGCCTTCAGATTTTGGGCGAGGAGGAAATCGAAAACCTGTATGGCTTGCCTCATTTCACGCCGGAGGAGCAAGCGGAATACTTCACCCTCTCCGAGCGCGAAGCTGCGGCACTTGAGCAATTTCACACGATTCGCTCTCGCATCTACGCCATTCTACAGCTGGGTTACTTCAAAGCACGTCATCTCTTTTTCAGCTTTGATTTAGATGGGATTGGTGAGGATGCCCAATACGTTCAGGATCGCTACTTCCCTGATATTGAGCTAACGGAGCAACCGATCTCAAAAGTAACGCGACTGAATCAGCAGCGTCTTATCTTAGAGCTATGCAACTACCGGCTGTGCGATGAGGCAGCTCGCCAACTGCTCGCTGACAAAGCCGCACAAGCAGCAGGTGTCTGTGGAAAACCCGTCTACGTTTTTCGCGAGTTGCTGCGCTATCTAGAAGCCCAGCGGCTTGTCGCTCCCGGTTACAGCAGCTTACAAGATATT
>JBCBIK010000288.1:0-2741 GCA_038524545.1 Cyanobacteria bacterium J06623_4 | reverse complement strand
GCTGTTTGGCTTCGTCGATGTCGTCCTGTAACTCGTCTAGCTCGTGAGCAGAGACGGCGACCAGGCCCGCACCGGCAAGGGTCAGCATTAGCGTAATTCGGGCTGGGGCGTTCTTAGCTATCGGGATGAAGGTCAGGGCAAAGCCAAGCACTAGGCCGCTGTAGCAGGCGGTGGCCCTGGCCGGGAAGACGTAGCGGAGCGCAGTGGCGGCTCTGGCGAGCAGGAAACGGAAGATCGCCCGGTTGCGATCACTATTCAGGTCAGCATCGAGCAGCTGCATCAGTGGATTGCCTACAGAATTTCCAGACAGGGGCTTTTTGCATAAACCCCCGAAAAGGTACATTCCAGATCGAGACAGTCAAGACTTAGTATGGAAGCGGGGTTAGTTAGTACATTTGCTCTTTGTCATATTTTGCTGACGCAGAGTATTGCCTATTCTCTGTGTTTTAAGAAAAAGTCGATAATAAGCAGCTAAATTTATATAGCCTCGATAGCTAGTGTTTTAAGGGCGCTTTGAGCGACCGTCTCAGCTCTAGCAGAGGTCACTTTTTGATAGCGCAGGGTGGTCATGATGGACTCATGCCCCATCAGTGCTCTCAGCTCCTCAATGCCCATCAGCCCGACCCGCTCAGTGGCAAAGGTATGCCGTAGATCGTGCAATCGTGCGCCTTCTAGCTCAGCAATATCTGCAATCAGTTGCCGCCAGTTCTGGTGGACGGTGCGATAGCTTAGCCGACTAATAGAACCGGCTATCGGCTGCTGCGCGGTGAATAGAGCCGGACTACGTGGGTGCCGATAAAGTTTCAAGTACTGGCTGAGCAACTGAGCCGCATCGTCACTGTAAAAGCACCATCGCTGCTTATTGCCCTTACCGATAACCTGAAACTTCTGTTGTTCAAGATCCACCGTATCAAGATCAAGCGCCAGCACTTCTGATATTCTGGCTCCGCTGCGATGCAACAATCTGACAATTGTATGGGTTCGACAATCTGTTTCAACAGCTCGATACATGAGCTTAATCTGATCTCGTGTGAGATAGCGAATCGTTTGGTCAGAGGCGTGCTCACCCTTCTCTAGGTCAGGCTTGCACCGCTTCAACTTGGCGATAGGATTGGCCTTGATATGCTGTTGTTCCACCGCATAATTGAACAATGCTTGAATAGTTGCCTGGTGCCGGTGGTGCGTCGTATAGGCCAAATGCGAGAGACTGTCGAGATACTCAGTTAGGATTTGGCGATCACAAATTTCTATCGGCCAGCTGCCATATTCTTGGAGCAAAGGCATCAGCGTGTGCTCATAAGATTTCACTGTCTTTTGGGCCAAACCAGGCCGGTCTAAAAACTGCGTGGCCACCATCGCTAAGGGAATCGACATCGGCAGTAAATAAAGGTGAACGACAGCGGAAAAGCAGTGCCTTTAATTTATCGTCTAATTAGATAGTTGAAATGCGGGTTGTATTAATACTTTGAAATCGTCAAATGTCCCAAAGCCCGGAGAATCGCTGGCTGACTACGTCAACCGGATACGGGTAGCCCTCGGCATGAGTCAGCAGGCTGTTTCTAGAAAGTCAGGCATCCATGCTCAGAGCATTGGCAAGATTGAGCGTGGGCAGACGACCGTACTCAAAACGAAGACCCGTCAGGGTCTGGCCTACGCCTTGGAGATTCCTGAAGCGCACTTGGATGCTGCGGCTAAAGGCATCTCGGTGGAGGAGACCGGCGCATTGAAGTTTTGCCCCCAGTGCTGGACACCGGGCAATGCGCCAGACCCGATGTGGTTGCATATACATGCTCACTATTGCTTTCGCTGTGGCAACGGCCTGCGCCATCAGTGCGTTCAGTGCGATGCACCGATTACGTCATTGAAGCATCGCTTCTGCCCCTACTGCGGCACCGCATACAAGGCATCCGAGAAAGCAGAGAACTAATGTCGATGTCAGAGCAGAGCGCGATCTCAAAACGTCTTCAGATTTTGGGTGATGACGAAATTGAAACCCTCTACGGGTTGCCCCAATTCACTCCTGAAGATCAAGCCGAGTACTTTGCACTATCGCCTCAAGACCTGGCCGCTATTGAGCCGCTGCACGGCCTCAAGTCTCAGCTCTATGCCATCTTACAGCTAGGTTACTTTAGAGCCCGTCATCGCTTTTTCGTCTTTCCATTTTCCGCTGTAAGTGCCGATGTTCAATACATTCAGGCGCAATATTTTCCCACCATTGAACTCCCTGACGACTATAAGCCGATAAAAACCACCCGGCTAAAGCACCAGCGCATCATTCTAGAGCTTTGCAAGTACCAGAACTGCGACGATACAGCGAGGCAAACCCTGCTGGCCAAAGCCCAGCAGGCGGCCAGAGTCTCTAGCAGGCCAATCTATATCTTTCGAGAACTGCTGCGTCATCTAGAATCTGAGCGGCTGATTGCCCCTGGATACAGCTTTCTACAAGATATCGTTTCTCAGGCAGCTGGTGATGAGAAAGACCGTTTGGTGAGTCGGGTGAAACGACAGCTATCCCAAACAGATGTGGAGGCATTAAATCAGCTGGTTGAAGATGCGCCAGGGCTATACGAAATTACTCAGCTAAAGCGGGAGCCAAAGGGCTTTAGCCTCAATGAGATCAAGCTTGAAATTAGCCGATGCGAGCAAATTCAGGGGCTTTACCAGCTGACAAAAACGCTGCTGCCAGAGCTGGGAATTTCGAGGGAAAGCATCAAGTACTATGCCTCGCTAGTCTCCTTCTA
>JBCBIK010000287.1:0-2751 GCA_038524545.1 Cyanobacteria bacterium J06623_4 | reverse complement strand
GCTGAAATGTCTCTGAAAGTGGGCGATCGCCGCGTTCGATTTGTGATTATGTACGAAGGCACGGCGGACGGTACGAGCAAAATCAAATACATTACGCTCATTCGTGAAACCCAGACCGGGGGGACTCGGTTCGAAGAACCCCACTTTCATATCGAACAGGTCCTTGGGAACTGGCAGGGCAGGCTTCAAATGCTCTACGCCTCTATGGACCCGACAACAGCTGGGCAAAGCCTTTGGACATTCAATGAAGACCTATCACTGACCTGCAAAGAAGAAAATGAAGATGAATGGACACTTGCTTTAGCAACTTGTTTGAAGGGCGATCGCAGCATTTCACCCTCTCAAACAAAACCCATATCCCTAAAAAACAACAAAGACTCAGCGCCTGACTATCAGCTAACGCCCCTGCCCAACGGAACCTATTGCCTTATGCCACAAATCATCGACCAAAAAGCTGCCTTTCGAGTAGAAGTTGGATGGGTCAGAAGCAACAAGGCAAATCCAGAAATCTCAGCCCTGATTCGAACCAGAATAATTCGCTACTACGACCATCAAGGCATTTGGAGAAAGTCCGCTCTGATAGAAGATTCGCCGGCTGTATAACCTTCGGCTGACTATTGCCTGTGGACTGAAGCAGATACAATTCAGGTCCATAAACCTCGTGACAGAGTCGATTGAACAATATATGCTATTGCCAATCTCCAAGTTTTAACTTTAATTCAAATTGATGTCCACGGATAAATCAGGTATTGGCGTAGCCGTCATAGGAGCGATATCGGCCATTGCAGTAGCATGGATAACCGCTGGAGGTGTGGCAAGTAAAACAACTGAGGACACCATCAATGACTCTGAAAATCAGCTGGGCGAATTGATTGAGAAAGTGGATGCCCTTGAAGAAACCGTAGAAGAGACTGCGTCTGATTGTCCAAGAGCGCTGACGAAATCTAACTTCGGGAAAATGAAGGTCTACAGTGAGCAACGTAAGCAAACTAGGAATGACATTGTTAAGCTAGTGGATCTGCAGGGCGCTGGATGCCTGATCACATCGACATTGACCGGCTATTACTTCCACAACGAATCTGACGGGGCTCTCTACACCATCAATTTGAGCGTGGATGGTCAAGAAATTCAATATCCCCCAAAGTCATCATCAAGAAATGAAAACATTCTCGCCTTTGCCCAGGATAACGAAGGCGAGAACACCGGGATACTGGTCATACCAGCTATCAGATTTGAAGACTCTCTCAAGATAGAGTTTCGCTATGTAGGCGCAAAAAATCGTGATGTCAGGGGATACGCCATACTGCTGATGGATGAGCCTTAGATGAGCCTTAGACGAGCCTGAAACAATGGCTCTTGAAACGATGGCTTTTGTCTCAGCAATCAAAAACCCTAGCGATCAAACGTCACCACCGGCAATCGCCCCGATTGCGGAATGTTGCGATGAACGATCTCCTGTAGCGAGTTGGTTTCGTGAATAATCTTCCAGCCAACTGGGGAAAACGTATCTTCGTTGAAGATAGTATCGGCCAGCAGAGGATTCGTAAGAACTTGAGAGAATGCATCGATCCCAATCAGCCTGCCCACCAAAGGACCAAGGGCCGAATTAGGACGAAGGTCTTCTGCATAGAGCCCCACATAGAATTCAATATTATCAACCTTGCCATACAGCGCTTTTAGAAGCGTCTGAGCCGCTTCATCGGCAGTAATTTGATCAAAGTCAGTCACGCGGGGAAATTTGCACATCTCACGGTAGTCGTTGTAGCTTGCTAACTGCATCCGGCGACCGAGCTGAATACTCGGAATCTCCGTCATCTCCACCAAAAAATCAGGCGTATTAAATAGACCTATCCGGGTACCGCTCTGAGCGCAGGTTTCATCCATCAGCGCACCTATCCCCTGGTCAATCAGCATCTGATTATTCCAAAGAGACTCTTCCATCGGCACCGGCTCCCCTTTATAAATCAGTTTTTCGGGGAGCGCGCTGTGCCAGCGATAAACAAAGTCAAATTCAATGCTCATCCAGTTCTCTCGGTACCACTTCTCATGGGTGAACGCAGCAGGGTCAACCTTGAAGTCGAAATGATAGGGTGCAATGTGGTTGACATATTCCTCCACCACAATCTTCATGATGGTAACAACGACAATATTCCGGGCCGTTTGAAACAGTCTCTCATCGTCCCAGGTGGGATAGGCCTGACTTAGCAAGTCGCAGATTCGGTTGTGCTCCCTTAGGCACAGCACGTTCAACATCACGTAGCCAATTTGTACATTGGCGCGCTCTACGCCCATGGCAAACATAGTCGCTTTCTTCTCAGCGGGCTGTCGCTTTTCAGTGTTCAACGGTTCGTAGAGATCTTTGAACTCTTCTTTGACGATACCTTGCTCAGGATCCGCGTAATAAAAGAGAGGATATTCTTCGCCGTTAATCAGCTGACTTTTGAGCTTTCCCCCCTCAAAAGACCTGAGCTGATGGGTCACTTTGGCGGTCAGGCCGTAGACATTTGAGAGGTCAATTTGATGGTTGGATGTATTTTTGAGCCGGTTGTAGCGGTCGGTGCGCAAAAAGCCATCGGTGAACCACTGCACCCAGTAGGGAAATAGAAGCGTCGATTTTTCCGATAGGAGCGTTTCGCCTTTCCTTTTTCGAAACAGCTCTGCCACTGACTCGGGAGCGGGCAAAGCATCTGACTGGTTGAAAGCGGGGTCGGGAGGGAGGTGACGGCCGGTGTAAGTGCGATCGCGCAACGA
>JBCBIK010000286.1:0-2778 GCA_038524545.1 Cyanobacteria bacterium J06623_4 | reverse complement strand
CGGGTACGACCTTGCCCAGGGTTTTGAGTGCTTTCAGACGGTTCTCTACGGCTGTTTTGATGTAGCTCTTTTTTTGCGCCAACACATCACTACTAGTGCCATCTTTAAAGACGCTAGGTTCTATCAGGTTATACAGCGCATCCATTTCTACTGCGATCGCAACCGCATTGCCTTCATCAACGTCCCAGCTATCGAACCCGCCGCTACCGCCAATTGAACGATAGCCCGTTTTCATCTGAGAAAGAATCTCTTTTTCCTGTTGATTTTCTGAATAGCCAAAGCCTGCATTTCCAGACCCTATCTCTGATGAACCGGTTGAGCCTTTGCTTGTTTCTGTAGAAGGGCCGCCTTCTGCTGCGGCAGGTTGAGTAACCTTTTGCAATACATTTGGCTTACTGGCAGAGAGTTTAGCCTTGACATCTATGCCAAATCCTTTGGCTTTTGCATAGGTGCTTCTGCTCATACTGGCATATAGAGATCGCTCACCGCCGTAGTAAACCTTAGTGGGATAGTGGGTACCGTAGACGCTAACAATTTGTCTCTCAGCATCCTGAACACTGTTCACCCTACTCACATCCACAATAAAGGTGGTGTCCAGATAAGCTTCAGTCGGATCTATGCTGACTTCATACTCCGATTTCTGCTCTCGGGTATAGGCATAGACGTTGCTAGAGCCTCGCTCTTCTTTTTCAAATTGATTGGCCCCAAAATCCAATGCGCCGGTAACATCAACACCCTTTACAGGAACAGTCGCAGAGGCACCCAGGCTAATATTCCATTCTTGAGAAAAGGCTGAATAGTTGGAGGTCATTTTGACCTCTTTGCTGCCTTTAGACAGGTTTGTCGCAGAAAAGGTCATGCCCGTTTTCACTAACTTACCAGCCTGGTAATCATAGTCAATAGAGCTAGGATTCAATCCATCAAAAATGGGCTTGCCAACAAAGCTATTTACGACCTGACGAGGATTGAACTTGACCAGATCAATGCCCAACAAGTTTGACTCAAAATCGATGTTCTTGACATCAGAAAAGCTGAGGCGCTGGTCTTTAAAAGGGACGTTGCCTTTGAGTTCGATGGTTGTCACACCATCACCAATAAACACCGGGCGGTAGAGGATCTTAGGATCTGTTTTATTTTCTACATCAAAGACATCTCCCACCGAGATGTTGTCGATTGCTGTCGCGACACCAGAGCCTTTATTGATCGCGTACTTCTCTTTGGTCTTTTTGTTGGTGAGTTCTAATTCGTACGCACCGTGGTTGAAAAAATTAATGGTCGGCATAATTGAATTTCCCGTAAGTCAAAAATAAACAACAAAAAGCAGCTCAGTTGTCAGAATTTCTCAAGGAAGGCTCTTTGGCGTTTTTTCAGAAGATACGACCGGCTCTACGCACCTTCTTCTTGCTGAATCCGAGCCTCTACCAAAAGCCAAATGCGGCGATCGCATTTTCCAAACCCTGCCTAAAAAAATGCAAAAAACATCTGTTTCTAAAACGCCAATGGTCCGAGTAGGGGGGCTGTTTTCTGATGCTTGGGATACTAAAGTCATAAAAAATCGACGCATAGACGATGGCCGTAGACGATATAGCCTGCTGAACTGCTAGCAGCCTATAGAAACGGGACCTTACAAGTCCTGCCAAAGTTTTGGGAAAGTTTTGGGAAACCCCATTGAGAAACTGGAAAACTGCCAGGAGAGTCACAGGACAGGCCTAAGTCAGTGTCGTAGCGGACTTCCTAAAAGCCTGTGCAGCTTGGAGCTTATGCACTCAGCACAGCTTCGGCAAGTTTTACCAACCGTAATAAATGGCTCAATTCGTTAAATCATTCTTTATGTATGTAGATTTATGGCCTGTCTGGGCTGCTTCCGTATTGAGTCATAGACAGCCTGTCAAGTACTATCAGATAGAAATCCGCGAGATTACTTATGGTGGAGGTATTACAACTTGACCGTGCCAATGCTTGCCTGTGGCAAGACTCCGTAGCCATTCCACTGACACCCAAGGCAATGGCCGTTGTTGATTACCTCGTGGCCCATACCGGTTCTATCGCTACCAAGTCAGCGCTGCTTGACGCAGTATGGGCCAATGAAGACGTCAGCGAATATGCCCTTACCTCCATTATTCGAGACCTGCGGCGCGCCCTAGGCGACAGCACCAAAAACCCCCGCTACATTCAGACCGTATACCGACGGGGCTATCGCTGGATTGGCACAGTTTCTGATGTGCCAGGAGCGACCTCCCCCGAGGTTCCTCAAGTAAAAACCGCCAGCCTGCCCAGTGCTTTGCCAAGTGAGCAGGTCAATGAGGTTTTTACAGGTCGCACCCAAGAGCTAGAAAAATTACGTCACCATTTACAGCTAGCTGCCACCGGTAAGCGACAGCTCGTCTTTCTCACTGGGGAAGCAGGCATTGGCAAAACGACCCTGCTAGAAAAATTTTCAAATCAAGTAGATAGCCAAAGCGGTTGCTCTGTTGCCCTAGGACAGTGCATTGAAAAGTACGGTGCGGGCGAAGCTTACCGGCCTGTACTAGAAGCGCTCAATCGCTTTTGCCACACCACCAAAGGTGAACGGCATATCAGCACCCTGGAGCAGTATGCGCCCAGTTGGCTAATGCAAATGCCTCCCTTGCTCACGCCTGAGCAATTGCTGAGGCTGCAGGCCCAAGGCGCAGCTCCCAAAGAACGATGGCTCAGAGAACTCGCCGAAGCCCTAGAAGTGATTACCCGAGATCATCTATTGGTGCTCATTTTAGAAGATTTGCACTGGGGCGATCGCTC
>JBCBIK010000285.1:0-2781 GCA_038524545.1 Cyanobacteria bacterium J06623_4 | reverse complement strand
GCATGTGAAAGAGCTCATGAAGAACAAGATCATTGAGTGTCTGACCTATGCCCATGAGCATGGTAAGGATCAAGCTGAGATTGTGAATTGGAAGTGGCCTTATTGAGTTGATGGGTGGGAGGTTGGGGTGGACCCACCCCGACCTCCGCTGCGCTCCGGGGTGGGTCCACCGAAAAAAGCTATATGTTCTAATACTTTTACATGAGCTTATATCTTTATTTTTTACGTCATGGGGAGACGACGCATAGCCGCACGGGAGGCTACTGTGGCTGGCTTGACCCCGAGCTGACAGAGTCGGGTGTGCAGATGGCGCAGTCTTTTGCGAAGGCTTATCGACAGCTTTCGTGGGAGGCTGTTTTTTGTAGCCCCATGAAGCGGACGATGGCGACTGCGCGACCACTGTGTGAGTCGGTGGGCATTGAGCCTCAGCTGCGCGACGGACTGCGGGAAATGAGCTACGGCGAGTGGGAAGATAAGCGGCCTGAATACGTTCAAAAGCACTTTGGTGAAGACTATGTGCGCTGGCAGCGAGAGCCTGCTTGGAACTCTCCAACGGGCGGGGAGACGGCGCTTCAGGTTTCTAGCCGGGCGAGCTTAGTGATTGCTGAAATTGAGGAGCGGTACCCGTCCGGCAATGTGTTGGTGGTGTGCCATAAGACGACGATTCGAATTGTTTTGTGCAGTTTGTTGGGAATTGATTTGGGGCGTTATCGCGATCGCATTGATATGCCAGTAGCCACAGTTAGCGTTGTGAGGTTCGATAAGTATGGACCGATGCTGATGAAGATGGGCGATCGCGCTCACCTCTCAGAGGCACTAAGAAATCGGAAAGGCACCTAAGCGAACAATTCTCCGGGACGATGCCTCGCTGTGCTGCTAGTGCCAGGAAGAACAGTCAGGAAAAAACAACAAGGGTAAGCAGGCTATGAAGATTTTGGTGCTAAATGCAGGGTCGAGTAGCCAGAAAAGCGGGCTGTATGATTTCTCTGGTGCACCTTCTAATGGCGACATGGGTAGGCCAGTAGAGCCCCTATGGGAAGCGCAAATCGACTGGATTCCTCAAGAGATTGCTGCGCATATCAACATTGTCACTTCTGCTGGCGGATACTTTGACGAGTTGCGGAAGGTATCTACCCGGGAGGAAACGCTTTCCTATTTGCTAACGCACTTGTACCAAGGGCCTACAAAAGTGCTCGACAGCTTGGCAGAAATTGATGCGGTGGGTCACCGAGTCGTACATGGCGGAAAAGACTATCAGGAGAGTACGCTCATCACCCCAGCGGTGAAGGCCACGATTGATCGGCTGAGTGCGATCGCTCCAAACCATAACCCGGCCAATCTCGAAGGCATTGTCTTAATGGAGCAGCTGTTGGCGGAGGTTCCTCAAGTCGCCGTTTTCGATACAGCGTTTCACAGCCAAATGCCGCTGGTGGCCAGTACCTACCCCGGCCCTTACGACTGGCTAGAGCAGGGCATCCGTCGCTACGGGTTCCACGGCATTAGCCACCAGTTTTGCGCACAGCGAGCGGCGCAGATCCTAGGGCAAGACTTGGCTAGCTTGCGGCTGATTATTTGCCACTTAGGCAACGGCGGCTCGCTCTCGGCGGTGCGAGATGGCAAAAGCATAGATACGACAATGGGCTTTACGCCGCTAGATGGCTTGATGATGGGCACTCGGTCTGGCACGGTGGACCCAGGCATTTTGATCCATTTGATGCGTCAGGGTATGGAGGTAGACGCTTTGGATAAGCTGTTGAATAAGCAGTCTGGCCTGCTGGGTATTTCAGGGATTTCTTACGATTTGCGAGAGATTGAGGCCGCGATTGAAAAGGGAGATTTGCAGGCGCAGCTGGCGAAAGATCTCTTTCTTCATCGGCTGAAAGCGTGCATGGGCGCGATGCTAATGAGCTTGGGTGGCGTCGATGCTGTTGTGTTTACTGCAGGCATTGGAGAGAATTCTCCCTGGGTGAGGGCAGCGGCTTGTGAGGCGATGGCCTTTTTGGGTGTGGAGATAGATCCTGAGAAAAATCAGAGCGCTCCGGTGGATGAAGATATTGCAACAGAAGGCTCTAAGGTGCGTGTGTTGGTGATACATACTCAGGAAGATTGTGCGATCGCGCAGGCCTGCTGGGCGCATTTGCAAGCAGGTGCTTGAGCTTATCGGGTGTGAATGATGTATCTTTCCACGTTCGCAAGCTCCTACAACACAAGCCCTCCGCTTCAGCGATCGCAACGATGAGTATGCTCAGCTGTGAGCATGTTTAATGTGCTCAGCTATCCAAAACTTGATCACTGCCTGTCGAGTAATGCCGAGTCTGCTTGCTTCACGGTCTAAAGACTCTATCATCCACACAGGGAAATCCACACTGACCTGTTGCTGCAAGTGGCCAGGGCGTCGCATTTGCGACAGGTCTAGGTCGTCAATAATATCTTCCTCGCCTCTTTCAAACTTCTCATCAAAGTCTGCTGCTTTCATACAGTGCTACCTCATTTTCTAGGACTGGCTGTTACGCTCATCAAACTCAAATTCCATACTTGACTTATTCTGCTACGTACAGTGTTCAGGACAGAATGATTCCGGCAGAATAGGCATGTTGTTAAATCCACATCCACAACAATGACTCAAGATGAGCTGCTCGCGTCGATAGACAAAGCCGCTAAGGATATTACGAACTCACAAACCAAAAATCTCCGTTCCACAGCCCAAAGCAAATCTCCTCTTGGGAGGCTCCCGTGTACACACATCTCTAAGCTAAAGGCTGGAAAGGCTTGCTATTCCTT
>JBCBIK010000284.1:0-2906 GCA_038524545.1 Cyanobacteria bacterium J06623_4 | reverse complement strand
CGCTCCATGTCTCCGGCGTAGCCAATATCAAAATTGCGGGCGAAGAGCCGACCATCCACAATGCCATTGAGCGTTTGCTGGGTAAGCCTCGCAAAGAGATCGAGAAAATGGCCAAAGAAACCCTCGAAGGCAACCTGCGCGGCGTCTTGGCAAGTCTGACCCCAGAGCAAGTCAACGAAGATAAAACCGCCTTTGCCAAAAGCCTGCTCGATGAGGCCGAAGAAGATCTCCAAAAGCTAGGGCTAGTGCTCGATACCCTGCAAATCCAAAACATCTCCGACGATGTGCGCTACCTGGATTCTATTGGCCGTAAGCAGCAGGCAGACCTACAGCGCGACGCGCGCATCGCCGAAGCCGAGGCTAAGGCAGAATCAGAAATTCAAACTGCCGAAAACGAGAAAATCACCACCGTACGTCGGTTAGAGCGTGACATTGGCATTGCCCAAGCCGCCGCAGAACAGCGTACCCAGGATGCACTGACCAAGCGAGCTGCAGTGGTGGCCGAGGCCGAAGCTGAAATCGCCGCCGAGCTAGCTCGCATTCAGGCAGACGTGCCCGTGCAGCAAGAGCGCATCAAGCAGGTGCTAGAGCAGCTGAAGGCAGATGTGATTGCACCGGCTGAGGCTGAGTGCCAGCGTGCGATCGCACAGGCAAAAGGCGATGCCTCTATCATCATTGAAGAAGGCAAGGCGCAAGCCGAAGGCACCCGCAGCCTGGCTGAATCCTGGATATCTGCAGGAGAAAGCGCCCGCGACATTTTCCTCTTGCAAAAGCTGGAAGTACTGCTAAAAACCCTCACCGCCACCGTCCCCGATGTCGCCGTTCAAAACGTCACCGTCATCGACACCCAGTCTGGCAACCTAGCCACCCAGGCCGCTGCCTTCATGGCCCAGCTGAAGCAAACCGCCGGTGTTGACCTAGCCGGAACGCTGAACAATCTCGGGAACGGCACAGCCGCTGGCAACACGTCTGCCAGTATGCCTGTGCCCCTCCCTCCAGAAAGCTGAGTGACAATCAAAGTTGAGTACCAGCTAAGAACCAGTTGGAGACCGTGCCCATTTGCATTAGATGGGCACGGTCTTTTATGAGCGGTGCCATAATAATGCTCATAGCTAGCCTTTCCTACCGATCACTGCTATGCGACTTTCCCCAGCCGGACAGCGTTTCTACCAAGAAGTTCAAAAATCCGACGGGAGAATAAGCCTAGCGACAGCGGCGCTCTACATTGCTCAAGAAGAGTACTGGGATATGGATCCAACCGTGTATTTAGAACGGTTGGATGAGATGGCGGCTAAGGTGCGATCGCGCTTACCTGCAGGCCGCTATCCTCTCAAGGTCATTCAAGTCATCAACGACTACCTATTTGGAGAACTCAACTTCTCTGGCAACCAGCAAAACTACTACGACCCCGACAATAGCCTCCTCAACTGCGTGCTAGATAGGCGGCTGGGCATTCCCATTTCACTCTCACTGGTGTATTTGGAAATTGCCCACCGGCTGAGGTTTCCGATGGTGGGCGTCAGCATGCCCGGACACTTCTTGATTCGCCCAGTTGTCGAAGACATGGAAGTCTTCGTTGACCCTTTTCACAAGGGAGAAGTGATGTTTTTGGCCGACTGCCAGAAACGCTTTTATCAGCTATTTCCAAGCAGCGAATGGCGGATGGAATTTTTGAGCGGGGTCATGCCAAAGCCGTTTCTGGCCAGAATGCTGATGAACCTGAAAGCGGCTTACGTTCAGCTCGAAGCTTACGATCAGGCTGTTTCTGTGTTGGATAAGCTCTTGCTGCTCATGCCTAGGGAGCACTACCAAGTGCGCGATCGCGGCCTTTTGCACTACCACCTGCAAAACCATGCACTGGCCAAGAAAGACTTGGAGAACTACTTGCGATCGCACCCCAGAGCCCCAGACAGTCAAAGAATTCAAAGTATCTTAGAAAGCATTAACCGAGCGTAGTCATTCGTTTTGATGTCCTCAAATCCGAACTTCTCCAAATTTCTCATTGTCAGATGGGAACGCTAAGCACGATTACAAAGCGATGAGCTTTTTGATTCCTTAATACGTTCCAAAGACCTGCGCCCTCTGGCACAGGTCTTTTTTTATTGCAGTTTTTAGGGTTATCCAAAGTAGCTCGGCAAATTGCCTACCGATTCGAAAAATCTTTGCAGCGCCACCCTGTTGATACAATTTAGACCTATCTTGTGGACAAACTGAATGGACGTTATTCCAGCGATTGACCTGCTAGAAGGTCGGTGTGTGAGGCTCTTTCAAGGAGACTACGCGCAGTCTCAGGTATTTAACGATGACCCAGTAGCGGTGGCCAGGCAGTGGGCAGATGAAGGGGCAACGCGCCTGCACTTAGTGGACTTGGATGGTGCCAAAGCCGGAAAGCCGGAAAACTGGCAAGCGATTCGTGTGATCGCTCAAACCATCGATCTACCCATTCAAGTAGGCGGTGGCCTGCGGGATGCTGAGCGGGTTCGTGCCCTGTTTGACCTTGGCGTACAGTACGCAATTTTGGGCACAGCTGCAGTAGAGAACCCAGACCTGGTCGGTCAGCTCAGCGCTCAATTTCCAGGACGTATCATCGTCGGTATCGACGCTCGCGATGGCAAAGTTGCCACCCGGGGCTGGTTAGAAACCTCAGAAGTCTTAGCGATTGACTTGGCCAAGCAAATGGGCGATCAGGGCGCTGCAGCCATTATTTACACCGATATCAAGCGCGATGGCACGATGAAAGGCCCTAATTTAGAAGCGCTCAGAGAGCTGGCCACCGCTATCGAGACACCGGTCATCGCATCAGGTGGCGTTAGCGCCATCACAGACCTGCTTAGTCTGCTAGCACTCGTACCATCTGGTGTTTGCGGTGCTATCGTCGGCAAGGCGCTCTACACAGGCGATGTGTC
>JBCBIK010000283.1:0-2907 GCA_038524545.1 Cyanobacteria bacterium J06623_4 | reverse complement strand
CGATTGCAGATTTGTCAGCTGCCCAATGACCTCCGGCAAGGTGTTGAGCTGATTGAAACTGAGGTAGAGCGATTGCAGATTTGTCAGCTGCCCAATGACCTCCGGCAAGGTGTTGAGCTGATTGAAACTGAGGTAGAGCGATTGCAGATTTGTCAGCTGCCCAATGACCTCCGGCAAGGTGTTGAGCTGATTGTCTACGAGGTAGAGTGATTGCAGATTAGTTAGCTGCCTATTAGGCGACAGTAAGAAAGACGCAATCAGAGCGCCACGCGACAGCTATATGACGCTTCGATATAGAGCGCCAATGTAGGTGACGCGACAGCAGAGTAGAAAGCAAAGAAAAGACACTGGATAGCAACCCAAATGCAAAAAGGGAAAGCCGCCAGTGTCCAATCGAATTATCCAACGTTATCAAACCCGCGTGTATATGAATGCGAGAGAAACGGGCGCTACGCAGGTGGAAGCCGCAGCGGTAGCGGAAATATCAAGGCGAACAGGTCAGCGAATAGAGTCAGGGTCATATCATCCGAATCGGGGACGACCGCGAGACTGGCGCACGAGCCCCGACCCGCTAGCGGCGGTGTGGGAGAGCGAACTAGAACCGATGCTGCGCAAAGAGCCTCGGCTGAAGCCGACAACGCTGTTCGAGTATCTACAAGAGAAGTATCCAGGCGAATACGCCCGAGTGCTTCGTACGGTTCAACGTCGGGTGCAGATGTGGAAAGCGGTACATGGGCCAGCGCCCGAGGTGATGTTCGAGCTGCGTCATGAGCCAGGGATGATGGGACTTTCAGATTTCACCGAACTTAAAGGCGTTGAGATCACCCTCAACGGGAATCCATTCGAGCACCTGATCTATCACTACCGCTTGGCCTACAGCGGCTGGCAGTATGCCCAAGTGATACAAGGTGGAGAAAGCTTCATCGCGCTATCAGAAGGTCTACAGAATGCGCTACACGCCAGTGGTGGCGCACCGAAACAGCACCGCACCGATAGTTTGAGCGCGGCCTATCGTAATCTGCGAGGGGTACGGCGCAAGAAGCTGACTGAGTATTACCAGGAGCTATGCGACCACTATCGATTAGAACCGACGAGAAACAACAAAGGCATTGCCCACGAGAATGGAGGAATAGAAAGCCCTCACGGCCATTTGAAGAACCGCATCACCCAAGCGTTGTACATGCGCGGCCACAGTGACTTTGAGAGTGTAGGTGCCTATCAACAGTTTATTGAAGTATCTGTTGATAAGCTCAACAAGCGCAGTGCTAAGAAGTTTGCAGAAGAGAAAAAGTACCTGCAACCGCTGCCCAAGTATCGCGCCTGTGACTACGAAGTGCTGACGGCTCGGGTGAGCCGCTACAGCACAATTGAAGTGCGCTGCGTGCTCTATACAGTGCCGTCTCGACTGATTGGCCGACAGCTAGAGCTGCGCCTCTATCATGACCGGATTGTAGGCTACCTCGGTCGTCAAATTGTGGTTGAACTGCCTCGGCTGCGGGTGAGTACCAAAGGCAAGCGCCGCGCCAGATGTATCAATTATCGGCATGTAATAGAAGGGCTCAGAAAAAAGCCTCGCGCTTTCCTCTACTGCACTTGGCGCGATGACCTGTTGCCGAATGACCACTACCAGCGGTTATGGAAACAGATAAAAGAGAACTTTGAGCTAGACTCAGCCGCCGTGCTCATCGTCGAAGCGCTTTATGTCGCGGCCACGCAGAACAAAGCCCCGGCTGTCGCTGATTATCTCGATGAGCAGCTAGCAGCAGGCACGCTCACGCTGCTGGGCTTACGTCGCCATTTTCAACTACTCACCGGTACGCAGATGCCCACGGTGAGTGTCAAACAACATGACTTATCGACCTATGACCAACTCCTTAGCCCCGTCCACCTTATCGAAAATCTCGAAGCGCCAGCAGCCGACACAACAGAATCAATCGAACCCAACGCCAGCTGCCAGCCCGTATCAAGACCTCAGCGGCCATCTCAAAAGCCTACGCCTCTCGCATATGCTCAGCCACTGGGAGAGGCTCGAACATCAGGCCATGCAAGAGCAGTGGTCGTACGCCCAGTTCTTGCTCAGTCTCTGCGAATTAGAGGTGGACAGACGTTGGTTCCTCCGTATCAAGCGGGCCTTAAAGGAAGCGCACTTCCCTGGCACCAAAACGCTTTCCAACTTCGACTGGGCACATATCCCTGACTTCAATCCGGCTCCGCTGATGCAGCTAGCCACTAATATTGGTTGGTTAGAGCGAGCTGAAAACTGCTTGATATTCGGCCCAAGTGGAGCAGGGAAAACTCACATCTCGATTGGCTTGGCACGTGCCACCATTGAGTTGGGTAAGCGGGCCAAGTTTTTCTCTGCCACCAGCCTAGTGCAACAACTACAACAGGCCAAACTACAGCTAATGCTGCCTGCGATGCTCAAGAAGCTTGACCGCTATGACCTGCTCGTCGTCGATGACTTAGGCTATGTCAAAAAGTCTGAGGCCGAAACCTCAGTGCTCTTTGAGCTAATTGCTCACCGCTATGAGCGGCGATCTCTGCTGATCACCGCTAACCAACCTTTCAGCCAGTGGAATACGATCTTCGCTGACGACATGATGACCGTTGCGGCTGTTGACCGCCTGGTTCACCATGCCCTCATTGTCGATATCCATTCGGAGAGCTATCGAAAGCGTTCCGCTGCAAAACGTGGCGAAGAGGCTGAAGCACCAGCTATCAAGGAGGATAGCTTTTAGCGATCGTAGCTGTCGCGCCGATCATAGTTGTCGTTTAAACAGGGAGGAAGAATCTTGCTCTAATTCTATTGTCGTGTAGCTGTCATTTATGCGCCATGTGGTTGACATCTGATAGGAGCAGTGGCTCAAATGGACAAAGCATTTCAAGCCGGTCTCGGGCTACGAAGCC
>JBCBIK010000282.1:0-3048 GCA_038524545.1 Cyanobacteria bacterium J06623_4 | reverse complement strand
CTATGTTGCTCGGCCTCAACAGCCCTAGTCCTGGAAATTATTCTATCCTCGTTCCAATGTAGAAGGCCGAGAAGGTCGCTACGATTGCGTTTGCCTACCGGCTGGGCAGACATCCTTGCGAGGGCTTATCCCACTTATAAGATCTGGGCTTAGATCCTGACCTCCAAAATCAGCGCCTACGGCACCTGCCGACAATAGGAAAAGAAACCTACATGACGATACTCTAATAGGATGAACAGAATGCAGAACATCGCCCCTGCATTCTCCTACTTCTGCCGCACTTCCCCCGTCTCCAACTCCTTTCTTGCCCACTTGCTGTAGCTCTTCACCGTTTCGTAGCTCAGCCGCAAATCTTGCGCAATCTGCTTCAGCGACTCTCCCGCCTCACGCCTCGCCAAAATCGTCGCCATCGTCACAGCCTTTCGGGCAGCGCGATCGCCCCCCTGCTGCCGATTCTGCAAAAAGTGTTGTTTCAATGCCTCAATGCGCAAAGCCGTCTGAGCATATTGTTGAACCAGGCGCCGCTCATCTGTTGTAGAAGTCACCAGCATAGTCTCAACACTCTCAATTAAAACAGTCTCCCGCTGTTTCTTATCCACCGCTTTCTCAACAACAACTTGCTCAACAGCGCGGCCCTCCGGCAGTGCACCCAGCCGAGTTTGCCCCAGGCCAAACGTCGTCTTGTGCCCGGTGCCGCAGTAGGGCGCCAGCCCAGATAAAACGTGAAAATAATGAGAAAACTTTTCGTTGCGCTGTGCCTTCGGCTGAATGCCCAGCTTCACTGTCCCCACAAACCCAGTCACCAAGCCAGCCTTAGCAACCGCCGTTTTTTCTGTTCTTAGGCTGTAGTGCAAAATGGTGACCGAATTTTCAACCCAATCGAGAAAGGCTTCTTCAGGTATAGACTTAGCTGCAAAGTTGTTCCAACGGCGCAAAAAGCTATGGAAAATGTTTCTGGGTAAAGGTAACGGCAGGTGACTTCCGCGACTGCGAAAGCTCGTAGGCGAGAGAAAAGAGAGCGTCAGGCTGTCGGCAGGCTGCTTTGTTGTTTTTAACAGTTGGCTGTAGGTCGTGGGAGTATGGGCGATTTCCCAGCCTGTGATTGGGAGATAGCTCCCTCGGCGAAACTGAATGCGATTAGGAAGGTGATTCACCCATACCTTCAGCCAGTGGCAAACAGGTTTAGATAAGCCCGTGATAATGACCTGATAGGGTTTGCCCGCCTGCAAAAAGATGCGATCGCCCCGCCGCTCCACCGATGCTGACGCCACCGCTTCTGAAACGTCACCCCCTAGTATGTCAGGCCCTAATATGCCAGAGATCACAAAAGATTTTTCCGCTTGATTGTCGTGCAGTTGCGCAGAAAGCGCCGCATCATGCTCACCCACCTGCTCTAGCAGCCACCCATGCAGAGCCGTTGCAATCTTGTTGGGCAACGTCATGGACCGCTCCGGGCACAGCTGCAGCGCAATCCCCACCAGCTGATGAGTCTTCGTCCATCGCACAGTAGATGCATCAGCATTGCTGGCTCGCTTACGCGGGTTCACTTCCACAACAGAAAGCCTCATACTTCAAGCTCGAAACAACAGAAATTCTAGCTTTTCATGTTTGGTCTTTATGCCAAGCCGCATAAAAATAGCAACACCAGTTCAGGTCCTTCAGGCATACTGATAGCTTAGAAGATAGCAAAGCAAAGCATCTACCAGCAAATCAATTCGGCATACTTTCAACCATTTTACAACAGCAGCTTAGGAAACCGATAGTCGTAGATGATGAAACTTTACCGGCGTGGTTTGATACGTAAAGCAAAAGCCATCAAAGTAGCTGTTGAACGTAGTCTTATCTCTCCTATAAATGCTGCATGAGGAGATGTCTCGCTAAAGAACTTGCTAAGCGCATTCGAGTCACAGCAAAAACCCGTTGCGGTTACTGCTTGAGTCCACAAAAATTCGTCATGGCACGACTGGAGATTGAGAACATCATTCCGCTGATCAAGGGTGGTACCAATGACGAGATTGGGTTGAAGCTGGCTGGCATCCGCCTGCATCATCCTGATTCTGCCTAGGATATGCCCTATTAGCAAATCTCCGCAATGGCTATGGCCCTCACGAGGGTTATGTAAGGGCCATAGCCATTAAAAAGCTGGTGATCCGACTCGAACGGACGACCGGCTGATTACAAATCAGCTGCTCTACCAACTGAGCTACACCAGCAAGGAACTTGATTATATCAAAGAACGTAGATTTTTTAGGATAGGCTTTGAGACGGCAACCTCTACCGCCTCAAAACCTGCTTACCTGTCAAGTGCCCTAACGCATTAGGGCACTTGACCTACTCTAAAGTTGGCTATTCACTTGGGCGACCAGGCCCCTGGCCGCCCGAGCGCACAAGTCTAAGCCTTGTTATTTTCTACTGCCCAGCGCGCTAGCTCCGTGCGGTTGTGCAAGCCGGTTTTTCCCAGCATGTTACTCACATGGCTTTCAATCGTCCGCTGGCTCACCTTGAGTTCTTCAGCAATTTGGCGGTTGGCCATGCCCCTAGCCACAAACTGAACGACCTTTAGCTCTGTGGGCGTCAGCTCCACATCGAAGGGAACTTGAATTGTCGGGATGGAGTTAGGTCCTTTGTTTTGGTGGTGAATGAGGCGAGTAGCCTGCTTCAAAGAAGACTCCACCTGAGCGACCAGTTCTTCTGGCTCAAAAGGCTTCACCATATATACGTCGGCACCCGTCGTCAGGCCCTTGACTCGGTCTTGGCTTTGTCCCTTTGCCGAGAGAAACAGAATGGGAATCCAGCTCTTGCTCGGATCTTGGCGAACCTGCTCTACAAATGCGTAGCCATCCATCTCTGGCATCATCACATCGCAAATGATCATGTCGGGGGAGAGATCAGAAAGGGCCGCTAGCGCCTCTCTGCCATTGCCAGCCGTCATTACCTGGTAGCCGCGAAACTCTAGATAATCCTTCACCAACAAAATGAGATTGGGATCATCGTCAATGAGTAAAAGCTTCTTCTGTTCCCCTGTATTACCTTCTTTCATGCCGTATG
>JBCBIK010000281.1:0-3096 GCA_038524545.1 Cyanobacteria bacterium J06623_4 | reverse complement strand
CTGAAGAAGGGGCCCTTTGTGGCAGACCACCTTCTCACCAAAATTGAAAAGCTCAACGCGAAGAACGAAAAGCAGGTCGTCAAGACTTGGTCTCGCGCTTCGACAATTATCCCCCAGTTTATTGGCCATACCGTCGCGGTCCACAATGGCCGTCAGCACGTACCCGTTTTCATCAACGAACAGATGGTGGGTCACAAGCTTGGTGAGTTTGCACCGACCAGAACGTTCCGGGGCCATGCGAAAAGTGACAAAAAAGCGCGGCGATAAAAGGAGACAGCAGACGTGATTGATATCGATTCAGATTCTCAGGTAAAGGCAACGGCCAAGTTTGTTCGGATGTCTCCTCGCAAGGTACGCCGAGTACTCGACCAGATTCGAGGTCGCTCCTACCGCGAAGCGCTGATCATGCTTGAATTTATGCCTTACAAATCCTGTGAGCCCATTCTCAAGGTGTTGCGCTCTGCCGTTGCCAACGCTGAACACAACAACGGTCTAGACCCTGTGAGCCTTTACATCAGTGAAGCTTACGCCGATCAAGGGCCTGTTCTCAAACGATTTAGACCGCGCGCTCAGGGCCGTGCCTTTCAGATTCGAAAGCCGACCTGCCATATTGCGATCGCAGTCGCCCCCGGCACCGAGGTTTAACCTCACTTGACTTAGCCTCACTTGACTTAACCTCACTTGACTTAGGCTAACTAGCCCAGCTTCACACGTTCATCCCCGTCCATTCATCACCCGTTTTCTAAGGAGTACATCAGTGGGACAGAAGATTCATCCTATCGGTCTTCGCCTTGGCATCACTCAGGAGCACCGCTCCCGCTGGTATGCCGACAAAAACCGTTATCCAGAACTGCTCGAAGAAGATCATGAGATCCGCAAATACATCGAGAAGACCCTAGCAAATGCAGGCATTTCCGATGTGCATATCGAACGCAAAGCCGACCAGATCGACCTCGAAGTTCGAACAGCCAGACCCGGCGTTGTCGTAGGGCGTGGTGGCGCAGGCATCGAAACGCTGCGGGCAGGCCTACAGAAGAAAATCAAAGACAACAGCCGTCAAATCAGAATCAACGTTGTAGAAGTGGCGCGGGTCGATGCGGATGCGGGACTAATCTGTGAGTACATCACCCAGCAGCTAGAGCGCCGCGTTTCCTTTCGCCGCGTCGTCAGACAGGCTATCCAGAGAGCCCAAAGAGCCGGTGTAGAAGGCATCAAGATTCAGGTCAGCGGTCGACTCAACGGCGCTGAGATTGCGCGAACTGAATGGACCCGTGAGGGCCGCGTGCCGCTGCACACCCTGCGAGCAAACATCGACTACGCCTACCGCACCGCCCAGACAACTTACGGCATTCTAGGCGTCAAAACTTGGGTCTTCAAGGGTGAAGTTATTCCTGGACAAGAGAGCCAGCCCGAAGATACTAAGTCTCAGCCTCGTCGCCGTCAGCCTCGCCGCCGTCAACAGTTTGAGGATCGCTCGAACAACGATTCGTAGCAGTCTGAGCGCTACTGCGCTTTAGCCAGCGATCTTCTGCAGCTGGCCTTTCCTTCGCCTCTAGTCACCATTTTCTCGAAGTGTGATCCATCATGTTAAGCCCAAGAAGAACAAAATTTAGGAAGCAGCACCGCGGTCGAATGCGTGGCATGGCTCATCGTGGCAACGAAATTAACTTCGGCCAGTTTGCCTTACAGGCAACCGAGTGCTGCTGGATGACCTCTCGGCAGATCGAGGCCGCCCGGCGAGCCATGACTCGCTACATCAGACGGGGCGGAAAAATTTGGATTCGCGTCTTTCCCGATAAGTCGGTAACCATGCGCGCTGCAGAAACCCGTATGGGTTCTGGTAAGGGTAATCCCGAATTTTGGGTGGCCGTCATTAAGCCAGGTCGAATTGTCTTTGAGATTGCGGGTGTTTCTGAGGAAGTTGCCAGAGAAGCAATGCGCCTCGCTTCCTTCAAGCTGCCCTTCAAGACTAAGTTTGTCGTCAAAGCAAGCGAGGAGGGTTAACGCTAATGGCACTTGTAAAGATCAAGGAACTTAGAGCGCTGAGCGACGAAGAGCTGGCTACGGCAATTGCCGACACTAAGCGCGAGCTGTTCGACCTGCGATTCAAGCAGGCGACTCGCCAGCTCGAGACCGGATTTCACCAGTTCAAGCACAATCGCCGCAAGCTCGCGCAGCTGATGACGATTGAACGGGAAAGGCAGCTGGCCGCGGCCACGCAAGAGACTGAAAAAGAGGCATAACACACCATGGCAGCAAAAGAGAGAGTTGGCCTCGTGGTCAGCACCAAAATGGAAAAGACAGTGGTGGTCGCGGTTGAGAGCCGCGTTCAGCACTCAAAGTACGGCAAGATTATGGTGCGTACACAGCGCTATAAGGCCCACGATGAGGACAATAGCTGTAAAGAAGGCGATCGCGTCAGAATCAGCGAAACCCGTCCCATGAGCCGCACCAAACGGTGGGTCGTGGCTGACATCCTCAGTTCTGCGGAAATATAAAGAGAGGATTCACCCGTGATTCAGCAAGAAACCTATTTGAATGTAGCCGACAACAGCGGCGCCCGTAAGCTCATGTGCATCCGCGTACTCGGCGGTCGCAAGCAGTATGCTGGCGTTGGCGATGTGATTGTAGCTGTTGTCAAAGACGCCCTGCCCAATATGGGTGTTAAGAAGTCCGACGTTGTCAAAGCTGTCGTTGTTCGGACCCGCAAGGGCATTCGCCGCAGCAGTGGCATGAGCATTCGCTTTGACGACAATGCCGCTGTGCTGATCAACCAGGATGGCAACCCGAGGGGAACTCGAGTCTTTGGTCCCGTGGCTCGCGAGCTGCGCGACAAGAGCTTTACCAAGATTGTTTCGCTAGCGCCGGAGGTGCTCTAAATGGTCATCAAAAACAAAAACACCGGGCGAAAGAAAATGCACGTCCGCACCGGAGATACGGTGCAGGTGATCACCGGTAAAGACAAAGGCAAGGTAGGCGAAGTCGTCGCCACCAATGCCAAGACTTCCCAGGTCATCGTGCAGGGTGTGAATATGCGCACCAAGCACGTGAAGCCACAGCAAGAAGGTGAATCAGGTCAAATTTTGACCAAAGAGT
>JBCBIK010000280.1:0-3264 GCA_038524545.1 Cyanobacteria bacterium J06623_4 | reverse complement strand
TGGGGTGTGGCCCCGACTCGTGCAAAATCCAGCCATATGCTGAAAGCACTGTGAAGATTGGATTACAGCCGTCGAAGATTATATGCTCCAGAAAAGTACTAACTAACAGACACTAAATCCAGCCGTTTTTGATGGTGGCTTGCTCGTAATGCAGCAGTGGCTGACGGGCATATCGAGATGATCCTGTCCTGCTTACACGGATCGCGCTCTAATCATCCTGAACCAGAGGTGGGCTTAGCCTTTCTGAATGTCTTGCTCAACCATCCAGAATAGCCATATCGAGATCGCTAAGCCAATGGTTCCGCTAATTAACAGCTCATATGGCTTCAACAGATTCTGGGCGTTGCTAATGATATAAAACCAAACGCTGAGGGGAAAAAAGAGAAGAATCCCTGTCCAGCTACCAGGCCGGAGATGCTGTGTTTTCCAACTTAAACCAACATGATCTAGCACCGGATGTGTCAGCCCTATAGCAGGTAAAATTCCTGAGAGAAGAGGCAAGTGCCATCCGATGGCAGCTAAGACGATCGCAAAAATAAAAATAGGCAAGTATTCAAGAAAGAGAGAACGATTAAAAACGAGTGCTTTCCAATCCGACTGCTTGCCTTCGTATTCGGGCAACCAGCCTTCTTCAATTGTATGAATGATTAAAGCAAAGGCCAGGAGCCAGAGTGCGATATCTTGAATTTCCATCATTTTCTTATCAACCTAGCCTATCCAGCCAAAGACATCGTAGACCGCAATTCGCATCTGCCAGATGTATAGCTTGCCGCTACACTTATCAGGCTCAATGGTAATGATGTCGAGATTACTCACAATGTAGACTAGACGACTTCTTGTGCATACCTGAGTTTAGAGTAGACGAACACCTTGCTACAGTGGACGTCAGAGATTTTAGATGTATCATGCAAGCTCGTATTGACATCCCAGAACCCGTCAGAAAAAAGGCGCTTGAATCCGGTGCAGTGGGTGAGGCGTGGCTTGATGAACTCGGTCATAGGGTAGGCACCCTAGCAGCTCTATGGAGGCTCACTATTGGACAAGCCCTCACTGGCGGAACGGAGGCTCTCGTCGTTGAAGCGATAACCTCGGACGGACGGGCGGCAGTACTGAAGGTATTTCCTCCCAGACAAAGCGCCAGCGCAGGCGAGGTTGCAACGATGGTTGCGGCGCAAGGGCGTGGCTATGCCGAGGTGTATGCCGTTGATGAATCGCACGAGGCCATCCTTCTTGAACGTCTCGGCCCGACTTTAGCCGACATGAAGCTGACGGTTGATTCGCAGCTCTCTATTATCTGTGAGACTCTCATTGAAGCATGGGTGGTTCCTCTTGACGGAGAGCGGTACACAAACGGCGCAGAGAAAGCAGACAGTCTTCGCGATTTCATCAATGCGACTTGGCGTGACTTGAGTCATCCCTGTTCCGCCCCAGTCATTGAAACGGCGCTCGGCTTTGCAAGCGAGTGCCGACAGCGCTTCGACCCCAGCTCAGCCGTACTCGCTCACGGGGATGCCCATCCGTGGAACACGCTCCTCGTTCCAGGCACTCGACCGCACCGCTTCAAGCTCATTGACCCCGACGGCCTCTTTGTCGAACGTGCCTACGACCTCGCTATCCCCATGCGGGAGTGGAGCGAGGAGTTAATTGCTGGTGACCCGCTCCAACTCGGCCTAGCACGCTGCTATCGGCTAGCTGAGTTAGCAAAAGTTGAGCCAGAGGCCATTTGGCAATGGGGGTTCTTGGAGCGCATCTCCACTGGCTTGCTCTGCTTGCAGCTCGGCTTTGAAGAGGGTCAGCAAATGTTGGCTGTGGCTGAAAGCTGGGCCCAGTTGCCGTCTGACCACTTTCGGAAGCAGGGAGAGTACAAAGAAATGCGCGAAAGCGCGGAAGATCGTTGATGAACTCTGAGAGTCCGTTTCTTTAGCACCCTGACCAGGGAGTCATTAAGTAGTACATACGCTCTTAGCCATAGTTTGCTGAGGCAGAGTAACCCTAATACTCTGCATAATCTAAAAAACTAAAGGCCCAAGCTCAGAAATTATGCTGCCTAATTAGATAGCTTTTTAAGCGCGCTTTGAGCGACTGTTTCAGCGCGGGCTGAGGTGACCTTCTGATATCTCAGCGTGGTCATAATGGACTCATGCCCCATCAAGGCTCTCAGCTCCTCAATCCCCATCAGCCCCACTCGCTCAGTGGCAAAGGTATGGCGCAAGTCATGCAGCCTAGCCCCTTCTAGCTCGGGAATATCTGCAATCAACCGTCGCCAGTTCTGATGAACCGTGCGGTAGCTGAGACGACCGACACTGCTCGCTATCGGCTGCTGTGCGGTGAATAGAGCCGGACAGCGATGATGCCGATAGTGCTTGAGATAGGTGTTGAGCAGCTGAGCCGCGTCATCGCTGTAAAAGCACCAGCGCTGCTTGTTGCCCTTGCCAACGACTTGAAACTTCTGTTGTTCAAGATTCACCGCATCAAGATCAAGCGCCAGCAGTTCTGAAATTCGTGCGCCGCTACGGTGCAACAACCTGACAATTGTGTGAGTGCGACAATCTGTTTCAACCGCTCGATACATCCGTCTAACTTGGTCTGCTGTAAGATAGCGAATCACCTCATCAGAGCCGTGTTCGCCCTTATCAGCATCTGGCTTGCGCCGCTTCAGTTTGGCAATCGGGTTCGCCTTGATATGTTGTTGTTCTACCGCGTAGTTGAACAAAGCCTGAATGGTTGCCTGATGCCGATGGTGAGTCGTGTAGGCCAAGTGCGAGAGGCTGTCGAGATACTCAGTAAGGATGGTACGATCGCAAATTTCTATTGGCCAGCTGCCGTACTTAGATAGCAAGGGCATCAGCGTATGCTCATAGGATTTCACCGTCTTCTGAGCGAGCCCAGGTCGATCTAAAAACTGCGTGGTCACCATCGCTAGAGAAATCGACATGGTCGTGAAATAAAGGTAAACGCTAGCAGCAAAGACTAGCCTTTACTCTATCGTTTAGACAGATAGTTTTTACGTTAGTTTATTAAAGCTTTGAAATCCTCAAACGTCCCAAAGCCCGGAGAATCGCTGGCTGATTACGTCCACCGGCTCCGCTTAGCCCTCGGTATGAGCCAGCAAGCCGTGGCCGAGAAGTCCGGCATCCATGCCCAGAGCATCGGCAAGATTGAACGTGGCCACACGACGGTGCTCAAGGCCAAGACTAAACGCGGGCTAGCCTACGCCCTGGACGTCCCCGAAGCTCATTTGGAGGCAGCCGCAAAAGGGATCGC
>JBCBIK010000279.1:0-3321 GCA_038524545.1 Cyanobacteria bacterium J06623_4 | reverse complement strand
AACGGAGTAATTACCACGGCCCAGGCTAGCGAGGCGTACCAAGCCGATGTCACCATTGAGCCTCAGGAGCCAAAGTATCTCTACAGCCAGTTTCCTTATTTCACGATTTATATCAAGAAGCAGCTAGCCGAAATTCTTTCACCTGAGGAGATAGAAGCGGGCGGGCTGATCGTGGAGACCTCTCTCAATACAAACTGGCAGCGAGCAGCCGAAAAAACAGTCGAAGAAATCATTGCAGACTATGGGGATTGGCAAGGCTTTGAGCAGGCCTCCCTAGTGGCCATCGACCCGAAGACAGGTGAAATTCGAGCCATGGTAGGTGGCACTGATTTTGATGAAAGTCAGTTCAACCGAGTGACACAGGCTCAGCGTCAGCCAGGATCTACGTTTAAGGCATTTGTGTATGCAACGGCGATCGCAACTGGCATGTCACCCTACAAAGGCTACGACGATGCTCGCTACGTGGTCGATGGCTATGAGCCCAAAAACTACGGCGGCGGCTACAGCGGCAGCGTCGACCTACGCCGGGCCCTCACCAGCTCTATCAATATCGTGGCCGTTAAGCTACTAGTCGATGTCGGCTTCGACCCGGTAATTGCCATGGCACACCGCATGGGTATCAAGTCGGAGCTACTGCCAGCCTACTCTTTGGCCCTCGGCTCCTCTGAGGTAAACCTGCTAGAGCTTACCAGCGCCTACGGCACCTTCGCTGCCGAGGGCAAATTCGTCAAGCCCCATGGCATCACGCGAATCACCAACGGTCAGGGAGACGTCATCTACGAATTTGACGAAAAGCCGAAGCAAGCTATCGATCCGGACACCGCCTCAATCATGACCTGGATGCTAGAAGGCGTGGTCAACGGTGGCACCGGTGGCAACGCAGCCATTCCTGGCAGACAGGTCGCCGGGAAAACAGGCACCTCAGAGAAAAATAGAGACCTTTGGTTTATTGGCTACATGCCACAGCTGGTAACCGGCGTGTGGATGGGCAACGACGACAGTAGCCCCACCGGTGGGGCTAGCCGCACAGCCGCCCTAGCCTGGTACAAGTTCGTCGATCAGTTTGTCGACGACTTGCCCGTCGAAGAATTTCCCGAGCTGCCCAGCTTGGGAGGCCGAGAAGGCACCCTCAAGGCAAAACCCATCACCCCCGGTCGCGTCATCGCAGAAAAGCCAGGGCAGAGCAGAGACGATGAAGCGAGAGGCCGCGCGGCGGCGCGTCAGGCAGAGCCTGAACCCACTTACAGTAGCGATCGCTGGGAAGAAGAATCTGTCGAGTCCTACGATGATCCGGAGCCTACCTACAGCGACCCCGAGCCAGAACCCATCTTCAGAAGTTCCCCAGCCCCGGCCCCGGCTCCAGCGCCTGCTCCAGCGCCTGCTCCAGCGCCTGCTCCAGCCCCCGCACCGCCACCACCCCCGGCTGCCGCACCGCCACCACCACCCCCGGCTGCTGCGCCGCCGCCACCACCGCCACCGCCACCGCCGCCACCACCGGCTCCAGCCCCGGCTCCGGCTCCGGCACCCTCACCGCCGCGTCCTAGCGTATTGGACAACTAGCAAGATGTATTGGCTAACCTTGATAGATTTAGTGCATTTTGCCTAGCCAAAACGCTAGACTTGTGATGCCTGAAAGCCAGCGCCGATATCTATTCGCTCGGTTTTCAGAAGGAGTTCAGAAGGGTTTCAGAATAAGTTCCCTACTGACCCTCACATCTTGTTGGCATCCTTGGCATCATGGCTTTTTCCCAGCGCTCCACCTCACCTGGTTTTGGCGAAAAAAAAGGTGGCCGCACCGTCGGTCGGCAATATCAGTCTGTCGTGATCATGCTGCTGCTCAGCCTGGTGATGGTAGGCGGCATCGGCAGTAGGCTCGCCTACCTCCAGCTGGTACAAGGACAGCGAAACCGAGAGCTAGCAGAAGACAACCGCATTCTGCTGCTGCCCAGACGCCCCGCCCGAGGCACCATTTTTGACCGCAATGGCCAGATTTTAGTCGGTTCTCGGCTCTCGCATTCCGTTTCTATTTGGCCCATCGCTCTCCCGAAAGACGACGCTGAAAAAGAGCGCGTCATCCAGCGGCTCGCACAGATTTTGGATGTGCCGGTTAGCGAAATCAATGATCGCTTGGCACAGAGCAGCTATAACCTCAACAAATCGGTGCCGATTTCTCGCGGGGTCAGCTCGGCCCAAACCACTGCCCTCGCCGAATATGCCCATGAGCTGCCGGGTATCCGGGTCGAAGCCGAAGCCGTTCGCAACTATCCCCGAGGAGACCTCGCCGCCCACGTGCTTGGCTACACCGGCGAACTCAACGATGCCGAACTCGAAGAGCTAGAGGAGCAGGACTATCGCCTCGGTGATGTAATTGGCAAAATGGGGCTGGAGATGGCGCTGGAGCCTACGCTCCGAGGGCAATGGGGCGGTCAGCAAGTCGAGGTAGACAGCAGTGGCAACGTACTGAGCGTTATCGGTGAAAAACCGTCTATTTCCGGTCAAGATGTGCAAATCACCCTGGATTTGGACCTGCAGAGAGCGGCAGAAGAAGCGCTGGGCGATCACATTGGCGCCATTGTCGCACTCGACCCGCGCGATGGTGCGGTGCGTGCCATGGTCAGCCGACCCACCTTTGACCCCAATATTTTTTCGACGCGCATCACCCAGGCCCAGTGGGAGCAAATTACTAAAAATGGTTACCCGTTGGTCAACCGGGCAATGAGGGCTTACGCACCGGCCAGTACTTTCAAGGTAATTACGGCAACGGCGGCCATGGAATCTGGCAAATACGCTCCCGATGTGGTGCTGCCAACCTACGCTTTTTTGAACATTGGGGGCATTCAGTTTTGGGACTGGAATAATGCGGGCTTTGGGCCGTTAGGATTTCGAGGTGCGCTGGCGATGAGTAGCGACACCTTTTTCTATCAGGTTGGGCGTGGTATGGGCGAAAAGCCCCTGCAGCAATGGATGCGAAAATATGGATTGGGAAAAAAAACAGGCATTGAGCTGGGCTTTGAAGAAGATGTGGGCCTCGTTCCCGATGAAGCCTGGAAACGGGAAGTACTAGATGAACCCTGGTACCTAGGCGATACGATCAATGCCTCCATCGGGCAGGGCAATGTGCTGGCTACGCCTTTGCAAGTTGCGGTGATGTTTGCAGTGGTCGCCAATGGGGGCGATCGCGTCATTCCTCACTTTGTGATGGACCAAGAAGAAACCAAACAGTGGCGTGAGCCGATCGGCCTTGCACCTAGCACCCTCACAGTCTTAGAAGAAGGGCTCCGGCAGGTGATCTCTGCGGGCACAGGTGCCTCTCTAAATGAT
>JBCBIK010000278.1:0-3339 GCA_038524545.1 Cyanobacteria bacterium J06623_4 | reverse complement strand
GTTTAGCGACTCTAGGGACGCCAAGGAAGGCGATCGCACAGATTCATCCCATATTTCGTCCACCAGAGACAAAGAAAAACACGGCTGAACCTCTGCTGAGAAAGGCCTAAAGAAATATTACGAAAGAAAGATTAAAAAAGAAACATACAGCACGAAACACCCTATCAACCCTGCGTTTCTGGCCTTGTGGCGCGAATATGTATGCTGTCGCGTGGCATCCATTCCCAAAGACTTACGCAGTCCTGCCACAGCAAAGCTGAATAAATAAGCGATACTTGTAGGCTGGCTCAGCTACTCATACTGATTGAGGTTTATCTAACAGCCCCCATTGAGTCAGACTCATCAAGCCAGTCCTGTCAGCCATCCAAAATTGCCATGCTGCCAATCCCCTCTTCCTCAAATCCTTCAAACGCTGAGCAGCCGGTCCATTCCGAAACTTCACCTAGCAGGAGCACTGCATCAGCCCCACAAAATCCTTGGGAGACGGCGCAAGCCAAGCCAAAATGGCAGCAGGGCGAAACCATCAAGCTCACTATCACAGACCTGAGCAATGGCGGCGAGGGCGTTGGGCGTTGGCAAGAACGAGTCGTCTTTGTGCCCAATACCGTACCTGGTGACGAAATGCGGGTGCAGCTCACCAAAGTGAAAGGAACCCACGGCTTTGGGAAGCCTGCAGGCATTGTGAAAGCGTCACCTCAGCGAGTACGGCCCGCCTGCATCGTGGCAGATAAGTGCGGTGGCTGTCAGTGGCAGCAAGTCAGGTACGAGGCACAGCTGGCAGCCAAGCATCAGCTAGTCGTCGATGCCCTCACGCGCATTGGCAAACTGGCCGAGGTGCAGGTCGACCCGGTTATCGCGGCAACGGAGACCCTTGGGTACCGGAACAAAGCCACCTACCCCGTAGGGCTGTCGCAAACCCAAAAAGTGAAAGCAGGCTACTACCAAAAAGGCTCTCACCGCTTGGTCAATCTCAACCAGTGCCCCGTTCAAGATAGCCGCCTCGATCCCATCCTGGCGGGCATCAAGCAAGATATTCAAGACAGAGGATGGAAAATATACGACGAACGCACCCACAAAGGCCACATTCGGCACTTATCTCTTCGCATTGGCAGACGAACAGGTCAGATTTTGCTCACGATTGTTAGTCGATCAGTCAAGCTCAAAGGCATTCATGAGCAGGCCGAAGCATGGATGGAAAGATATCCAGATATTGCAGGCGTTCTGGTGAACTTGAACTGGAAGAAAACGAACGCTATTTTTGGGCCTGAAACGTTCTCCATCGCAGGAGAAGCTTACTTAGAAGAAACGTTTGCCGGTCTCACCTTTCACATTCAGCCCACGACCTTTTTTCAGGTGAATACCCAACAAGCAGAACGGCTCCTGCAGGAGATAGCGGCGGAACTGGCCCTGACCGGGGAAGAAGTGATAGTCGATGCCTACTGTGGCGTCGGCACGTTTACTCTACCGCTGGCTAAGCAGGCCAAGTATTGCATCGGACTCGAAAGTTTTACTGAGTCGGTCGTGCAGGCACAGGCCAACGCAGCGCTCAACCATATTGAAAATGTAGGGTTTCGAATCGGTGATGTGGCAGCGCTCTTACCCGGCCTTGAAACGACGCCGGATATCGTCTTACTAGATCCACCGCGCAAAGGCTGTGAGCCTACAGTTCTAGAGGCCCTGATTGCTCTACATCCGCAGCGAATTGTCTACGTCAGCTGTAATCCGGCGACCCTCGCAAGAGACCTGAGAGTACTTTGCGAAAGCGGCGGATACCACGTGAACCGAGTGCAGCCAGCAGACTTTTTCCCGCAAACGGCACATGTTGAATGCGCCGTATTTCTGACGATCGACGCGGAGGAATGCCAAAAAAGACCTCACTGAGCTTTCAGTGAGGTCTGTAGTTGTCTATTGTTTACATCTAACAGGAGGTAACACGTAATGGCTCGTGTATTTTTAGGTTTCCCAGGGATGTAGTGGAACTATCTAAAACTATCTCCTTGTCTTTCCTTTTTTGATACAGTGCCTGTACATGGTAGGTCGTCTTTCTGGTAGCGTAGCTGCCAAGCGCAGAAGCAAGCCAGTGGCAAGGAAACCGTATGAGATTCAGTGAAATCATCCAAGCTTTGGGAGATGAAGTCACAGCATCTAGCCTGACAGACACAAACGGAGCTGAAATTTCCCTAAGCGCCCCCGACAGCAATCCACATATCGACGGACTGGCAGCCATTCAAGAAGCCACTAGCCGTGACTTGAGCTATGTAGAAGGCGCAAAATTTGCTTCTTATGTGGCCACGACATCGGCGGGGGCTTTGGTGCTTCCTAACGATGAGGTGCTACAAGCTCAGGCGAGCGATCGCAATATCTCCTGGGTCAGTGTCCAAAATCCTAGGCTTGTCTTCGCAAAAGCTATCAACATTTTTTACCAGCCATACCGCCGCGAGCCCGGCATACACCCCACCGCCGTTGTTGAACCCGGCGCGCACATTGGCAAAGACGTCGCCCTAGGCCCCAATAGCGTTGTCCATGCAGGTGCCAAAATCGGCGATCGCGCCTGTATCCATGCCAACGCGGTCGTGTATCCGGGTGCGCAAATTGGCGAAAACACCGTACTCCATGCCAACTGCGTTGTTCATGAGCGCACCCAAATTGGCGCAAACTGCGTCATCCATAGCGGCGCGGTGATTGGCTCAGAAGGGTTCGGGTTTGTACCGACTGCCGACGGATGGGAAAAGATGCATCAATCTGGCATTACCGTCCTTGAAGACGGCGTAGAAATCGGCTGTGGCTCCGCGGTAGACAGACCCGCAGTCGGTGAAACAAGAATCGGCCGCAACACCAAAATAGACAACCTCGTGCACATTGCCCACGGCTGCCAAATCGGAGAAGCCGTGGCTATGGCCGCCCAGGTTGGCATGGCAGGCGGCGTTCAGGTTGGCAATAGAGTTATTTTGGCCGGGCAGGTCGGCATCTCAAACCAGGCGAAAATTGGCGACAACGCGATCGCCTCCGCCAAAGCAGGCATCCATACCAACGTCTCACCGGGAGAAATCGTCTCCGGGTCTCCCGCCCTCCCCCACAAAATTTTCCTTAAGGCATCTGCGCTAATCAAACGCCTGCCAGAAATGTCAAAAACGCTAAAACAGCTGCAAAAACAGCAGAATTCATAGCGATATTCCGATCCTGCTCACTCTCAACAGCTCAACCTACTCGCTCCAGCAGTATTTAGATAAGTTCTTGAACCAAAGGGGAGAAAGTCAAGGGTAAAAACCAGCGAATATCCCACAGTGCTTTCAACAATTAATCAACGCATGATAACTTCTGTAGCGCTCTATTAACTTC
>JBCBIK010000277.1:0-3348 GCA_038524545.1 Cyanobacteria bacterium J06623_4 | reverse complement strand
GACCCCTGTCCGAGATACGTGTAAAAACGCTCACATCGCTCTGAAGCGAGGACACAGCAGTGATTTTGGTGTGTACTACTCAGCGTCGTCGAACGTAATGAACCGCTTATGGGCAACTGCAATCACGTAAAAATACAAAGCCCTAAGCAATCGGTTGAGCATAGTCGCAAAGGGAAGCGGGCATATTATTGATGCGCGCGCTCAGCAATGTTCAGAATGCAGGTATGAAGACAACGAGAAGGAGTGGATTACTAAGTCATCTGGCCGGTATTGGCTACCTCTTTCTCGCCAATATGGTCACCATTGTACTGCTAGCGTTGCTTTCTTCTCATCTGACCGAGCAGTCGCTGTATCAGCCTGCTTTCTTATGTAAGCTAGCCATCAATGGCATCGGTCTAACCCAACTATGCTACGTTGCCGTGATCCGTCGTTGGTTCAATCAACGAGGGTACCGACAAGTGGCCCGTGGCGTAACAGGTGGAGCTGAGATTACTCTCTTTCTGACGATAGCTTGGTTTGTTTACATTTTCAGCGGTGCTTGGATCTAGTACTCAACACCTTAGATCAAGACATGTAAAATCTTCTACTTCATTAGCCTGAAAGCATTGATTTTACTCGCTTTCAGCTGTAGAGCTAATGCCTAACACAGCCTCCTTGCGATCTGAATTCATAGTCTGCTGGTAGAGAGAATCCATAAGACTCTATAACAGTAATCAAAAAGCCAGGCAGAGCTCTATACAAGTAGCTTCTACAGAAGCGTGTTTAGAGCCTGCTTAGCCACCACCTCTGCTCGTCTAGACGTTACCTTCTGATAGCGCAGCGTTGTCTGAATATCCTGATGACCCATCAGCGCTCTGAGTTCTTCAATCCCCATCAGGCCAACGCGCTCAGTGGCAAACGTATGACGCAAGTCATGTAGCCTAATACCTTTCAGATTCGGGTGTGGCGCAATCAGCGCCTGCCAACACTGATGCACACGAGGGTAGCTCATTCGCGAGACCCTCAAGGATATCGGCTGCTGAGCCGTAAAGAGAGCCGCATTGCCTGGATAACGCGCGTTACGAATGTATTCAGCAAGGGCGACAGCAGTGTCTTGGGAGAAAAAGCACCAACGCTGTTTATTGCCCTTTCCCAGTACCTGAAAATGTTGTTCTTCAAAATCAACGTCATCTAGGTCTAATTGCAACACTTCTGAAATACGAGCACCGCTACGATGCAACAAACTAATGATCGCTTTCATGCGAATGTCTGACTCAACTGCCTGATACAGGCATTCGAGCTGAGCCTCTGTCAGATAGCGAATCGTGTCGTCAGAGGTATGTTCATTCTTCCGTGGATCAGGCTTCGGCTGCTTCAGTCGGGCAATCGGATTTGCTTTTAAATTCCCTTGTTCAACGGCAAAATTAAACAGTGCCTGCACCGTGGCCTGATGCTTTCTCCGAGTCGTATAAGCGAGATGAGTCAAGCCCTGCAAATATTCAACAATTTCATCACGCTCCAACAAATCAATAGGCCAGCTGCCATACATTGAGAGTAAGGGCATTAGAGTTGATTCATAAGCCCTGAGTGTTCCTTTTGCGAGTCCAGGGCGTTGCAGAAATTGAGTTGCTACCGTCGCGAGTGTAGGCGCTGTCATTAAGACAATCTGAAAGTCTCAGGAGTCGCGTTTATCGGCACTACGATAGCACCGTTAGACGTGTCTGAAGGTGAACTTTAGTGTCTACTACAAATGCTCGCCAACTGCCAAAAGCCCAAGAATCCCTGGCGGATTATGTGAATCGCCAGCGAGCAGCCCTCGGTTTAACTCGCATCGCTCTGGCTGAGCGAGCAGGCATCCATAAGCAAAGCCTGGGCAAAATCGAACGCGGTCAAACCCAAACGCTGAACCGTCGCACGCTGAGCGGCTTGTCGCAAGCGCTTGAGGTGCCGATGGATTATCTAGATGCGGTCGCCCGAGGACAGGCTGGAGAGCTTGGCCCCTCGCTCAAGTTTTGCCCACAGTGCTGGCAAGCAGGCACCGCGCCAGACCCGATCTGGACAGATGCCCGCTCTCAATTTTGCTTCATGTGCGGCACCGGCTTGCAAGATGCCTGCGGTGCATGTGGTGAGCCGCTACACTCACTGACCTTTCGGTTCTGCCCCCACTGCGGCCAGCCCTATAAACAGGTCAGCTCACCAGAGGCCACCTAGTTTCGTTCTCTCTACTGTGATGTGTTGCTCCAATTGCTGAAATGACTGCCAAAAGCCGGACAGCCTATCCTTATTTCAAACAATCTCCCAGCCCCGATGAACTCGCTAAGTTGTACACCCCAACAGCAGACGAACTCGCCCTAGCCAAGCGGCGTGTGCGCTTGGTGCAGAATCGACTGAGCTTTCTCGTGCTGCTGAAATCATTCCAACGTCTAGGCTATTTTCCTCATCCTGAAGTGGTGCCAGAGCTAGTGATCTCTCATATTCGTGAGCAGCTAGGACTTGACGAGACAATTTCTGCGTTTGCACCTGCTGCGACTCGCCGTCGCCACTATCAGGTGATTCGAGAATACCTTCAGGTCAAGCCCTACGATGATGACGCTAAGCAAGTCGCAACCGCCGCAATTGAAGCTGCTGTGTGCGTCATGGATCAGCCGAGCGACTTGATCAATGTCGCGATTGAGATGCTGGTGAAAGAAAGCTACGAGTTGCCTGCGTTCAGTACGCTAGAACGGTTAGCCAAACATCTTCGGGCAGTCAGCCACACTGAACTATTTCGGCAGATTTCTAGCCAGTTGAGTCAGGCAGAACGCGACTACCTGGACGGGTTAATTACACGGTCTGATCCTGAAGTGAAAGCAATGCTCAATCGGCTAAAGGCCGCGCCGAAGAGTGAGAAACTGACTCACCTAGTTGAACTACAACAAACGTTTGACGAGCTGATGTCTTTCGGGGATGCCCAGCGTTTGCTCGCAGGTGTCAACCTAATCAAAATCAAGCATCTAGCGGCCTATGCCAAGACGCTCGACATTACCGAATTTCGAGATATCAACGTGGCAAAACGGCGAACATTGCTGCTGTGTTTGCTCTACCGGGCACAGGTGAAGATGCGAGATCACCTGGTCGAGATGTTTCTCAAGCGGATGCGAAAGATTGACAACAGTGCCCGCAAGCGACTGGTTGACCTTAGAGAGAAGCATCTGGCTCGCACCGAGCGATTACTGGGACTCTTCAGCCAAACGCTGAGCGTCGCTAAAACAAAAACTAAGCCAGTGCCCTTCCATCAGTCCATGCAGACGCTACTGACGGCAGAGGGAGGTGTCGATGTGCTCTTGGCAGAATGCGAAGAGGTCAAAGCCTACAATTCTCAGAATCATC
>JBCBIK010000276.1:0-3415 GCA_038524545.1 Cyanobacteria bacterium J06623_4 | reverse complement strand
GAAGACGACCCGCAAAAGTTAGAGAGCCTAGGCGTATTCGTTCGCTCATGAGCACATCCACGAGTGCTACCAATCGCCTAGAATTAGGGACAAGTCCTTTGGAGATCTCCCAGTGACCTACCTAGCGACAGGCTACAAACACATTCAACTCAATGAGGAGCGAGTTCCCATTATCGAAGGCACCACCATGAAAGTGGTAGAGCTAATTACCTCCCATCTTGCTTATGGCTGGAGCCCTGAGGAGCTGCATTTTCAGTATCCTCATATTGCCCTTGGCAAAATTTACTCAGCCCTCGCCTACTACTGGGACCATCAAACTGATCTCGACAACGACATGAAACAGCGCCTCGCAAAAGTTGAAATCCTTCAGCATCGGGTACCGGCCTCACGCATTGCTCAAAAGCTGAAGGAGCGAGGCGTCATCCGTTGAGCGTAGCCTTCTACATGGACGAGAACGTTCCTCGCCAAATTACAGTAGGCTTGCGATTATGCGATGTTGACGTTCTGACCGTTCAAGAAGATGGACGAGCTGGGGTATCTGACCCACAGGTATTAGCAAGAGCCACAGAACTCAAAAGAATTTTATTTACTAGAGACGATGATCTGCTGGTGCTTGCCTGTCAGAAGCAAAAAGCGGGCATCGCTTTTTCAGGCGTTGTTTACTCTCATCCTCTAGGCATCGGCATCGGTGCTTGCGTTAGAGAATTAGAAACCATTGCAAAAGCAAGCACGCTAGAAGAAGCCCTTAACCAAGTTCAGTATTTGCCACTTTAGCTCACACTTCAATGGATAATCGTCATAACAGATAGGCTTTCCATCCGAGCTGGGCGACCATAGATATCCGCAAGCGGCTCGTCGACCCAAAACACTTGCGCTATCTGCTCCCAGTAAATAGCAGAACCGCCACCCCAAACTTTTACATCGCTAAGCAGTTGGTCGGTAGGTCTCGCATTTGGAACGTATGCGTCCGGCGTGCTTTCGACCATCTCTAGCTTGTCGACTGGGATCAAATGCCTAGAACCATCATCTAGGGTGATCTCCAATTCTCGACTGGTCGCGATATAGCGAGCAGATGTAGCAAGTCTGTCATCTTCATAGGTTGCCATGGTACTTCCACCAAGCTTCTCGACAGGCATCTAAGTTTTCTGCCACCGTACTTAGCGCTTTGCACTCAATGGTAAATCGCCCTTCGAGAGCGCAAGCTGCCGCTCCCAAGTCTTGACCAAATTCCCCACTACCTTCTCCCAGCGGTAGGCCATCACAGTTTGCTGCCCTTGCTGACCCATCACTTCTCGCAAAGCACTATCCCTCACCAAGCGCGATAGCACCCGCCCAAACCCAGCCGCATCTTGCGGTGCAAACAGCAGCCCATTTTCCCCATCGCGCACCAGTGTCGCCACCCCACCCGCCGCCGGTGCCACCACCGGAATCCCTGCGGCAAACGCCTCGAGCACCGTCAGCCCTAGCGTCTCCTTTTCAGACGTGGTCACATGCACATCGCTATTTTTGAGCAGGGCAGGCACCGCCCCCGGCGCAATCCGCCCTAAAAAACGCACCGTCAGTCCTATTTGCTGTAAAGTCGCCGCAATCTCATCGCGCAGCGGCCCTTCACCCGCAACGATGAATGCGACCTGATCTTTCAGCTCAGCATTCGCCGGGTCTTTCGCCCACGCACGCAAAGCCTTCAGCGTAAACTGCCAGCCCTTATCCGGCGTTAGCCGCCCTAAAAAAGTGAGCGTTACTTTATCTTCAATCTCCTCAATGCCGTACGTTTTCTGAAAGAAATCGGGAGACCGCTGCTGCGCCAAAAATCTATCAACATCGACACCAAGATAGCGATCGCACACCACATTCCTCACCCCCAGTGCCTGCAGCCTTGCCTGCGCCGCCCCACTCGACACCAGCACCGCATCATACGCATGAAAAACAGGCCGAATAAACAACATCGAAAACCACTGCACCCCCGCCACCACCCGCCGAGAAAACGGCTTCCAAACCGGTGACTTCGGCAACGGCAAAAAGTCTTCTATATAGTCAATAAAATTCGTGTGATAAAACCCCACACAAGGAATCCCTTGACCCTTTGCATAGTCCACCCCCACCGCCCGCAACATCCCCAAAAAGATCCGATCCGGCTCATCCACATGCACCAGCACCGGCCCAAACGCTGCCAGCTCTCGATTCACCACTTCCCTCGCCCGCCCGCTCAAATTTCGCTCAAACCCCACCCCCATAAACGGCTCACTCGGCAACCCCACCACCCGCACCCCCGGCAACACCTCCCCCACAAACGCCCGCCAGTTTGGATACACCGCCTCCAGCGACCCATACTCCGGGCACAGCACCAACACCTCATGCCCCAACCCACTCAACACCTTCAGCCGCTCATACAGCGACACCGTCACCCCATCGACAACCGGCAAAAACCCCGAACTCACAATCGCAACCCTCATCGGTTCCCGCCCTCTTCAACCCGCCAAACCGTCAAAGGAAACCCCCCAGCAATCAACGGCGGCGGCTCATACACCAACCGCACACTCCCCTCTATTTCCGTCGACACCCGCTCCACCATCTCCGCCAAAGGCGCAAACAAAAACACATCCTCCCCACCCTCCAACAACTCCGCCAGCACCCCCACAGGCGAAACCTCCTCCGGCAACACATAAAACCGCGTATCCGCCCTCAGCCCATAGCTCAAAGACATCAAATCTTGAATATGACGCGGCATACTCACCACCTGCGGCGCCTCCGCCCCATTCAACAATTCAACAATCTCAGCATTACTCAAATTCCGACTCTTTAAATAAGGCGACGGCTGCCAGATAAACCCAGACACCACACTCAACAACAACAAACCCATCAATACTCCGCGCCCAATTCGCCCGGCCATCCCAGACACCACCACCACCCGGCCAAACCAAAACGCCAACACCAACAAAGCCCCCAGCTGCGCCGGGATCAAATATCGCGGCGCCGTCGTCTGCCCATTACGCGCCACATCTAGCACCATCAACAACACCGGATTCGCCAACGCCCCCGCCAGCACAAATCCCCACACCCTACGCGGCACCTCCCGCACCAACACCACCCCGCCCCAAACAATCGCTGCAATTACCCCCAGCGCGATCGCAACCTGCAGCACCAACACCCAAACCCTTACCCCCACCGGCACATCAAAAAACACCACCGCCAAACTGTAAAACCAAGTCCCCATAATTTCGTAAAACGGAATCGGCACCGTCGTCCACTGCGTATTGTCTTGCAGCGTTTGCCAGTGGCTCACCACCACCCAAATCCAAGGCCCCAAGCTCAGCAGCGCCCCGCCAGTCGCCAACCCATACTCCCGCCATCGCCGCCGGTGAAACAACAGAACCGCCACCGCCTGCCCCACCACCACTAGCCCCGTCAGCAAAGA
>JBCBIK010000275.1:0-3463 GCA_038524545.1 Cyanobacteria bacterium J06623_4 | reverse complement strand
TTTGCGGCAGGGTTGAGCGCTGAGGAAGTTTTAGAGGAGCTTCCTGACCTAGAACCAGACGATCTCAAAGCCTCTTTGAGCTACGCCGCTCGTAGGCTAAATCATCCTCGACTAGTGGCATGACCACACTGTGGATAGATGCTCACTTGTCACCGGCTTTTGCTAACTGGTTGAGTATCAATTTTGATGTTCAAGCGTTTGCCCTGCGTGATCTGGGTTTGCGTGATGCCGAAGATGCGCAGATATTTGAAGCTGCCAAAGCTCAAAATGCGATTCTGATTACGAAAGATAGTGACTTTGTTGACTTAGTAGAAAGGTTAGGGCCACCGCCGCAAATTATTTGGCTGACTTGTGGGAATACCTCAAATAAGAGATTAAAGGAGATTTTTAGTGCTGCTTTGACTGAGGCGATCGCGCTACTGCATACAGGCGAAAGGCTAGTTGAAATTAGTGGTGATTGACGACCGGTACCTGCGGTTCAGGCTGCGATAGCTCGGGTGAGCTTTCTCGTGAGTGATGGAACAGCTATCAGAAACTTCAGAGAGAACAGGCTTATCAGTACAGGCGGCAAGACAAGCAGGCGCAGGGCAATGCCAAAGCGCGGTGGAAGCAGATTACAAAAACGATTCGGAAACACCAGAGGGGTTAGGTGATGTGTCGTATCGAGTTCGCAAATAATAAAGTCGCCTATCTTCTGGGCATCCTTGGCTTATCGATGGTTGGATAGGTCAAGGGCATGGCTTTTATCGGCGGGCTTTTATTCATTGTCAGTATTTTTCTATTCTTTTTCCGGCGTTCTCAGCTAGCGCGGCTTGCTTGCATTCGCCTGGCGCGGCCTTGCACTACTGAGCAGATTCGGCAAACGGCTGAGGGTGTCGCTGAGGAGATCGGTGGCGGCAGCTGGCAAGACTATGTGAAAGTGCAGGGAGAGATTCAGTGCGATCAACCCTTGCGATCGCAGCTTAAGAAAGTCGACTGCGTTTACTACACCAGCAAAGTCATCAGAAAATACGAAGAAATTTCCTACAAAAAAGATAGCAACGGCAATCGAGTCAAAGAAACAGAACAAAAGTCTGAAACAATCTCCAATGACACCCAGTCCACACCCTTTTGGCTCGTCGATGCCACCGGCAAAATCAAAGTTCAGCCAGACGATGCGGACAATATAGAAACCATTGAAGTGCTCTCTGAGTTTCAAAGAGAATCTTCATCGTCAGGTGGAAAAATCAGCTTTGGTAAATTCTCGATTAGCCTGCCTCGTCAGGCCTCTCACGGTCCCGGACGCACCATCGGCTACCAGTACGAAGAATCCATCTTGCCGATTGGCCGAGATGCGCTAGTGATTGGCATGGCTACCGATGCCACAGCCCGGCTCACTCTCCGCAAACCAACAGAAGGGAAAAACAGATTTATCATTTCTCTTAAGGCAGAAGCTGAGCTTGCCAAAGCCGCCACGACGAAAGCCAAGCAAGCTTTCTACGGTATGCTTGCAACATCTGGCGTTGGCACGGTTTTGATTGCCGTTAGTCTCTTTCAATAAATCTCTTTCAAGCGGGCAGTGCAGTGTTGAGACTGAGAGTGATGGCTGGGGAAGTAGGGGCCTAGGATAGCTCGCTAACTAGCCATGATTGATATTTGGTGGCTACATCGAGCAGTATTGCTTTTTCTCTCTCGCTCAAATCAGCGAGCACGCCTCTATAGCGCCAGTTTCGCTCGTACAGCTGAAGCATTTCCTGATCGGAAAGGGTTGCTAGGGCGGGTGATTCTCCTTGCCAGCAAATTGACCTTAAAAACGGCTGATCTTCTTGCTGCGATCGCGCCCAAATTACCTGTAAAGCGAACGTACCTGCTGGCATCCACACTATAGCGTAAAGCACCACATTAGCTGATTCTAGCCAGCTGATTCTAGGATTGCGAACACGCTGCCGTGAGGTGTTTGTGACTTTAGCAATCGATAAAAAAGCGCTGAGTAAGACGATCCAATGATCGACTTACTCAGCGCCTCTATGAGGGAGTCATCTTGTTCTCATCTGGTCATCGCTGCGCTCTGACCGATGCTGCAACATCTACGCCGTGACGAAGTCAGCGCTGCTGAGCGAGTCAGCCGAGATGCCATTCAAGCTAGCCAGCACTTCTTCACCAAAGAGAACTTTGTCCTCCATGAGCGTGAGCTGACCGAAGGTGAGGCCGCCTGCCAGACCGATGAAGTCTGTGCCCACCTCAAAGTCGACAATAGTGTCAGTGCCTTCGCCTGCTGCCAGAACGAAGATATCTGCGCCCTGCCCGCCGGAGAAGTTGTCACCGGTTAGCCGGTCGTTGCCGAGGCCGCCGTACAGCAGGTCGTCGCCATCGTCGCCCCAGATTAGGTCGTCGTCTTCGCCGCCGTAGAGCATGTCGTTGCCGCCCTTTCCGCCAATGCGATCGCTACCTGCACCACCGAAGATGATGTCATCGCCACCGATGTCGCTGCCTGGGCTACGGCTATTGTCGTCGCCGCGCAAGACGTCGTCGCCATCGCCACCATCAATGACATCGTTTCCGAGGCCACCTGCCAGTAGGTCGTTACCGCCCAGCCCTGTCAGGGTCTCGTCAATCTCAGTGCCAACAATTTCATCATCTCCGTCAGTGCCGCGCAGCCGGGTTGCTGCCACCTCTTCAGGCGTTACGCCAAAGAGGGTTTGGTACATCAGGCGATACATGTCGGTATTGTCTGCTGTGGCCGGTAGGTCTTCTGAGTTGAGACCGTAAGCCTTTGAGACAATGCCACCGTTGACATCGGTAAGGCTGGCCCAGGCAACGCCAAAGTCGAAGACATCGCCATCTGCATCGGGTGCACCGGTTACAAAGGGCTCGAAGTTCCCGTTGTTGCTGCCGTCTACGTCGTCTAGCTCAACCAGGGTACCGTCTGCGCCGGGGCCAAAGGCTTGAGTTTCAGCCTGTGTGCGAATGGTGAAGTCCGATTCTGGTTCAGTGAGTCCGAAGGTGCCTTCACCGATAGGGGTGTCGTCTACTTCCAGACCGCCCGCATCGGAGTCGGCTGCCGTTAGCACTAGGGTATTGGGGTCGACATTGTCGACGAAGTCTAGGGCTAGGCCAATGGCTTCGTCTGCTCGCAAGGCCGCTTCGATGGTGCCTGCTGCATTGTTGTTGTTACCAAAGTTGTCGGTGGCTTCTTCTTCTAGCACCAGCATGAACCCATCGGGGTCGCTGTCTAAAATGGGGAGCGCCACTTCCATCATTTCGGCCACAGTGGGCGGATTAGGATTGAGCGGTGGCTGGCCGTAGAGCAGCAAGTCACCATTCTCATCGACAAGTCCCTGGTCGCGCAGATTGTCTTCAAAGGTGTCGTTGTAGGTGTCTTCTGCGGCGAAGATGCCGAGCAAACGGTCGGTCCCTTCGGTGTCGACAGCCATCAGCTCTTCGCGGTTGTACACAATCGTGTAGCCCGCAGCTTCGGCTTCTT
>JBCBIK010000274.1:0-3465 GCA_038524545.1 Cyanobacteria bacterium J06623_4 | reverse complement strand
CCTCTCCCTCGGGGCTCCCGTGTACACATAAGTCCGAGAGAGGCGTCACATCCCGTTGCCCACTCTACGAGAAGAGCAAGCTCTACATCCCCTAACCCCTTGCTCCCAAAGGGAGAAGGGGGACCGGATTCAAAGTCCTTCTCCCCTCGGGAGAAGGATTTAGGATGAGGGAAATGCAAGGTGTACTGGGACTTTCCGACATTTGTCTCATAGCTATGTATACACGGGAGCCCTCGGGGAGAAGGATTTAGGGAGAGGGTGACAGCAATGCTGAGTGTAGGGACATTATTAATTTGCGCTTCCCTAAGCGCTCAGTCTTATTTTCCGTTTCCTCCGAAATACATATCAGCACCGTTGAAGCTTGGATCAACTATCCTCAAGTAAATAGTCTTGCCAGCGCCACTACCTCCCTTCGCCCATGGCCACTCCTCATCTTTCAGCCCCTCACGCAGCCGACCAAACGCCGACGCTCTCGGTGCGTGGCCTCACGAAGCGCTTCCAGCGAAAAACCGTCGTCAGCGATGTGCATTTAGACCTATTTCCGGGCGAAGTGTACGGCCTCATCGGCCCAAATGGTGCGGGCAAAACAACGCTGATGTCGATGATGGTAGGTGCAGAAGTGCCGACGCTCGGCGACATCTCCATTCAGGGTGAACCCTTCCGGCAAGATCGAAACCTGCCTCACCTGCAGCGCTGCATTGGCTTCTTGCCCGACGACTATCCTCTTTATGACGACCTCACGGTTTGGCAATATTTAGACTACTTCGCCAGGCTGTATGGCATTCCTCACCGGCATCGACGCGATCGCATTTACAACATCCTTGAACTAGTGCAGCTGCACAGCAAATACCGCAGCCGCACGACAGAACTCTCTCGCGGCATGAAGCAGCGCCTAGGCCTAGCGCGTGCCATCATCCACCAGCCCTCCGTTTTGGTGCTAGATGAGCCCGTTTCTGGTCTCGACCCAGTCGCCCGCATGGAGTTTCGAGACATTATCAAAACGCTGCAGCAGGACGGCATGACAGTTCTTATTTCGTCTCATGTGCTCAGTGACCTGGCAGACTTCTGCAGCACCATCGGCATTATGGAGCTGGGCTACCTTGTGGAGAGTGCGCCACTGGCAGATCTCTACAGTCGGTTGAGCCGTCAGCAGATTTTCATTGGGGTGCTGGGTAAGTCTTCAGAAGAGAGCCGCCGCCATCGCGTTGCCCTCGCGCAGGTGCTGGAAAGCTGCCCATGGGTAGCGGACCAAACGGCTGTCTCTGAGCAGGAAGTGTGCGTCACCTTTACTGGCGATGAAGCGGCGGCTAGCGACCTGCTGAAGTCGCTGATTGCGGCGGACATTCCCGTCCGTCAGTTTCACCATACCCGCGAAGACCTTGAAACCATTTTTCTCAAACACCTAGACCACAAGCAAGTCTCATGATGTTTTTTACCTTCACCCGCCGTCTTACCCGCCGCCTCTCAGAAACGGCCTTCGACCGAGTCGGACAGCTGAACCCTCAGCTGCTGCGCGAATGGCAAGGAAGATTGAAATGGCGCAATCTGCTCTTTACCTTTTTACTCTCTGCCGTGGTGCAGGGCGTGCTGATATTAAAGACGCTCGTTGAACTGCCAGTCCATAAAAATGCCAATGCTCGCTATTGTCTTGTGGTTGAAAACATATCTCACTGTCAGCTAGATCAGTGGGATAAGCCTCTGATTAACTGGCCTTTTGTATGGGCAGATATCTTTCGCGATGCCAGCTTTGTGATGGTATGGGTGCTGATCATCGGTGGGGTGTATTTGCTGGCGGCTGACCTGTCGAAGGAGAGTCGGCGGGGGACGCTGAACTTTTTGCGGATGAGTCCGCAGCCTGGGCAGCAAATTTTGACCGGTAAGCTGCTGGGGGTGCCGGTGCTGCTGTATCTGGGTGTGGGTGCTTTGCTGCCACTGCACATGAGCGCGGGGGCGATGGCGGGCTATCCGATGGGGCGGCTGGGGTTATTTTATGTGTTGCTGGGTGCGATCGCTTTTTGCTACTACGCCGCTGCGCTGTGGTTTGCGCTGCTGGCTGAAAAGCTTCAGGGCTTTCAAACCTGGCTGATATCTGCGCTTAGCGGCGGGCTACTGCTGCTGGGCTGGGAATTTGAACACTACAAGTTTGCCGGGGACTGGTTTCGTTTGTTCAGCCCGTTGCACCTGCTTGCCGACTGGAAAGTAATGGGACTAGATAGCCGAACCGACTGGGCCTTTAGTCAGGGTGAGCGTCTGCACGGGTATAGAGAGCTGGGCTGGTTTCTGCTCCCGGTGGGCCATCATGCCAATTTGTTCTGGGCCTTTGCGCTGGTGAATGCCATTGGGCTGGGGCTTTGGTTTTGGGTGGCTCTGAAGCGCAAGTTTCAGTCGCCGACTAAAACAACTATCAGCAAGCGACAGAGCTATGGGCTAACGGTTTTCTTTTCAGTGGTTGTGATTGGTTTTGACTTACAAACCATTCCGGTGAGAGAAGGCCTCTATGCCCGCTCGCTGATGACAGCCTTCTGGAGCTACAGCGTTTCAATGATGATTTGGTGCATTGTGCTGATGTTCTTACTGTTGCCTGCGAAGCAGACCCTCCTAGACTGGACGCGATACCGCCATCAGCAGCCTCGTGAAGGATCCAAAGCCCTGTCAATCGATGAGCAACTGAGAGACAGCCAGACGAAAAACAGACCAACCGGCAACAGCCTAATGAGAGACCTGCTGCTGCACGACAACAGTCCTTCTACGCTCGCCTACTTTCTAAATCTATGCATTATGGGTAGCGTGCTGCTGCTAGGCAGTGGTGTTTATCATCTCAAAGGACACATCATCGCAGCGTCTGGCGAATTTCTTGGGTTGCTGATAAGCGCTTCCGTACTGCTAGCTTGCGCACTCATCATTCAGCTAATTGCACTGATGAACCTGCACCACTGGCGCTGGGTCGCTGCGGGTACTGTCGCCGCTGTCATTGGCGGATGGCCCATAATCTTGGCAATGCTGGGCGTCGATAGTTACAGTGGGGTTTCCAACTACCTTTGGCTAACCACAGCATTTTCAAGCCATGTGGTGGGTGGTGCCAGCGGGCTGATACTGCTCGGTGCGATCGCTTCTCACCTAGCAGTACTCGCTAGCCTTAGCTTGCTACTCACTCGCCGCTGCAAAGTACTTGGCTACTCAGAATGGAAAGCACTGCTAGCGTCGGAGGGGCGGCAGGGATACGCGAGAGAACTCGGGTAGCTTCTGCCGTCAGCTTAGGAATGAGGATTCAATAAGATGCACAGTTCCTGCCGCCCTCACCCCAACCCTCTCCCTGGGGGAGAGGGAGCTCAAAGTCCTTCTCCCTCAGGGCTCCCGTGTACACATAGCTATGAGACAAATGTCGGAAAGTCCCAGTACACCTTGCATTTCCCTCATCCTAAATCCTTCTCCCGTAGAGCTTTGCTCTTCTCGCAGAGTGGGGAG
>JBCBIK010000273.1:0-3518 GCA_038524545.1 Cyanobacteria bacterium J06623_4 | reverse complement strand
AGATAGAACAGCGGTTGATCAGAATCAGCAAGGAACTGGCTAATCCAGGTTGTTTTACCAATTCCCGGTGGGCCAGCGACTAGTGTGATGCCAGGATTGCCGGGAGGATTAGAGTCAGGCATAGGCTTCTACAAGTTTGGACAAATTGGGTTTGAATTCTCTAGTGGAGTGTAGCTGTTTAGAATCGAGTTTTTTGGGCGTTGGCGGAGCCTCTCCTTTGGAGAATCGCAATCTGCATCTTCTCACACAGATCGCTCACTGGCAGTGCGCCCAAGTCTCCAGACTGACGAGCGCGGACACTCAGGGTTTGCCCGTCCACTTCACGCTGACCGATAACGGCAACCAAGGGAATTTTCTCTAACTCCGCTGTACGAATCCGTTTGCCAAGGCGATCGCCACTGGCATCGACCTCCACCCGAAAGCCCTGCTCTCGTAGCTGCTGGGCTGTGGCTTCAGCATAGTCACGCTGCTTGTCATTCACAGGCAGCAGGCGCACTTGCACAGGCGCTAACCACAGCGGAAAGTCGCCTGCATAGTTCTCTACTAAAATGCCAAAAAATCGTTCCAGCGATCCCAAAATGGCCCGATGAATCATAATCGGTCGCTGACGTGACCCATCTGCCGCAACATAGTTCATATCAAATCGCTCTGGCAGGTTGAAATCGACTTGAATGGTGGAACATTGCCACAGTCGACCAATTGCATCTTTGATTTTGATATCGATTTTAGGCCCATAAAATGCACCGCCGCCTTCGTCAGTCACATAGTCCCACCCTTTTGTATTCAGCGCGTCTACCAGCGCATCGGTGGCCAACTGCCAGATATCATCAGTGCCCACTGACTTCGCCGGACGAGTGGAGAGATTGACTTCGTACTCGGTAAAGCCAAAGTCCGAGAGAACGGTTTCTGTGAGATTCAGCACACCTAAAATCTCTTGAGCCACCTGATCGGGCAGACAGAAAATGTGGGCGTCATCCTGGGTAAAGCCTCGCACCCGCATCAGTCCGTGGAGTACCCCCGAACGCTCATATCGGTAAACCGTTCCCAGCTCTGCCCAGCGGATGGGCAGCTCTCGGTAGGAGTGCAGCCGGCTCTGATAGGTCAAGACATGAAACGGACAGTTCATTGGCTTGAGCTGATACTGTTGCGACTCAATTTCTATCGGGTCAAACATGTTCTCCCCGTAGAAATCGAAGTGCCCAGAGGTCTTCCACAAATCGAGATTGGCCACATGGGGCGTATAAAGCAGGTCATAACCTGTGTCGATATGAGCTGAGCGCCAGTAGTCTTCCATCATCAGTCGCATCCTGGCTCCTTTCGGATGCCAGAAGACTAGCCCGCCGCCTGCATCTTCTTGAATGCTAAACAAGTCAAGGTCTTGACCAAGTTTGCGGTGGTCTCTCTTTTTGGCTTCCTCTTTTTGGTGTAGGTAAGCTTGCAGCTCTTCTGGGGTTTCCCAGGCCGTACCGTAAATGCGTTGCAGTTGTTGCTTCGTTTCGTCGCCCCGCCAGTAGGCCCCAGCCACACTTTCTAGCGCAAACGCATCCGGGTTAATGTCACCAGTAAAATTCAGATGCGGACCTGCACACAGGTCCCACCAGCAATCTTTACCCATCTCTTTCTGGGTCAACTGATCGGCAGAAAAGTTCAATAAAGACGATTCCGCTCCATCAGGAAGAGCGTCTACACAGCCAATGAAATAGCGCGTGATAGGTTCTTCTGTCGGAATGCCGTCGAGAATTTCTTGCTTGTAGGGTTCTTTTAGGGTGGTAATTTCTGCTTGAATCTCTTTCCTCTCGACCACTTCACGGATGATTGGCATATTGGCGCGAATAATCCGCCTCATCTCTGCCGCAATCTTTTCTAAATCATCTGGAGTAAACGCTATCTCGCGATCAAAATCGTAGTAAAACCCATTCTCCGTACAGGGGCCAATCGCAACCTTCGTCCCAGGGAATAGGGTTTGCACCGCCATAGCCAAAACATGGGCGCAGGTATGTCGAATGCGCAATAGCTTCTCAGAACGATTGGCGCTATCCGATGACGGTGGCGATAGAGTTTGGGCAGAAGAGATCATATCTATAAAATTTAGAATGATAATCATTATCATCCTACAGTAAAAATTTCAGTCTTGCGGTAAGTCGTGGCCGTCAATTTTGCTTGTCAGGCTGGCTGTCAACTTGGTTGTGAACCTTAGCGATGCCACTCTGTTTGTCCATTGGGCAAGTCTACGACGGTGATGCCTGCTGCTTGCAGTTCGTCTCGCAAGCGATCGCTCTCTGCATAGCGCTTCTCCTGACGGGCAACTTGACGCTGATTAATCAAGTCTTCAATCCAAGTAATGTCGATATCCTCAGACATTGCGGTTGGCTCCACGTCAGCTTCTAGTCCTAGAACGTCTGCTAACTGCAATAGTGTTTGCTGCGCGGTGTGCAGTTGCTGATCGGATAGCTGTTCCTCTGCTTGGTTTTGATCCTGGGCCTGATGCTGCCTCACATTCACCGCTCGCTGAATGGACTTAGCCAGCTCGAATAGAACGGCCAGCGCAGCAGCAGTGTTGAGATCGTCATCCATCGCGGTTTGGAATCGTTCTATAGCCTCAGTATCTAGCTGATCGACTGCGTCGGATCCGATTGGTAGCTTTGCAGTGAGCGCGGTGCGCAGGGTTTGCCATCCTTTTTCGGCGGCTGCGATCGCCCTCGCAGTAAAATCCAGCGGCTTGCGGTAGTGAGCCTGCAATACAAACAGCCGAATCGCCATCGGCTCCACGGGCTGCGGATACGGGGGCCACTGGCCATCTAGCAATGCCTGAATCGTGGTGAAATTCCCCAGAGATTTAGACATTTTCTCGCCGCCCACGGTCACCATGCCGTTGTGCAGCCAGTGGCGGGCCAGCGGTTGCCCGCTCAGCGCCTCGGACTGGGCAATTTCGTTTTCGTGGTGAGGAAACACCAAATCGCCGCCACCGCCATGAATATCAATCGATTCGCCCAACCGAGCGCGAATCATGGCAGAACATTCAATATGCCACCCCGGTCGCCCTTCACCCCAGGGAGACTCCCATGCAGGCTCATCTGGTTTCGCCGCTTTCCACAGTGCAAAATCAAACGGATCTCGCTTCTTTTGCTCTCCTTTCTTTTGATCTGGATCTGGCACAGCTACCCGTCCGCCTGCCCCTGCCTGCATTTCACTCAAATCTCTTTTAGACAGTCGGCCATAGTCTGCAAACTGCTGCACGCTGTAGTAAACATCCCCCTCAACGGCATAGGCGTAGTCTTTGTCTATGAGCGCCTGAACAATTTCACGAATCGCTGGGATATGTTCTGTGACTCTGGGATACTCATCGGCATCAAGAATGTTGAGGCGGCGAATATCTCGAAAGTACGCGTCAATGTAGCGATCGCTCACCGCCTGCATCGTGCTCCCTTCTTTTCGCGCCCGATTCAAAATCTTGTCGTCAATATCGGTAAAGTTTTGCACGTAGCGCACCTGGTAGCCCTGCCATTGCAGATACCGCC
>JBCBIK010000272.1:0-3530 GCA_038524545.1 Cyanobacteria bacterium J06623_4 | reverse complement strand
AAGTTTTGTACATTCAAAAAGTCTGAAAAGCCTAGATAAATGAGGGGTTTCGCCCCTTATGGCTGATAGGTATTTCAGGGGGGCTTCCCCCTCATCCGGCAGCTTTTTTTCAGTGGGTAAAGTCGCTTGATTTCAGCCAGGTGCCTACGCAGCGTGTTTCAAAAGACAAAAAAAGGAGAAGCTCAGAGGCTTCTCCTTTTTTTGTCTTTTGGGTTTGGGGGCTGTTTGCGTGGGTTGTGTCACCCTGGCGAAGCTTCTTCATGAGTAGCTTCTGCCTTTTCTTGTACTGTCGCTGTTTTGCAGAGCCGCCCCGTCCTTTGTGGTTTCGTCCTTTGCGTCGTGGTGATTCCCAGCGCTTGAGCTGCTGAGCCATCGCGGATACTCCCATTGTTGAGCTTGCAACACTATTGTAGTTTCCATGGCGCCATTAGGCAGTGAGGAAAGTACGTCTTGCGCGCTTTTGCCACTGAAAGTTTGTCAATGCTCCGAATCGTTGGTTGCCTAGTTTCGCTTTCTTCGCACGGAAAGGGAACAGGTTGAACAGACTTAGATGGGCAAGGAGAGACTCGAACTCTCACGACCGAAGCCGCCACATTTTGAGTGTGGTGCGTCTACCAATTCCGCCACTTGCCCGGTAGGTTCATCAGTATACCGAATTGAGGGCCCTTGTTGAAGATTTTTTCCTACTTGGACGCATCGTTTTCTACAGAGCCTATTTGCCAGTTCGGCCTACCAGTTCAGCCAGTTGCCAGCAGGCTTGGCAGGTGCCTTGTCTGCGCTGTTTTCTGGGTTGGTAACTACTAGGGGACGGTGCTCTAGCAGGCTTTGGTAGTCGGGCGTGGTGGCCCAGCGGTTGATTTCTCTGGCTCTGAGCACAGGAACGGGGTGGCTGAGTTCGTCGGTTTTCATGCGTTTGAGGACTTCGCCCAGTTCGCTTTCGCTGATGGCGTCGTAGGCGTTGGCTTGGGCAATAAAGGCGTCTAGGTTTAGCTGGGGAGATAGGGTGGGTGAGCCGCCTGCTAGTTTCATGAGGACGGCGGCGACGGTGCGAGCGTCTTGGGTGGCGAGCAGCGCAGCGCGATCGCACGTAAATTCTGCGCAGCGTACCCATTCCATAATCTGAGATTGCCAGCTCTGCATCAGTACCGCGCCGAAGGGCAGCTGGCTGGTTGCCAGAGTCAACAGATTTGCCAGAGTCAGGTACACCCCATGGTCGCACTTGAGGTGGCCAAGCTCGTGCCCGATGACCGCCTGCAACTCGGCTGGGTTTAGCAGCTCGATGAGCGACGTGTGCACCACAATAAAGGGCTGCTTACCCCGCATAGCAAATGTGTATGCATTGGGCACTGGGTGTTGCTTGATGTAGAGCTGCGGTGTCTCTAAATCTAAGACGCTGGCTGCTTCGACTAGCAGCTTGTAAATGTCAGGGAGCTGGTCTGGCCCGACCAAAACGCTAGCAGCAATATTTTCTAAATAGAAAAACTGCTCGCCCATGGGTCCTAGCAAGCTACGGATGGCAACATCTAGCCCAGGTAGCTGCTTGAGCGCTTGGGTAGCTTGCCGATCGAGCGGATGGCGAAAGTGGTCGGCATTGAGCCCGATGAGCGGTGTTTTGTCAAAAGTGTCAAAAGAAGGAGTGGCTACCATGGAACACGAGGTAAGAACGCAAAATCACTGACAGTAGGTCTTCTCGTCAGTATAGCGAGATCCCTATTGTCAGTGATTTTGAACGGAGGCTTCGAATGCCGATTGGGCGTCCTGATTCTAGTTGTTCGCGGCAGCAGCTTTAGCAAGTACCGCTTCCGCCGTAGACGTGGCCGTCTTAGTGTGGGTGGGTTGAGCTGCGCTGTCGGCTTCGCTCAGCGGAATGCGTCTGAGTCGAGCGCCGACGTTGGTGAGCTTCTCTTCAAATTTTTCGTAGCCGCGGTCTAGGTGATGTAGGCCGTAGAGGGTGGTTTTGCCTTGGGCGGCTAAGCCTGCGATCGCCAGTGCTGCAGACGCTCGCAAATCGCTCCCTGTCACCGGTGCGCCCGACAGGTGACTGACGCCGCGCACAATCGCACAGTCGCCCTTCACCTTGATATCTGCGCCCATGCGATTAAATTCAGCGACGTGCTGCAAGCGGTTTTCAAAGACCGTCTCAGTCACCATGCTGTTGCCCTCGGCCAGGGTGAGGAGGGCCATAAACTGGGCCTGCATATCCGTTGGGAACCCAGGGTAGGGCAGCGTTTGAATATCTGTAGGTAAGATTTTTTCGCCGGGCGAAATGCGAATGATATTACCTTCGTCGATCTCCACAGTGGAGCCCGTCTCACGTAGCTTAGCCAGGAGCGGCGAGAGATGGTCGGGGTCTACTGGGCCAACTGTAATTGTGGAGCGAGTGAGCGCCCCGGCAACTAGGTAGGTACCGGCCTCAATCCGGTCGGAAATAATGCTGTAGTCGGTCGCGTGTAGGCTGGGTACTCCGTCAATAGTGATAGTGTTGGTCCCGGCACCGCGAATCTTCGCGCCCATTGCGCGGCAGAAGTTCGCCAGGTCGACGACTTCGGGCTCTTGGGCAGCGTTTTCAATGACGGTTTCTCCCTCGGCGAGGGTAGCGGCCATCATCAGCGTTTCGGTAGCGCCGACGCTGGGGTAGTCCAAATAGATTTTGGCGCCCTTGAGCTTGCCGCGTACGCCAGGGACGTAGGCATGCACCACGCCGTGATCCATATGGACCTGCGCGCCCAGCGCCTGCAGACCGCGAATGTGTAGCTCTACGGGGCGAGCACCGATAGCACAGCCGCCCGGCAAGGGGACGCGTGCTACCCCAAGCCTCGCCAGCAAAGGACCGATCACGAAAAAGCTTGCGCGCAGCTTACTGACGATGTCGTAAGGGGCTTTGGAATGGCTGATGTGGCTACCATCAATATCGAGGGTGCTGCCATTTCGAGAGACTGAGAGACCGAGGGCCTCTAGCACGCTCGACATGCGACCAATATCCATTAAGTCGGGGATGTTGCGAATGCGGCAGGTCTGTGAGCACAGAAGCGCTCCCCCTAGGACAACGAGGGCTGAGTTTTTCGCGCCGCTGACGGGAATATGGCCACTGAGAGGCTCGCCTCCCCAGATTTCAATCACAGATTCGGACGGGCTCTTAGCAGAGCTGTTGGAAGATGGACGACCGGTCGACAGGTTAGGCGTGATGATGGGAGTAGCCTCCATGGCGTTCAAAACAAAAATGTTCGGGATAATTTGGTATGGATTCTACCCGAAAGTACCTAAATTCTCCCGGCCATTTCGAACTTTTTTGATAGCGGATACGGTCTTTTTCATCCTTCAGACAGAAGAAAATGGTGACCGATTCTGCTGGTGATGCAAGTTACGGACAGACTGCTGTTGACGGATGTCCCTTGCTGCTAGATTATTGTTAATCGCAGATTGTTAATTGTTGGCTTGAGCAAGCACGCTTGCCATAGCAAATACTTTTGGCAATTGCGTCCTAGCGGGACTGGCGGAATTGGTAGACGCGCTAGATTCAGATTCTAGTG
>JBCBIK010000271.1:0-3552 GCA_038524545.1 Cyanobacteria bacterium J06623_4 | reverse complement strand
AGGGGAAGTATCAAATTTTTCGAAGACTTTACGGTAAGACGTTTTCGATTCGGTCGTTGCCCAGTTAGACTAGAATTAGGCGTATTTATTGTAGCCAGAGGTTTTTCTTGAGCTTCATTACGCAGGTTCAGCGTGCGTTAGGTTCACACAACCGGGTCGATTCGGAGGTTTAGGCATGAGCGAACAAAGCGTTCACTACGAAACGTTAGGACTGACAGAGTCGTCTTCCTTCGAAGAGGTTCAGTCTGCCCGCAGTCGCTTAGCAGCAGAATACGAGGACGATCCTCAGAGAAAAGAAGGGATAGAAGCTGCCTACGACGCCATCCTGATGGAACGATTGCGGCTACGCCAGGAAGGCAAAATCAAGGTACCCGACCGAATCCGACTGGGCGACCAGCAGCAGGCGAAGCCTAAATTATTGTCTCCTCTCAAGGGCAACTTAGCGGAGAGTTCAGGCCCGCAGTGGCTCTCAGGCCTGCTCGATCAGCCCGATAGTAGCAGCGATCTCCTATGGCCTTCGCTGATTTTTGCCGGGTTTGTGGCCTTGAGCTGGCTGCTGAAATCAGAGGATGCGCTGGGAGCCTCCATGGCACTAGCGCTAGGCATGATGGCTTCTATCTATTTTTTGAACAAAAAGACCCGTCGACTGTGGCGATCGCTAGGGTTAGCAACGGTCGGGCTAGTGGTTGGGCTTTGTCTGGGCCTAGTCATCGTCCAGATTATGGCCAGCCAGGGTACGACCTTACCCCCAAGCCAGGTGTCCTCGCTTTCGGCAAGCGTAACCCTCGCTGTTCTATGGTTCGTCACGGGCTTCCTCAGATAGGGTTTGATCTAAGGTTCTACTTCGTAGGATTAGCGCTAGAAATTCTTTTCTAGCGCTAACTTTGCTATCTGCGCTGCGGCTTCCCTATTGCAAACTGCCACGCTCCGCCTGAGTTCTCTCAATCGCTTCAAAGAGCGCCTGAAAATTTCCTTCACCAAAGCCTTGGGTGCTCTGGAGCCGTCCCTGAGCCTGGTAGCTACTCCGCTCAATAATCTCAAAGAAAAAAGTGGGCTCGGCAAAAATAGGCCGAGTGAAGGTCTGTAGCAGCATTCCTTGATTACCCCCCTGCGGCCAGTCGATGAGGAGCTGCTGCTCACGAATCGCACGCAGATCTTTTAGCGGGCAATCTGGGCGCTGAGGCAGACTGTCGTAGTAGGCCGCTGGCACTTGCAGCAGATCTAGCCCTTGCTGCCGAAACTGAGCGATCGCACCCACCGCATCAGGGCTACGCAGGGCCACATGCTGCACACCGGTTCCACCATTGTGATTGAGAAATTCTTGAATCTGCGAGTTGCTAGAGCTGGGCTCATTGATCGGTAGCTGTACCGGACCATCTGGATGCACTAGCACCAGGCTCCGTAGCCCCGAGTGGGCCGTGTTGATTTCAAACTGCTGACCGGGCTCCAGGCCAAACATTTTTTGGTACCAGGTAGCTGCGATCGCCAGCTCTCCCTGCGGCACATTGATCACCACATGATCGATATCAGAGAGCACCTCCTGTGAGCTCAAATCCCGAATAGACGGGTCAATCGCCTGGTCACGAGCCACAGCCAGCCTCGCCTGACGCGATTTCACCCAGGTAGGAGAAATTTCTACAAGCGTATGGCGAAGATGCGCCCAGCCTTTGAGTAGACACTGCCGCTGGCCAACCGCATTGAGCGTTACAGGCGATAGCAACTGTGCACCCTGAGCCCGCGCATGAGACAGCACAGCTTCGAAGTGTTCAGTGGCAAAGGCCACATCGACAAGTCCGGGCGGGTGTTTTTCGAGGTAGGTTTCGGCGGCGGCATCTTCCACTGGAGATGAAAGCCGAATCTCTATGTTGCCTTGCGTGAGAATGGCTACACCACGGGTGACAGAGGCCAATCCTGCAGAAGCCGACTGAAAGGCCAGCTTACGGATAAACCATTGCTTCCAACGCTCGGTATCCCTCACACAAAAATGTAGATGGTGGAAGTACATAGTCATGATGTCGGCACAACAGCTCGATCCTAGTGCGCCCGGTCTACAATTGCGGCATCTTGGTGATTGCAGAATATTGCAATTGATTTCATCAATTGGGATAATGTCACCGAAGAATTAATTAAGGAATGTTTAGATGTCCCCCTCTAAGCAGCGTTTCAAAAACCTCTCTAAGCACCTTTCTAAGCACCTTCTCATTCTCGGCGGACTGGGCATCGGATTGGGCACTAACCTACTGATGCCCATCTCTGCACAGGCAGAGCGGATGCGGGTTAGCTGGTACGGTCCTGGATTCGATGGCAGCTACACAGCCAACGGAGAAATCTTCAGCCGATACGACTACACAGCAGCCCATCCCCACTGGCCGTTTGATACCGTCGTTCAGCTGACCAATCCCAACACCGGTGCCGTCGTTACCGTTAGGGTAAATGATCGCTCAGGCGGTGCATTAGATATTTCAGAACAGGCGGCGCGGGACCTAGGCACCTACAGTTCTGGCATTGCACCGGTAGATGTAGAGATCTTGCAGTGGGGCGAATAAGCACTGACTGCCCTCATTCCTGAAAATCGTTACAGCACACTCTTTACAGCTACAAATTACAGCCACAACGCCAGCAGCCTTCACACCCCGTCCCGCCTGCCCAGCGTTCATGCTTCTTTATTAATTTTTCTAGTTATATTTTTTGACATTTACAGGTTTGATATTTACAAACCTACAAACAGGTCCTTTTCTAAGGCAGCTCTTCTAGAGTCCGCCTTTTAGAGTCAGCTCATGTCTATGGTCCAGCGACTCACAATTGATGCGTCTCAGCGCCAAGGCGAGACCATCACCCTGCGCCATGAGCAGACCCACTATCTCTGCCGGGTACTCCGGCTACACCCGGGCGATCGCTTCATCGCTCAAGACGGACAGGGTCAGCAGTGGCTCGCGGCCATCGGGCCATCGCTGTCTCAGGCCGACATCATCGAAACGATGGCCACTACGCTTACACCGTCCACCACCCCGATCCGACTGCTCGCCGCCCTGCCAAAAGGCAACAGCTTCGATCAGGTTGTGCGCCAAACAACAGAGCTGGGCATTACGCACATCTGCCCGATTATTAGCGATCGCACCCTCCTAAAACCCAGCGACAATAAACGCTCCAGATGGCGCAGGATCGCGCAAGAAGCCTCAGAGCAAAGCGAGCGAGTGATCGTCCCAGAAATCTCACCCCCCGTCGATTTTCAAACAGCACTCACCCTGTTCGACAAACAATCCCTGAAATATATCTGCGCGGCGCGCCAATCAGCGCCCCATTTACTTCAAAAAATACAGATTGATTTAATATCAGAAGATTTACGTGGAATCAATTTTATGATTGGGCCCGAAGGTGGGTGGACATCCGCCGAAATCACGGATGCAACCAGTGCGGGATATAAAGTTGTCTCCCTTGGAACCGTAATTTTACGGGCCGTCACAGCGCCCGTGACCGCACTATCCCTCATCACCGCAGCCAGAGAACTATTGATATAGCTTGATTTCATGGTGGAAGCCCGGATGGCCAAAC
>JBCBIK010000270.1:0-3556 GCA_038524545.1 Cyanobacteria bacterium J06623_4 | reverse complement strand
TGGATTGTTAACTGGCGGCTCAAAGAAATAGAAATTTACCGACGAGAAAATGCCGCACTGCAGAAACTAGCAACGCTGATAGCAACCGACACACTCACTTCACCCCTACTGCCGGGCTTTGAATGTCCCCTCACATCAATCTTCACCAGCTAGGAGCTGACCGGCAGAGTAGTCAAAGGTCGGAAACACCGCTGAGACAATTCTCTGCGCTTCGCGGTAGACGCGCTCTGTGTACTGCTCACCCGCTAGCGTTAACACAGTTACCTGCTGACGGTGGCGATCAATAATCCAATATTCAGGAATTTGCCACGATTCGTATTGTTGACGCTTCCACTCATAATCGCGGCGATAGTTGTCGCTATTTTCATTGCCAGGGCTCACTACCTCTGCGACAAAATCAGGTGGCAGCATCCCAAATAATATTGCTCCCTTTTTCAAAGCCACCACAGATGTCCAGTGCTCAGGTTTGAGCAAGATCAAATCGGGCTTGCGGTTTACCCGTCCATCCCCTACCGGATGCACCTGTAATTCAATAGACGACAGCTTCACCAGCTTCTTAGAAGAAACGATTTGCTTCAGCGCAAAAGCAAGTTCTTCTGCGATAGAAATATTTCTAATATCCTCAGGTGGCAAATCAATCACTTCTCCATTGCTGAGCAAACGGAAGTTCCCGTCTGCCCCCAAGTCAGCGTCTAGGTAATCCGTGTAGGTTTTGTAACGAATAGTGGTGTAAGCCATGGCTAACGACCTGTCCGCGCTAGTTAACAGGGTAAGTATTTAAGACAAATACTTACCCAACACCACCATATTGGCAGATCTTACGTCCGGGTTCTATCTCAGGGGCGCAGCTAACGCGGTGCGATCCGATATAGCCACGATCAAGCAGTTACTGGAGGCTGCGGCCAGAAGGTCTCAATACTTCTGCTGCTGTCAAATTCAAACCCGGAAACGTCAGTGATGCAATCTGCTCCTCTCCTTGTAGCTGTTGAATTTGATACTCGCCTTTCAACATCGCGCAAACGGAGAGCGTAGGTCGCTTGGGCCGTCCGATGTGTCGAGTCCCACCCAGCCCCTCATGGTCAACGATCCAATACTCAGAGATGCCCAACGTCTCGTAGTCTTCTAACTTGCGAGAATAGTCGTTTTGCCAGTTGCTGCTGACCACTTCAGCGATAAATTTAATCGATGCGAGCTTAGTTAGGATTGACTGCTCCTGCCAGAGCGGCTCTTCGCTCAAAGCAGTCTCATCGATAACGGCAACATCAGGCCGGAACGCTGTCATGTCTACATTAGGAGGACGAAACAACGGACGCTGCAGAACCACCCAAGGTAGCGACGTCAGCTCTATCTGAAAGCAAACCTTCCTTGTGATAAGCCCGGCTACTTGTTCGTGAGGTCCCGTCGGCTCCACGTTAAAAACCTCACCGTCAATCAGCTCGTATCGATTGTCCCCGCCATGCTGCGACAGAAACTCGTCAAAGTCCAAAAATCTTTGTATTGGTTTGTCAGCTGCGATAGTCATCAGGACAAGAACGCCTCAGCCCAAACTTTTCTTAAATTACATACTATCTGACGGAAGGTATTGATGTTGGCGACCATATCTACCAATGTCCTGGCATCCATCTTGTGAGTAAGGATTATGATGAGCCAGTTGTTCAAAGCACCATATGTGCATATCAGCGAACACGCTATACTGCAATATTGAGCTTTGGATTACGGCTCTTCTAATTCCTCTTGCCCCCTTGTCTATGCAGCCAACCGATCCTGATAAGTTTTCCGCCAAAGCCTGGGACGCCATCGTCGAAGCGCAAGACGTCGCGCGTCGCTTCCGGCAGCAATATTTGGAAGTAGAGCACGTTACGCTGGCAATGCTAGAGCAAGCGGGCAAAGCCGACGTGATTTTGACGCAGGCGGGGCTGTCGCCAGAGCAGATTTTGCAAGAGCTAGAAACCTTCGCCAAGCGGCAGTCGCGGGTGCGGGTTGCTGTCGATAGCAACCTGTACCTGGGCAAAAGCCTAGATAGAATGCTCGATGCCGCAGATGGCGCCCGGCTAAATTTGCAGGATGAGCTGATCTCTATCGATCATCTGCTGGTGGGCTTTGTAGAAGATGAGCGCATTGGCAGACGGCTGCTGCGAGGCTTCGATGTGGATACCTCCCACATTATGAAGGCGATTCAGACGCTGCGATCGCCCTCCCCAGAAACCGGCAAACCCGCCGCCCCAGACAGTGACGAAGAAGAATATCCCGCCCTTCATCAGTATGGCCGCGACCTCACCGCCGAAGCCCGGGCCGGCAAGCTAGACCCGGTGATTGGCCGCGATGAGGAAATTCGCCGGGTCATTCACGTGCTCTCTCGGCGTACTAAAAATAATCCGGTGCTGATCGGGGAACCGGGGGTTGGGAAGACAGCGATCGCAGAAGCCCTCGCCCAGCGCATCATCAATGGCGACGTCCCCGAATCTCTCAAAAATCGGCTGCTGATCTCCCTGGATGTAGGCAGCTTAATTGCCGGGGCCAAGTATCGCGGTCAGTTTGAAGAGCGTCTGCGCTCAGTGCTCGCAGAAGTGACCGAGTCGGGCGGGCAGGTGGTGCTATTTATCGATGAGCTGCACACCGTCGTTGGCGCGGGTGCCGGGGCAAACAATGTCGATGCGGGCAACATTCTCAAGCCCGTGCTGGCCCGGGGTGGCCTGCGCTGCATTGGCGCTAGCACCATTGATGAATATCGCAAACACATTGAAAAAGACACGGCCCTAGAGCGGCGCTTTCAGCAGGTGTATGTGGGTCAGCCCAGCGTAGAAGATGCAGTTTCGATTTTGCGCGGGCTGAAAGAGCGCTACGAAGTGCACCATGGCGTCACCATTTTGGATTCGGCGCTGGTGGCTGCAGCGACATTGTCAGATCGGTATGTGAGCGATCGCTTCTTACCAGACAAAGCCATCGACTTGATCGACGAAGCCGCTGCCAAACTAAAAATGGAGATCGACTCCAAGCCAGAAGATCTTGAAATCATCGACCGGCGACTAAAGCAGCTAGAAATGGAGAAACTCTCCCTCGAAGATGAAAAAGCTGCCGGATCGGCAAGCCGCACCTCCCGCCAGCGCCTAGCAGGCATCAAACAAGAGATTGAAACCCTCTCAAAAGAACAAAAAGTTCTCGATGAGCAATGGCATACTGAAAAAGAAACCCTCGATGCCATCACCGAGCTAAAAGAAGAAGAAGAACGCACCCGGCTGCGCATGCAGCAGGCAGAGCGCGCCAACGACCTAGAGCGAGCCGCCCAGCTAAAGTATGGCCGCCTAGAAGAAATACAAAGAGAACTCGAAGCGCTAGAAGTCTCTCAACAGGCCCTGCAAACCAAAGGTCTCACCATGCTCAGAGAGCAGGTAACAGAATCCGACATTGCCGAAATTGTCGCCCGCTGGACCGGCATTCCAGTCAATCGGCTGATGGCCTCCGAACGACAAAAGCTGCTGCAGCTCGAAAGTCATCTGCACGAGCGCGTCATCGGCCAGTCAGAAGCGGTCACCGCCGTCTCTGCCGCCATTCGCCG
>JBCBIK010000269.1:0-3632 GCA_038524545.1 Cyanobacteria bacterium J06623_4 | reverse complement strand
GCTTCGCGATCGCTGCCGACAAACCGCTGCAGCATCTCAAACAGATAGTCCAAAATTTCATCTGAGCTAGAAAGATTGCGACAGGCCCAGCGAAAAGCATCAATCAAATTTTCTTCATCAAAGCGCTGTCCGCTGCGGTCCGAGGCTTCTGTAAAGCCGTCAGTGTAGTAAATGACCGTATCGCCCGGCTGCAGCTGAATTTGATTTTCTTGATAGTGGGTATCCATATCGAGCCCGAGCAGCATGCCGTCGGCATCTAGGCGCACCACCTGCCCCGTGTTTGCCTGCCAGAGCAGCGGTGGGTTGTGGGCCGCGTTGCCGTAGCACAGCACCTGCGTCCGAGGGTCATACTGAGCGCAAAATAGCGTCACAAATCGGTTGGAGCTTTCCAAATCGGTGCGCATTACCCAGTTTAAGTGCTGCAGCAGGTGCCCAGGTGAGTGACTGTTCAAAATTTCTGCCCGCAGCATGCCCCGCAGCATGGTCATCATCAGGCCTGCGGGCACGCCTTTACCCATGACATCGCCGATGGCGAAGTTCCACGGTTTTTCTTGGGAGGCTAGGGCGTTGGGCTGGCGCAGCTGATCGTAGGTGGTTGGGATGAAGTCGTAGTAGTCTCCGCCGACTTTGTTCGCGGTTTGGCAGCGGGCTGCCAAATCCACCCCTTCAATGGTGGGGCACTTCCGAGGCAGCAGCTGCGCCTGAATTTCTGCGCCGAGTTCTAGCTCTCGGTCGAGCCTTTCTTTGTGGCGTAGCTCGTGGGTGAGTTCATTATTTTCGATGGCGACGGCTGTTTGGTCGGCCACGAGGCGTACGAGCTTTTGGCGGGTCTCGCTCCAGGTGTAGTCGCCCTCCTGGCTGAAAACGTACAGCCTGCCGCGCTCCACATTTTGAACAATAATCGCTGTGCCAAAAATTTGAAAGTCTGCGCCCAGGTAGCGCCCTGCCTGCCTATCTAGCGACATCATGGTTGCGCTGGTGAGCGCTCCAGAAGACTCTGCAGGGCCAATTACAGGTGCCACAGAGGCGGTAATTTGCCGTGTGGCCATTTCTAGGGCTAGGCGAACATTTTTGCAGTCGTTTTCACCGGAGCAGTGCAGCTGTTCTAGGATTAACCGACCATCGGGCTGACACATCACCAGCGCCCCGCCGGAGGCGTCGGTGACTCGGCTAGCAATCATGGGAATGAGTTCTAGAAACTGGCTGAGATTGTTTAGGCTGCGTAGGGCAAACCCTAAGGAGCCCAGCAGGTCTTGAATTTTATACTGCTCTCGCTGCAGTCTGGCGACTAGCTCTTTGAGTGCGTACACCGAGGTCCCACTGGGCATGCCACCAGGAATGCCGGTAGGCATGCCAGTGGGTAAGGCCGAGTTCGAAACGACGGCGCGACTGCTGCCCTCTGGCGACGGATTCAGTGGTGGAGTCGGCCTAGATTGCATAGGGGAATGAAAGCCTGTTAAAAAATGCTGGGCAAAAAACTAGGTAAAAGCGCCGTATGAAAAGAGTTTTGTAGACAGAGGCCTAGCCAGAGAACTCAAAGACGACTTGCCGTGACTAAAAGTAGCCATCACGATAGCACTTCTTAAGCAATAGTCAAGGATAAAAGCGTGACAAGTTAATCCCTTTTATCCAGTCGGAAGGCTTTTAGTTCTCGTTGTAGCCAGTGAGTGAATGCGGATTGTATGCGTACAGGTTGAGAGTCGCTTAGATTGTAGGCGTTTGAGATAATCAGCGTCCAAATTCTATGCCCAAATTCTATGTTGATGTCATCTGTTCACAGGGAGGTTAATACAAACTGAGGGTTTTGCGACAAAATGCAACGGCTTCTGATACAGCTTGGGTCTGGGCAGGGTAGGCCAGCTGGGGCCGCTCAAGCAGCACTAGGCGAATGCCTAGCTGTTTGGCGACTTGCCGCTTGGTGACTTCACCGCCAGCGGTACCCGAGGCTTTGGCAACGACTCGGGTAATGTGCCACTGCTGCCACAGTGCTGCTTCTAGGGCCGGTGAGATCGGGGGGCGCATGGCGACGATCTCACTGGGCGAAAAACCTGCTGCGATCGCACCTGAAATAGCTTCTACCGAGGGCAGCACGCGGGCAAACAGCTGAGCCGTTTGGCGCAAAGGTGCGAACCGTTCCAGGTGACGGTAGCCTAGGCTCAAAAATACCCGCTGGTGATTCAAAATATCACTGTTTAGGAGTGTTTCAATCGACTGCATGCGAATAATCGTGTCGTTATGGGTGAGGACACTGCCAGTTGGGATGTTTGGGCTTATGGGTGGTTCAGGGGCGATCGCAGGTCGTTCGTAGCGTAGGTAAGCGATCGTGCCACTGCTCGGGGATGAGGGTCGGACTGAGGCTTGGGCCGAGGAATTGGCAAGGGCGACCGCCTGCCGAGAAACTTCGCAGGCAAAGGGATGGGACGCATCCACAATGCCGCGAATTTGCCAGTGCCTTGCAAACGCCTCCATTGCCTGCTGAGTCAGCTGACCGACACAGACAGTCGCCGTTGCTGGGTACAGCGCCTTTGCTACATGGGTGGTGACCGTGACTACATAGTCCAAGTGCGCTCGGCTCAGGGCACTGGCGATCTCGGCACTTTCGCTGGTGCCGCCAATTAGCCAAATGCGGCCAGCAAACATTTCACCTACGGCCAGCGAACTTTGTACAGATGAAAGAGCTCACCGTCTTGCTGCTTGATGACCTTGCCGCCGACGGTTTTGATGAGCGATCGCCAGCTATCCAAGGGCTCTAAATACACTTCAGCGCCCAAATACGTTTCTAAAATGGCCCAGTTTTCTGCCAGTGACTGGTCCGGATCGACCGCATCAAATACAAAGAAGCCACCGGGCTTGATCAGCGGTCTGGCCGCCTCTATCACAGCCTGCCAGTATTCCATAGGGTAGTAGCAGCTAAATCCAGTAGCGATCACCAAGTCGAAAGTTTCAGGCGGATAGTCGAGCTGATGGGCAGGACCCTGCTTAACCCCTTGAAATAGCTTAGAGTCGAGCTGTGGCCCTCGCTGATGCAGCGTTTTGACCGCAAACTGACTAATATCTTGACCGTAAAAGCGAGCCTGCCAGGCCTTCCACTCGTAGATCAAAAAGCTAAATCCGCAACCTAAGTCTAGGCAGTGCTGGTTTTTCTTGGGCTTGGCCACCTCCCAAAATCGGGAGGTCACCCGAGAATTTAGCGATCCGGCTGCCCAATCTCGAAAGACCGGTAGCGCTTCGACCTCTTCAGGCAAATCGAAAGATTCACCCGAATATTCTTGGTCAAAACGCTTGGCCACGGCGCTAATCATCGGTAGCCAAGGCACAGATTTAGACTTTAGTACCTCCCCCATCGGGGAGAAATGACCAGCAGACTTGCTCATATAAATTGGGTCAATAGGAGGGCTAGAACTGGACCTATGGGAGGAAATGTCTTGCTATGACCCCTTGATAGCCTTAGTGAAGTTCTGCCTGTAAGCCTTATTGCCAACCAAAAAGACGGGCCATAGCAAAGTTAGATATGCTTTCCCTGTAGTGAAGTTTGTACGGTTAAAGCCATTCCAAAATTTCCAGGCGCCCACGCCATAGATTCCGAGCAAAACAATGCCAAACAGTGTCCCCATGAATGCCTCCTTTGTGAC
>JBCBIK010000268.1:0-3792 GCA_038524545.1 Cyanobacteria bacterium J06623_4 | reverse complement strand
GGTAAATCGCTAGGCGATATGCCTCTAGCGTGTGCTCAGGGAAGTCTCCGCTGGCACCGCGATGGCCGATGACGAGGGGCGTTTGGCCGTTTAGGGTGTTGAAGTCGAAATCGGGGTTTTGGGGCGATCGCACTTCATCAGAAGTCAGCTTATCGACGACCGGGTCACCAGTACGAGCAAAGTCTGTAAAGAAGCCATCTACACCAATTTCAACGAGCTGTTGAAACTCTTGCTCTGGTGTTTGCGGTGTGCCGTCGGCATTGAGCGTGAGGAAGCGTTCCTCATCGCGCAGGGTATAAGGATGAACCTGCAGGCCAGCGGCGTGCGCGTCTTCTACAAAGGAGCCGATCTCGCCGGTGAGCTGAGAGGTGATTTCTGCAACGCCGTCACCGTTGCCATCGACGGGTGTGTCTAGCGATTCACGAAGGACAAAGTTGTTCTTCCAGGGGCCAGCGCCTTCGGCGTACTTGTCGCTGATGATTTGCAGAATTTCTGCGTTGTCGAGGTCGCTGTAGAGCGTGTCTTCGGAGAGTGCCGTTTCTGCGGCGTCTAGGAATTCCTGACCGTAAATCGCGGCCAGATCGTTGCCTTGCTGCGCATTGAAGCGGATGTCGTAGGGAACAGAAAATCCGCTGGTAGGGGCTGCGCTGTCGGTGGCGTTGCCGTAGAGCTGGACAAGGGGCAGGTCGCCAAGGCCTTCTGCGTCTAGCTGACCCTGTAGCTCGATGAGGTTTTGAAACTCGAAGGATTGGATGAAGATGCGGCTAGGGTCGGTGAAGCCGGTACTTTTTAGCGCTTCGATGAGGGGCTCTTCGAGGGAGAGGTTCTGCTCGTCGAAGAAGGTGGGGTGCTTGGTCTCGGGGTAGATGCCGACCTTGACGCCGGTCTCTGCTTCTACTTCTTGAACCAGCTCAATCACTTCTTGGAGCGTTGGCACTTCAAACAAGCCATCGAAGGCAGGGTCGCGGAAGTCGCGGGACTGGACAGCGCGCAGCTGTTTGATTTCTTCTAGGGTGAAGTCTTCTGCGAAGTAGCCGGTGGTTTCGAAGCCATCGAGATTTTTGGTGGCGATGCGGTCGGGGAAGACTTCTGCGACGTTTGTGGTGTCGTCGAGCAGGGGCTCATGGCGCGCGATGAGAACGCCATCTTTAGTAATAACCAGGTCGGGTTCGATGAAGTCTGCGCCTGCTGCGATCGCTGCCCGATAGGCTTCTAGGGTATGCTCTGGAAAGTCACCGCTAGCGCCTCGGTGGGCGATGACCAGTGGGTCTTGGCCGTTTAGCGTGCTGAGGTCTACCGGATTCGGGGTGGGAATGGGTGCTTCTAGCAGCTCACCTTCAGGGCTAAAGTGCAACAGATAGGGGCCAAACTCTTCGCCAATCCAGATGTCACCGTTGATATCGATAACGAAAGATTCGATGTCGAAGTCGCCGCCAGTGAGGTTTCGCTCTGCGGTGTCTTCATTGATGATGTCGAAGGGAATCAGGTTGTTGGGGTCGGAGAGCTGAACGAAGCCTTGGACCTCTACGGAGGTATCGCCCCCTTCTGTTCCGGCGAAGCTGGGATCTACTTGGTAGAGTCTGAGCAAATAGTCTGGGCTGTTGCTTTGCCCGCCAAAGCCATTGTCTGACATAAACCAGAGCACGTCTGGATCGGTGCCGGGGGCAAACTGAACGGCGCTGAAACCTTGGACGGGCTGACCGTCGAAGGGGCCGGTGCGGCCGTTTGCGCTGATGGGCTGGATGCGAGCGATCGCATCAATGCGACCGTTGTCATTACCGGAGGAAGGACCTTCAGAGAATGTATCGGCGGGTAGGGAGGCGTACCCTTTGAGGATGTTTTCAGCCATGTACCTATGTGTTTGAACAAAGTCACAGGAAGGCTACGATGGCAGGGTTAAGAAATAGAGAACGCGACGTTAACGCTTAACCGAAGTGTTGTTAAGTTTACCTAGGGAAGCGCAAATTAATAATGTCCCCGCCCTCGGCAGTGCTGCCGCCCTCTCCCTAAATCCCTCTCCCTGAGGGAGAGGGACTTTGAATCCGGTCCCCTCTCCCTCAGGGAGAGGGATAGGGTGAGGGCCTCCGGGATGTTTATTTAACTGCAGCTCCCCTACTTACAGTGTTGGAGAGACGGTTGGAGTTGTTCTGGTGTAAACAACAGTTACGAATATTTGTTCTACAGCTTGTGCTGTTACAACAGTATGTATCGCTGATGTGGGCTGTACTGCAGAGTGGGCTGCTCGATCAGGTCTGTAGCCAGCGCTGCATGAATGCGATCGCGCCCGATGGCCGGAACAAGATCTGGGGCGTCTCATCGATCACCAGTAACCACCGTTCATCAGACTGTAATAGGTACCAGTTTTTTCCACTGCTTTTTGGCTCAATTCGCCATTTATTTTGCTCGTTTTTATAGCAAGAAAATCCAGTCTCAGAAGCCAGCTTCACCACCGTGTTGTTCTGATCGCCCTGAGAGTTTTTTGGACCCCTCATATTGTACAAAGCCGTGTCTTCTACATTACAAACACAATATGTCAGTAACTCATGGGATTTCATGCATCGCAAGATACAAATATTCTTTTCGAAAGAATATTCTTTCGAAAGAGTAACCTCACCGTTAAAACTCCGACAATGCCGAGCTTCAACGGTGGGGTCGTGTGATGGATGCTGAGATGTATCACGAAAGTGGTGATATTTTATACGGTGATAAATGAGCTTTCAGTGAGGCCGTTGACGCCCAGTAGCTCAGCAAGCGTTTCATCACCGGCTGTAATCAGCGTATTACCACTCTGGTTAGATACGGAAAGGCTCCCAAAGGTGAGGCCGTCCGCCAGACCGATGCGGTCTGTGCCGAGTTCAAAGTCGGTAATGGTATCTGTCCCTTCACCCGCAGCCAAGATAAAGGTATCGCTACCGCTGCCGCCAGAGTTGTTATCCCCTGTCAGGGTGTCATTCCCCAGGCCGCCACGAATGATATCGTCGCCGTCGTCGCCCCAAATTTGGTCGTCGCCCGCGTCGCCGAGCAAAATGTCGTTGCCAGACTTACCACCGATGCGGTCGTTGCCCGCCCCACCGTAGATCAGGTCGTCGCCGCCTGCTTCGCCGGTTTGTGCGCTACGACTATTGCGATCGCCTCGCAGTACATCGTCGCCATCGCCACCAAGAATCACATCGTCACCCAGCTCACCCGCCAAGACATCATTGCCTGCTAGCCCCGCCAGCTTACTGCTTTCATCACCATTGACAAGCGTATCTTCTGTGGCTGAGCCGCCCAGCACGTTGCCCTGCGGATTTACCTCAAACTGGCTGATGATGGTGGGCTGGAGATCTATCACGGCTTGTGGATCTGCCAAGACATCTGCCTCTGAGTAAGCCTCAATGCCAAAGGTGGTAACGGTGAGCTTTTGAGTGGTCGGGTCGATGTCAAATTCGGTCCAGCTGTAGTTATGCGCGGCCACATAATCACCCTGCAATAGGGTCGCATCGATCAGGCCTTCTGCCTGGGTCAGATTGTTGTTTAGTCCAACTGGGTCGTAGCCAAACAAGTCAGTCTGCGCCACTAGCAGCTGTTCTACAAAGTCATCTTTATCGTTAACGACATCATCGGCATCCGGTGCGACCGGTAGCGAGTCGTAAAAGGCCAGCTGCTGCTCATCGATAATGCCCGCCGCTGCAGAGAGATTGGCAACGTTTGGCCCAAATCGGCCATCGAAGAAGGCGACAGGACCCGTCACGACCTCAAAAGCACCGGTGGCAATCTGTTCTTGGCCGGGGGCTAGCTGGTACGTAAGGT
>JBCBIK010000267.1:0-3818 GCA_038524545.1 Cyanobacteria bacterium J06623_4 | reverse complement strand
GACGATATCCTGAGCGACGTAAAATACGTCGAATCGTTTCCGCCTCGCTGCGCCGTTCAAAACTACCAATTTGAAGATATTCACCTGAGCGCGATCGCGTTAGGAACGCATCCAGTATGCAGGCCTGAATAGCACTCACTGCAGCCTCATCCGCACGGGGCAGCACCAGATGATAGCGTCGGCTCCGCTGATGGCCAATCACTATCACATCCTCTGAAGTGGATGTATTAAAGCGCTGGGGTTCTGAAAACAGTTCACAAGCAGCCAGCCCTGGGCCTGCCGACAGTAGCCACAGCGCGCTACCCGCAAGCGATAGCATGAAAAATCGCCAATTCATAACTCAACTCGCACACATACAGCAAGTGCCAGAATGCGCTGAACACACTCAGACACTCGCAGATCTAGTTGCTTTATACATCAAGGCATATAGCTCCAAGCCGCCTCGCAAGAAACTAGACAGAAGCTATATCAGGGCTTGATGAACCGCTCACCATTTTCCATTGATTTGGGCAACGCCATTTCAGCGCTATCTATCTGCGACCGGAAATGACAGACGAGCACCCGTCAGATGGTGATGGGTCATCTGACAGCAGAAAGTGGCATAGAAGGTGAATCTGATTGAACGTGAAAAGGCAAAGTCGTGTCGAATTAATTACCGAGCGGAGGCTTACTCAGATAAGTAATATTGCCTAATAATATCAGACGAATTGATGTAAATAGCAGCACGCCAGCGACCTAATCCATAGAAACGCAGGCATTTGTTAAATTCAGACAAATCATAGGCATATAGGACGTATATCAGTAGCGGATACGAGGATCGACATAGGCGTTGAGGATATCGATAGCGATACTCACCAAGGCGACAATTGCCGCAAAAAAGACCATCAGCCCCTGCACCACCGGATAGTCTCGCTGGCTGATCGCCTCATACAGCCGGTTGGCCAGCCCTGGCCAAGAGAAGGTCACCTCCGTGAGCACAGCGCCACCTAGCAACGAGGCAAACGTCAGCCCCAAAATCGTAATCACCGGAATCATGGCATTTTTTAGAGCATGGGCCGTAATAATCCGAAATTCTGAAATTCCTCTGGCCCTAGCGGCTTCCACATAGTCAGCCTTCAGCGTTTGGCGAAGATTCACCCGCACAATCCGCTCGAACACGCCGCTGATGAGGATGCCCAGCGTCAGGCTAGGCAGCGCTAGATAGTACAGCGTCGTGCCAAACTGGGCCAGATTGCCATTGAGTAAGCTATCGAGCAAGTAGAGACCCGTCGGCCCCGCAGGAGCCACCTCCCGTAGCGGAAACCGGGTCCCAATGGGAAACCAACCCAGCTGCACCGCAAAAATCAGCTGCAAAATCATGCCAAACCAATACATTGGCACTGCGTAGGTCACGATGCCAAAGACCCGCCCCCCAGCGTCAAAGACGGTATTGGGCCGAGACGCTGCCACCGACCCCACCGTCAGCCCTACTAAAGCAGCAATTACCATGCCACACAGGGTCAGCTCCACCGTTGCCGGAAAGTGATCTCCGATAATTTGCCAGACCGTTTGCCCCTGGCTCGCTAGGGAACTGCCTAGGTCAAACGTTAGCAGCTGCCCAAGATAGTCTAGGTATTGCTTAAACAGCGACTGATCGAGGCCGAGCTTGGTGCGCATTACAGCTTTTGCCGCTTCAGGTGCCCGGGGGCCTAGCAGCGCATCAACTGGGTCACCCGGCGTGGCCCGCATTAGTAAAAAAACAACGGTAGTGATGGTCCAAATCATCAGCGGCGCCAGCAGCAGTCGGGAGATGACGTAGAGCCGAAGGGAGCTAGTACGGGACATGTGTGCTATGCCTCTGACCCGGCAGGCTTTTCAATTTGCCACAGCAAGAACTGCTGATTGGGCTCAATGGCGACATTGCCCACATCCGTGGTCGCAAACACATAGTCTTTGGTTTGCCACAGGGGAATGTAGGGCACATCGTCTACCATGAGCTGCTGCAGCTCATCGAAGATGGCATCTCGCTTGACCGCATCCTGTTCGGCGTTTTGATCGACGATCAGGGTGTTGGCCTTGTCGCTGTAGTAAAAAGATCCATTTGCCTGGGTGGATCCGGCTTCGCAGAGGGTTTCTGCAGAGCCTTCCTCACAGGTCAAAAAGGGCTGTACAAAGTTCTCTGGGTCGAAGTAGTCGGCGTACCAATTGGAGAGCACGCTGGTATAGGCACCGTTTTCGACATTTTCCCAAAGGGTGGCGGATTCGGCGGTGCTAACCGTAACGTTTACCAGCCCTGGCAGAGACTGCTCTATTGCCTGCTTAATGGTGTTGGCTGCTACGGCGCGGGGCGTAGAGGCCGAGGGATACCAAATTTCAAACTCTAGAGGATTGGCCTCGGTGATGCCTGCGGCGGTAAGAAATTTCTTGGCCTCGTCGTAGTTGCCGTCGCCATAGGCCTCTTCGAAGACGGGCTGATAGACCTCAAAGCTTTTGGGAATGAGGCTGTAGAGGGGTTCTGCCTGGCCTTTGAAGGCGCGATCACTGATCAGCTGTCGGTCCATCATGGCAGCGACTGCCTTGCGCACGTTCAAGTCGTCGAATGGCGCAATTTTCTGGTTTAGCGAGAGGTAGTTAATCACCGTCGTCCCCGCTTCAATCACCTGCCAGTCATTGCCAGCCGCATCAGATTCTAGCTGCGCAATCTGCTCTGGGTCTAGGGTCTGGTAGGCCACGTCCAGGCCGCCCGAGGTAAAGGTATTGTAGAGGTTCACCGCGCTGGTAAAGATCTGGATATCGATGCCGCCGTTGGCGGGCTTTTCTCCCCAGTAGTCTTCATTTACATCTAGCTTGATGACATCGCTGGTAAATGAGCTGAGCTTGTAGGGGCCAGAACCCACAAAGACATTCGGATTGAAGCTGCCCGCGCCTACTTCGTACACCTCTGGAGAAACCGGCGTCACACCAGAAAATGTCAGCAGTGAGGGCAAGGCTGCAAACGGCTCTTTTAGCGTAATGATTAGCTCGGTGGGGCTAGCCGCTGAGGCAGATTCAATCTTGCCGGAGAGGAGAGAGGCCGGGCGTCCGCCATTTTCAAGGAAGCGCTGAATCGAAAACGCCATTACTTCTGCAGTGAAGGGCGTACCGTCGTGCAGGGTGACATCGTCCCGTAGCGGGATGCTGTAGGAGAGGCCGTCTTCACTGACGGTGGGCATATCGGTGGCCAGCTGAGGCACCAGATCGGTAGTGCCTGGCGCGTAGGTATAGAGGCGATCGCCCATGTTGTAGAGCAAAATGCCTGGAAAAATTTCGTAAGCGTCGGCGGGGTCGAGTGTTCGAGCGCTAAGGGTTGTGCCAATGGAGACGCGATCGCTAGTCCCTATCCCTGCGGCCAAATTGTCACCCGCCGCCTCCGGGCCCCCGCCCCCTCGGCAGGCCACCGCCAGCACCAGGCATAGGCTAAACAGGCCAAGATACTGACCCACCTTCAAAAACCGTCGTCTAGAAATTGCCTGGCGGCGCAACTGCCGCAAACGAAGAAGCAAGGAAACAACCATGGAATGCCTAAATAGCTACGGTGATTTACAACAGGTCATTATAGCCAGCAGGGGATGCGAGCCAGATGAGCCAGCACGATAAGCGTGATGGCGGCTAGATTAGCACTAAAAGCGAGCGACCGTTCATGGGCTGTGGCCTATTTTCTCTACTGGTTTCTTTCTCTATTGGTTCCTAAAGGTATTTCCTTAAAAAGGTCATCCCAATATTTCTGAACCGCTCACATCCGACAGGCCAAACACCCGTTCCTGCAGCTGGGTCGTTACCAGATGCGACAGTAGGCCCAC
>JBCBIK010000266.1:0-3867 GCA_038524545.1 Cyanobacteria bacterium J06623_4 | reverse complement strand
GTTAGTGCCCTGATTTTCTACGCATATGTGCGTAACATTTTAGAGATTTTCTTCTGACCATCAAAATCAGGAGGTTTTTTGTGAAGAGTTGATGAATTACTTTGTGTTAATCGGTATTTCAAAATACTAATTCTGCACAAGGTTCAGAGGTTTCTGTGATGGGTTAGAGTAGGCAATAACTCAATACCAAACGCTAAATAGCGGCATTCAGCCATTTCGTGACCGTAGGGCCTATCAACACTTCTCGAAAGAAAAATGGCAGCCTATCGCTCAATGAACGAAGGAATAGATTAAAAATCTGATAAAGACACAGGTCAAAACATAAAGACGTCAGTTTGCAAGGCTGTTGATAGGCGTAGCAATTGACGCTGGGGCATGCAAAGAGACCATAAAAAGCAGCCTCCAAACAGAAAATGTCGAACAATCAGCATAGGCAGTCGGCACTGATAGGCAGTCATCACTGAGCAGTCGGCACAAATAAACAGACAAAAAGAGAAAAGCGACGTAGGCCAGAGGGGGAAAAGACACAGGTGACATCATTAGACCGTCAACCGAGCAGCGGCACTGAGGAACAAACCTTGGCAAATAGCGCGACGACAGCCGCTATGAACGATCCACTCAGCTATCAAAATCTGCTGTCGACTTGGCGGCAGCAGCTAGAATCTGATCTCCCTGAACAGCCCAATTCGACCTGCGAAGCCGTTGTTCAGTGGCTCATCGGCCCGGCTGAGCGATTCGATTCGATGACGAATGCCGAGGCGAAGCTGGCCAAAAGCGCCATGGACTATCGCTATCGAATATTTATCACTCGCTACTGGGGACTCTCACCCGATAGAGCTTACAAAAGCCTGCTGCAAAAGCTGGGCGGCCTTTTCCTCATTCGCAGCAAAATTCGCACCTGGATAGCCCTAAGCCGCGATCGCAAGCGCGCTGTCAAAGACGTGCTGCAAGAAGTCATTCAGGAAATGCTGCAGAGCGACCGACACATGCGATCTCAAACTGAATGGATCGGCCAGTGCACACAGCGAGGCAGCCTGCGTAATCTGCTCACCCTAGCCAGCATCGAAGAATATTGCCTGCGTCCCATTCGTAATCAGCCGCTGCTAGTGTACCGGTTTGTCAATTACCTGAGGCGATCGCAGCGCGGCGGCATGACCCAGGTCCCTAGCGCCGAACTCATCCAGCTCATCTCGGAAGAAATTGGCACCGACGATGCCGAGGGCACCCTCAGCCTGCTCGATTTTGAAGCACTAGATCGCTACGAAGTGCAAAGAGAATTCGAATCGCAGCAGGCCGCTCGCCAGCAGGTAAAGCAGCAGTTTGCCACCTACCTCCAAGAAAAGCTCGGCGACACCGCAGCCCAGTGGCTAGAGCTTCATCTCCAAGGCTACGCCCAAGACAGCATCTCCCGTCAGCTCGGGCTCAACGTCCGCGAAGCCTACCGCCTCCGAGAAAAAATCAGCTACCATGCCATTCGCATCTTCACCATAAAAGAACAGCCCGATCTCGTCTTTTCCTGGCTCAAAACTTCACTGAAGCATCACAACCTGGGCCTCACCCAAACCGAGTGGGCCACCTACTGGAACAGCCTCTCGCCAGATCAGCAGGCCATGCTCAACGCCTTCAAAGCAGGCAGCACCGTTCCAGATATCGCCCAGTCCTTTTCCCTTACCCAAAAGCAGGTCACCAGTAAATGGGCCGAGCTATACCTGCTCGCCCAAGAAACCCGCATGGCAAAAGCCAGCGCCAGCTAACCCGTTCCCTCAATCTTGCCAAGTCAGGTTTTGCGAAGGTGTTTCAGACGCCCATCTAAACGCCCGTTTTAGACGCCCGCGACTCTCGCCAAGCATCTATCATCCGCCCCAAATTCAGCTTAAATTCATCCATGCCAATTAGGCCACCTGGCGCTTCATCCCAGGAAGCCGACAGCATGCCATAGGTGAGCCCTACCACGCCCAGCCCAAAGCAGCCCATCGTCGTCAGCAGCACCACGACCGGCGCAAATTCTACAATTTCACGGCTGAGCAAGTAATAAGACAAAAAGAAAATGCCCACGCCTAATCCAATAGGCGTGAGGGAAAGCACGGCCATCCGGCGCAGCATCCGATTGCTCACCGCCTTAGGAATTCCACCACGAGCATCGGGGTCGTTGGCTTGGCTTTTGGCATCATCCTGCTTTTGGGCTTTGGCTTGCGATCGCTTTTTATTACTCGCTCGAATCGCGTCCACCCTAGCCTGCGCCTTAGCCGACACCTTACGGTCAGACTCACCATCGGGAGCTTTTTTCTCCTTTTTTTTCCGCTTGGGGGCTTCGCGCTCTGCACCGCTCTTCTCAGCCTTCTTACGCCCACCCTTCGGTTCAAACGGCAGTGCCGCCCGGTCAGATTGAGAGTCACGATCAGATTTAGAAGAAGCCATGTTTAGGAAGCTATCTTAGAAAGCCGTCTTGCGGTGAGAAAAATGCACGTCAATGCTGACACCTATCAGCACTGAGCACTTAGCGACGAATGCCAAGCTTTTTAATCAATGCCTTGTAGCGCTCAGCATCCTGCTTCATCAAATATGCTAGCAAGCGCTTGCGCTGACCGATCATCTTCAGCAGCCCGCGACGTGAGGAATAATCCTTCTTATTCTTCTGCATGTGCTGACTCAAAGTATTGATGCGGTCAGTCAACATCGCAATCTGCACATCCACAGATCCGGTATCCGTCTCGTGGACCTGATGCTCAGAAATAATCTCCTGTTTTCGCTCTTGTAACAGTGCCATACGTTTATTAGTGATTAGACAAAAAATGGGCGTAGAGTTCTAGATTCTATCACAGGATTTAGCGCGGTCTGTCAGCACCTGACAGCAAGCCGACCGCCCCTGTATCTCCAAAGCTGTATCAGCTGCGTAAATTACGGATATAACAGCTCAGCTTGATAGCTGAAAGGCTTCCTCGGGAATTTAAAGAAAGACAAACGCGACCGATTGACCTTTACGACCCGTCAATGGGCGATCGCAACTTTTTCTTTCAGCTCTCTAAGGCTGCATCCCAAGTCTATGAACGACTTCTCCTGTAATCACTGCGCCCCTTCGAGTTCCTCACCCCCATCAGAGGATCATCACCGTAGTTTCGTAGCGACTATATATAGAGGAATTGCAGGCATAGCATTAGGTGCTTTCACCGCACCTTCGCTGATTGCTTTTGCCGCTACCCCTGCGTTGGCCACCCCTCAAGTTGCAGCGCAGGCAGCGCCTGTGGCTACTTCGGTAGATGCATCCAGTGGCATGCTCAACGGCAGCCAGTATGGTGGGTTGCAGCATGGTGGTGCGATCGCAACACCCCAAGCAGAACCGACTCAAATCGCTAGAGCCGTTGCCGAGCCCGAAATCCGCTCCATCTGGCTCGACCGTGAAACTATCGTCAACGCAGGGTCTCCCGAAGGCCTCGCACCCATTTTTGATCGCTTCCACGCTGCAGGCATCAACACCGTCTTCGTCGAAACGGTCAACGCAGGCTACCCCATCTACCCCAGCAGCGTCGCCCCCGAGCAAAATCCTCTCACCCGCAGCTGGGATCCGCTTCAGGCCGCCATCGAACTCGGCCAAGACTACAACATCGAAGTCCACGCCTGGGTTTGGCTATTTGCGGCGGGCAACCAGGCCCACAACCGTATCCTCGGCCAACACGAAAGCTACCCAGGCCCCCTGCTCAGCGCCCGCCCCGACTGGGCCGGCTTCGACAATCGCGGCAACCTCATCATCCCCGGTCAAAACAAACCCTTCCTCGACCCCGCCAACCCCGAAGTTCGCCAGTACCTGCTCGACCTCCTCAGCGAAATCGCCACCCACTACGACGTAGACGGCATCCAGTTCGACTACGT
>JBCBIK010000265.1:0-3882 GCA_038524545.1 Cyanobacteria bacterium J06623_4 | reverse complement strand
GCCGCGATCGCTCCGGGAAAACCCACGTGTGATTTAACACATGATATTCCTCCCCAAGATATTCTAGCGGCTCAGTTTAACCTATGTATGGCCTATCCCTATTTTCCAAAGGGAACAGTCCATCTCGCGGTAGTAGACCCCGGCGTGGGGTCTGAGCGCCGGGCGATCGCACTCCAGTGTCCCAGCGGATTTTTTGTCGCACCCGACAACGGATTGCTCAGCGGCATAGTAGCGCAAGAGTCACCCGTAGCAGCCATTAGCCTAACCAATTCGGCCTATTGGCGTACTCCGCAGCCCAGTTCCACCTTTCACGGGCGAGATATCTTTGCTCCAGCCGCCGCCCACCTAGCCAATGGCGTACCGATCACGGCCCTAGGCGATCGCATTTCCCCCGATTCCCTCATCCGGCTGCCGCTTCCCCCTTGCCACCAGCACCCCACCGAAACCAGCCCTCATCCCACCTACACAGGCACCCTCCAATATATAGATGGCTTCGGCAACCTCATTAGCAATATTCCAGGCAGCGCCATCCTCCATTCCCCTTGGGAACTGCACCTCACCCTGCCCGATCAGGTCCATCGCCTGCCCGGTGTAAAAACATACAGCCAGGTGCCAGCAGGCACGCTAGCCGCACTCGCCGGTAGCCATGGCTGGATAGAAATCGCCTGCAACGGAAAAAGCGCTGCTGCTGTACTGGGCGAATCAGCGACGGTCGGAATGGCTGTGTCCCTGATGCCGCAAGAAGTTCAGTAGCCTCACGGAGATGGGTTTGTCCGGACTGCGACGTCCGTTAAAGAATACATCAATAGCGGCGGACATCCTCCGACCTCACCGCTCCTTTTGCAACCAAAAAAACTGCAAACTCATATCACAAACCCATCCCCTATCTACACACGGTAAGTCCTATGATCATGCTCACTGGAATTAAAGCCTTCGAAGCTCGCTGGCAGTCTCTGAAGTCAGTTCACCCTACTAACGCTGCCGAAAATCACCTGCTCATGCAGTCCATGGGCCGACTTGTCGACAACTACGCCTCCCAAGAAGAAATTGCCGCAGAGCTTCCGGCCTCGCTGCGGGGGCTATTTGCCCGGCTAGTCGATGCCTACCTCAATGGCCATTGGACAGACGACATCGACAATTCGAGCACAGCCAATCGCAACCCTGGTCTCTCGCCTGCCATGCTCGCCGCCAAACAGCGTCGCCAGCAAAAGAAAATGACGCCCACCGCCTCCAGCGAAGCAGCCACCTATGTGATCCGCGATCGCGTCTCCTGCTGGGCATAGCCGCTAATTCACGCCCCGATGGCGCAGGAACATCACAACACCTGCGCCACCTTTCCAGCCACTGTTACAGCCACCTTTCCAGCTGCTGTTACAGCCGATGAAACTGTCCTACGCAACTCGACAAAAGCTATAGTAGCGGTGAACCTCAACTAGGTCAGCCCGCTTGTACGAACCGCTCCATCACAAATATCGACCACAGACGTTTTCTCAACTGGTTGGTCAAGGTGCGATCGCAGCAACCCTCACCCACGCGCTTCAGCAAAATCGCATTGCCCCGGCTTACCTATTTTGTGGACCGCGTGGCACCGGGAAAACTTCTAGTGCGCGGATTTTGGCCAAGTCGCTAAACTGCCTGACGGTCGAGGCTCCCACTGCCGAGCCCTGCGGCCAGTGCGATGTGTGCCAGTCTGTTACCCGTGGCAACGCCCTAGACATTGTCGAAATTGACGCAGCTAGCAACACCGGCGTCGACAATATTCGCGAGCTGATAGAGCGGGCCCAGTTTGCCCCTGTGCAGTGCCGCTACAAACTGTTTGTACTCGATGAAGTACACATGCTGAGCACCGCCGCCTTCAACGCCCTGCTAAAAACACTAGAAGAACCGCCCGAACAGGTGGTCTTCGTGCTCGCCACCACCGACCCGCAGCGCGTCTTACCCACCATCATCTCTCGCTGCCAGCGGTTCGATTTTCGGCGCATTCCGCTGCCGTCCATGGTCAAGCACCTAGGCTATATCGCCACGCAAGAGGGCATCAATATTGCCGATGCCGCGATTCAACTAGTCGCCCAAATTTCCCAGGGTGGCTTGCGAGATGCCGAGAGCCTGCTCGATCAGCTCAGCCTGCAAACCGATGAAATTACCGTAGAGACGGTTTGGGATCTCGTAGGTGCGGTACCCGAGCGAGACTTGCTCAATCTGGTACGAGCGATCGCAGCCGACGATGGCACGGCTCTACTTGAGCGCGTACGCCACCTGATGGACAAGGGCCGAGAGCCGCTGATCGTCCTGCAGAGCCTAGTCGGCTTTTACCGAGACCTGCTGATTGCCAAGCGAGCGCCAAGCCGCGAAGACCTCGTGGCCATTACGCCACCGACTTGGGCCGAGATGACCGACTTTGCCCAGCGGCTATCTGCCTCGCAGCTACTGGCCAGCCAGCAAAAGCTCCAGTCCGCAGAAGTGCAGGTCAAAAACACCACCCAGCCCCGGCTCTGGCTAGAAATTACCCTCACCGGCCTCCTGCCCAGCGCGCTAGGTGCACTGTCTGACCTATCAGGTCCAGCGACAACGGCAGCGCCCCCAGTGGTAAAGCCGCCCGCCATCAAACCACCCGCCGTTCAGCCACCTGTTGTAGAGAGTTCAAAACCCTCTGCAGCAGAAAGCCCAAAACCGCCCGCTACACAATCTCCTTCGCCAAACCCTAGCAGCCCGGCACAGGTTCAGCCATCATCCACCGCCGCAAAGCCAGATAGCGAACAGCCGACGAACGTTACGCCCACAGATCCCCCCGATGAAGTCTCCGAACCACCAGCGCCAGAAGTCTCATTCGGCAGTCTTAGCGACCTTTGGAATCAGCTGCTGACGGTGCTGGAGCCGCGCGGAACGCAAATGCTGATGTCTCAGCAGGGGTCACTCCTCGGCTTCGATGGCGTCATTGCCAAAGTGGGCTTCCGGTCAGCTAACTTGCAGAAAATGGCCTATGAGCGCATTCCCAATTTAGAAGCAGCCTTCGAGGCCATCTTCCAGCGCAAGATTAAAGTCTCACTGGAAGTCGTCACCCCACACAAAGAAGACACAGCACCAGAGCCAAAACCACCCACCCAGCAAACGCCGCCGCCACGACCCACTCCGCCAAAACCAAAGACAGCTCCGGGAGCTGCAGCGCCTAGCAATCAGCCAGGGAACAACCACACGAATGGAGCACAGCCCCCCGGCGGTTCTTTCTCTGCGCCAGCTCAGCCATCGCATCCGGCAGAGTCACCACCAGCCTCTCCAAACGCGCATCCCAGCACCGAGAACGGCAATTCACCCAAGGATCACCCCAGAGATCAACCCCAGGGCAATTCCCGCTTAGACGCTCCCAATAGCCATCTCGAAATTGACCAAGACCAGGAGAAAATCAAGCGATTTGCCAACTTCTTCAATGGTCAAATCGTTAACTTGGACGACGAAGTAGACCTAACGCCGCCAGACGGAAGCAACCCTTCGCAGAAGTCGCCCGATCCAGGCCCAGATGTGCCTTTCTAACCTTTATGAACTAGCTTCTGTGGACTGACTAACTGCTGTGGACTAACTGCTGTGGACTAGCTGCTGTGGACTAGCTACGCAAGCTGACATCGTAGGTCTTCTCTAGAGCAGCCCGAACCTTTTGGTGAACTGGGTCAATGTCTTTGTCCGACAGGGTGCGATCGCTCGACCGATACACCAAGCGAAATGCCAAAGACCGCTCCCCCTCGGGCACGTTCTCCCCGCGATATTCATCGAACAGAGTCACCGAATCCAGCAGTTTCCCACCGGCTTTCTCCATGGTCCGCTGCAAATCCGCCACCGACACTTCCAACGGCGCAAACAAAGCCAAATCGCGGTCCGAAGCCGGATACG
>JBCBIK010000264.1:0-3926 GCA_038524545.1 Cyanobacteria bacterium J06623_4 | reverse complement strand
ATTACGAGGGCATGAAGCACTTTTTGGAAGCCTTTGGCCCCGAGCAGGTGAAGGTGTTTCTCTACGATGAGCTGCGGCAGGACTCGACGGCGATGATGCAGCAAATGTTTGACTTCATTGGGGTCGATAGCGGCTTCGCGGTGGATACGGGCAAGCGACAGCAGACGGCGGAGGTGCCCAAGAATCAATCAATCAACAAGCTGCTGCGCACCAAGAATCCGCTGCGCTCGGCGGCGGGGTCGGTGCTGCGGATGGTGCTGCCCGAAAAGAAGCGTCAGCAGCTGCGATCGCGCCTCATTGCAGCCAATTCTCAAGGTAAAGAAGGCCTACCGCTCACGCCAGAAGACCGTACTCTGCTAAAGGACTATTACCGAGAAGATGTGCTGAAGCTGCAGGAGTTGCTGGGCCGTGATTTATCGGCTTGGCTGTAGCCGATTGGCCCGGTGCCTTTTGCTACATATAAAATCCCAGAAAACTCACTGGTGCTGGGAGCATTTCACCGCGAAAATCAAGCACCTGTACAAGCAATAGGTAGCCGATCGCCAATAACAGCGAGATCACTCCGGTGATAACTGCCACAATTTTTGAGCGATCCATAGCCTTTTCCCGATCTGTGATCTAGTATCTATCTAGCTTACTAGAGCTTGCTCCTTGGTACGTCTGCGGTAGAGAGTTTTGGCTTATGAATGCGGTTTCTTCCCATGGTCCGGCTGGTGGTGCTGTGGCGTCTGCTCCGGTATCGTCTGCGGCGCTAGTGCATCAGCCCATCATCGTTGAAACGCGGGACTTGCGGAAGGTGTATCGCACGGGCTTTTGGCTGAAGGCCGCGCCCCCTTCGCTCAAGCAGTGCTCATTGGAGATATATAAAGGTGAGACGTTTGGGCTGCTGGGGCCAAATGGCGCGGGTAAGACGACGCTGCTAAAGCTGCTGCTGGGCATTGTGCGGCCAACGGCGGGCAGCGCGACGCTGATGGGGCGGCCTGCGGGCGATGGCGAGGTGAAGGCGCGCCTTGGCTATCTGCCGGAGAATCCTTACTTCTACGATTACCTTACGGGCTGGGAGTTTTTGAGCTATACCGCCGGGCTCTTTGGCATTCGGGGTAAGGCGCAGAAGCGGCGGATTGAGTCGCTGCTAGACCTGGTGCAGCTCGACCGGCGCTCGGCGACGAAGAAGCAAATGCGCCGCTATTCGAAGGGGATGCTGCAGCGGGTGGGGATGGCTCAGGCACTGATGAATGATCCGGAGATTGTGTTTTTTGATGAGCCGATGTCTGGGCTGGATCCGACGGGGCGCTATCAGGTGCGGGAGATCATTTTGTCTTTGAAGAAGAAGGGTAAGACGATCTTTTTTAACAGTCATGTGCTGTCGGATGTGGAGCAGATTTGCGATCGCATTGCCATTCTCGATCAGGGTGAGCTGGTGTGCGTGGGGGATATTAAGCAGCTGCTGGGCAACCCGGATTATTACAAGGTGAAGGGTCGGGGCGGCAGTTTGGACATTTTGGATCAGTGGCTGCGGGACATTTCGTTTGGCGATGGCTACTGGTATGGCACCCTGTATGAAAATCCGTTTGAATTTATGGCGACGGCGCGGCTGATGAATGCGCAGATTGCCAAGCTGGCGGTGGCAAGGCCGACGCTGGAGGAGTTTTTTATGGCGCAGATTGCGCAGCGCAGGGAGCGGGCGGCGCAGGCGAAGGGTCCGGCGCAGGCGCAGCGGCGGCAGGGGAAGGGTGGCTGGTTTGGGAAGCCGGTGGCACAGTAGGTGCCAGGGCGCTGGACATTTTAGGGAACTCGTTCTTGGGTGCTTTGCCGCGCTTCTAAGCTGATGCGAATGCTGCCGAGCTGTTGCGATGGCTGTCCTATTCAGCGATGATGCGAGCATTCATGAGGGTGAAGATGCGATCTAGCTCGGTGATGCCTGCTAGTTCGGCTGCTTCCTCTGACGTTAAGAGATTCGCTTTTTTTTGTTCGATCAGCGTTTCGAGACGTGTTTGTAGGTCGTCAGTGAATTTGAAGAGGTTCAGTCCGCGAATCTTTTGAAGTTCGACGCCGCTTTCAATCCAGGAGGAAGGCTGCACCATTGTTTTGGTAATCATGACTATTTCTCCAAAGTGGCCTCCGCAAACAAGGTGAATCTGTGGGCTCAGCCTGTCTGAGTGTAGACGGGCACTCGACACTATCGCTGTCTTATAAAGTATCGCTTAACGTGGCATGATGCCGATTTTCGCAGGCGAGGTAGGCGACGCTAATGGGTCGGATATTGACCACGAAGGGCGACATTTCACCTTGGCGCTCTACGATGTGCTCGCTGCGGTGAGCGCCTTTCGAAACACAATCTTATCTACGCCTGTGTCGTAAAAGTCGCGGATGCGGGCTTCGTTTTCGAAGCCGTTGGCGGCGTAGAACTTGCGGACGTAGTCGAAGTCGTCGGTGCCTGCGGTTTCGACGAGGAGGATGCGTTGACTTTTCTCGATTAGCCACTGTTCAACGTGGTTGAGGAGGGCTTTGCCGCGGCCTTGCTTTTGGTGGCTGGGGTGAATGGCAATCCAGTAGAGGTTCCAGGTGCCGTGGGTCATTTTTTCGGGGGCGAGGTAGGCGACGCCGACGGGTTGGGTGTCTTCGGTGGCGGTGAACCAGGTGTCTGCAAGATCGGGGGACTTGAGCATGTGGGAGAGGAGGTCGGTTTGCTCGGGTTCGAAGAGGCCGGTGGCGGTGGCGAGGGCGATGAGGGCATCGTGGTCGGATGGGATGGTGGGTCTGATCATTGAGGGGGGGTGAGTGGGCTTGGTGGGATGAAGGGGGTGGGTGAGCGGTGGGGAGGTTTTTTCAAGATGATAGGTATGGATACACACTATGCCATTTGAAGTGTTTGCGCCTTGCGGGTAATACCGGTGTGCTGGCTAACAAAACGGCATGCTTATTGACGCAAATTGTGATGAATCTGTCCTAAATTGCGGCGATTCATCCTGTATAAGGGTGTCAGTGGCTTTCCTGAAAATTTGCAATGGTAGAAGCGTCGGATGATCGCAATCAGATAGCGGGCGAAGGGCGTGAGCGCATATCTGATAACGCTGCGCTCGGGCAGCAGCAGCCCTTACCGGAGACTGTCTTGGTTGAGGCGTCTGGGGAGGGGGGCGTTGCGATCGGCGGAAGTGCTGATAATGCCACGATTACGACCAACATCAATAAGATATTGCCAGCCCCGAGGGCGGCGCTGACGGGTAAGAAAAATAATGTGCCTGATAGCGGTAGTGAAAACTTCGTCGGGCGGGATGACACGCTGACGACTTTGCACCAGCAGCTCTCTGCGACCAATGCCTTGGCGATCACGGCGATCAATGGGATGGGAGGGATTGGGAAGACGGAGCTGGCAAGGCAGTATGCGCGGACGTATGCTGCAGACTATCCGGATGGGGTTTGCTGGGTGCTGGTGCGAGATGCTGAGGTGGCGTCGCAGATTGTGAATTTTGCGGTGGCATATTTGGACTTGGAGGTGCCGGAAGGGCTGGCGCTGACGGCGCAGCTGGCGTATTGCTGGAACCGCTGGCCGGGCGGTGGGCGGGTGCTGGTGGTGTATGACGATGTGCCTGAGTACGACCGGGTGAAGGGGGCTTTGCCGCCGGAGGCAGGGCGGTTTCAGGTGCTGATGACGACGCGGAAGCAGCGGCTGGCTCGGCGGGTGCAGTCTTTTCGGATTGAGGTGCTGAGTGAGGAGGATGCGCTGACGCTGCTGCGGCAGATTGTGGGGGCCGAGCGGACGGAGGCGGAGAGGGCGGCGGCGAAGGCGATTTGTAAGTGGGTGGGGTATTTGCCTTTGGGGTTGGAGCTGTTGGGCTGCTATCTGGAGGAAAATCCGGAAGTGACTTACCAAAGGCTGCAACAGCGGCTAGAAGATACCCGGGTGAAGACGAGAGCCCTGCAGG
>JBCBIK010000263.1:0-3966 GCA_038524545.1 Cyanobacteria bacterium J06623_4 | reverse complement strand
CTGTTCAATCTGATCCATACGCGCCGGTCAGCGTGGTTTTCTTTGAAAAGTTTTTTATTGATTTTTTTTAATCAGAGTTTTTTAGCTAGATAGGCTTGAATAAGGACCCAAACGCCCCAGCATAAGAACTTCTTAACAATGACATTGTCCCTGATTATGCCGGATAGCTCTAGGGACTGCCGCCAATCACAGCAAACTTTAAGACCTTGCTTAACGTTCCGTAAGCTTAGGACAGACACCCACGGGCTAATTCTCCGTCAGGTTTAACTCATGAATGTTCCACAAAACACCCCCTAGCGCTGTGTATTGCACATTTTCGACCTTGTTGCGAACCGCGCTCATAGAATACTGCCCAACCAAATGGATGAAAGGAAGATTCTCCTGCACGAGCTTTTGGGTTTCAAAGTAGAGAGCTTTGCGCTTGTCTTCATCCATTTCCTGAGCGGCTTGAATGTAGAGGTCGCTGATCTGCTTTTCCCAGGTGTAAATTTCCCGGCCCTCCAGCGGCGTATCACCCTGCGCCGCCTGGTTGAAAAAGTGCAGGCCGCCATTGGTTAGCCAGAGGTTGGCACTGCTATTTGGCTCCACGCCCGCGCCAAAGCCCAGCACAATTGCGTCCCAAGCAAGGGAGTCGCTGATGTTTGTAATCAGCTTATTAAAATCCATCGGCTGGAAATCGACCGTGATGCCAATAAGAGCTAAGTTTTGCTTGATTTGGGCACCGGCAGACTCCCTAATTTTGTTGCCGACGTTGGTTTGTAGGGTGAAGCGAACGCGGTTGCCATCTTTGTCGTAGAGCAGATCTCCCTGATAGGTAAAGCCCTCCGAGCGGAGAAGTTCCTTAGCCTGTTCGATGTCGTAGTCGTATACCGGTAGCCCAGAGTCTGCAAAGTAGGGGCTCTGAGGTGCAATTTGAGAATTTTGAAGTTCGCCCAGCCCTTTGAAAATATTGTTGAGCATGGTTTGGCGGTCAATGGCGTATGCCACAGCCTGCCGAAACTTGACGTTGTTGAACCAGGCAGACTTGACCGGATCGACGACGGGCCTACCGTTGAATGAACCTTTGTTAAGGTTGAAGGTGAGAAAGAGCCGCGTGGTGGTCGGGCCGCCATTGTAGACGGTGTAGTCGCCTTGGGCTTCGTCTCGCTTCATCAGGGCGAAGTTGTCTGGCGTGACGGACATCAGGTCAGCATCGCCCGAACGGAAGCGGACAAACTGAGCATCTTGGGAGCTGACCACCGGCCACACGACTTCCTCAATGTAGGGCTGTGGTTCGCCATTGGGTCCTTTTTCCCAATAGTAGGGGTTGCGCTGAAAAACAATACGCTCACCCGGAATGAATCGTTTAATTTTGTATGGGCCGTTGCAGACGACTTCAGACGGATCGGTGTTGGTTCCCCACTTGGTCATAAACAGGGGCTGACCGTCAGAGCCCATCGTGTTCACAGATTCCTCAAGTACGTGCTTGGGCAAAATGGCGATTCCCGTGACGCGCAAGAAGGGCGCGAAGGGTTCTGGAATCTTAAATTCCACGCGGCGACCGTCGAGCTTGCGCACCACCGGTAGCTTACCCTCTACGCCAATGCGCAGAATGTCGCGAGTGTCCGTGGTGATCTTTTCATTAAAAATCAGATCGTTGTAGGTAAAGACAACGTCATCGACCGTCAGCGGCGCACCATCGGACCACTGCAGATTTTCTTTGAGCGTGTAGGTAATGGTCTGCCCGTCTTCAGAGATCACCCAGGATTCAGCCAGGGCGGGGATTATTTCGCTGGTGGTCTGGTCGATCCCAATCAGCCCTTCGTACATGAGGGCAAGCACGTCGGTGCTGGAGCTTTCTTGGGTGAGCAGGTAGTTGAAGGTTTTGGGTTCACCGATGACGGTGCTGATAAGCTTGGGAACATCTGCACCCTGGACGCGAAAGTTCTCAAGGTTTGGCTTTTGCAAGCCGCTGCAGCTAGGCAGCAAGACAATCAAGCCGAACATAGTAAGGCCTAGCAGCAGTAATCGCCACAGACGAGACCCTTTCAGTCGATTATTCAGCATCTGCCAGCTCATATCGCTTTGCCCATACCCACGAGTTTTTGGATGCATTTAATATAGATAAAAACTCGACCGTTGCGTAGGGGTCACACTCAGATGACACAAACGCGCGACAGAACCGTCATAGCTGAGCCACAGATTCCGTAGATTCTATGGCTCGCCATAGAAAACAGAGGAGCAGCTACCCCAATCGACTTTCTAAAACGATCAGGCTGCGGGCAGCGACGGCGACTTTATCTTTCTTTTTGTAGGTTTTGGTGCGTTTGACAAAGCCTTCGGACTTGGTGTCTATCAGCAGTTTCCATTTGCGATCGCGCAGTGGCTCTGGCAGCGCAAATTCCAGCACTTCGTAGTGCGCGTTGAACATCAGCAAAAAGCTATCGTCCATCACCTGCTCACCCCGATTGTTAGGCGTAGCAATCTCCTCCCCATTCAGGAAGACCGTCAGGGTTTTGACATAGCCTGCCGTCCACTCATCGTGCATGGCAACCCCGTCCACATTGAACCAGCCAATGTCGCGAATGCCTGAGCCGTGAATTTCTCGCCCGTAAAACCAGTCACGGCGACGGAAGACCGGGTGATTTTTCACCAGTTTGAAGAGCTTTTGGGTATAGCGCAGCAGTTCTTTTTCTTGGTGAGACAAATCCCAGTTGAGCCAAGAGAGCGCGTCGTCATGGCAGTAGGTATTGTTATTTCCGCGCTGCGATCGCCCCATTTCATCGCCCGAGAGCAGCATCGGCACCCCCTGAGAGAGCATCAGCGTGGCCAAAAAGTTTCGCTGCTGCTGCAGCCTGAGCTGCAAAACTTCAGGGTTGTCAGTTTCGCCTTCTTCGCCGCAGTTCCAGGAGCGGTTGTGGTCTTCCCCGTCGCGGTTGTCTTCACCGTTAGCCTCATTGTGCTTGTCGTTGTAGCTGACGAGGTCGCGCATCGTGAAGCCGTCGTGGGCAGTGATGAAATTAATACTGGCGTGAGGGCGACGGCCCGTGTGCTCGTAGAGGTCGGAGCTGCCCGTAAGCCGCAGGGCAAATTCACCTAGGGTGCTGTCTTCTCCGCGCCAAAAGTCGCGGACGGTATCGCGGTACTTACCATTCCACTCAGACCACAGCAACGGAAACTTACCCACCTGGTAGCCCCCGGCACCCACGTCCCAAGGTTCAGCAATCAGCTTCACCTTTGAGAGCACCGGATCCTGGTGGATGATATCAAAAAAGGTCGCCAGCGTACCCACCTCAAAAAGTTCGCGCGCTAGGGCCGAAGCTAGGTCGAAGCGGAAACCATCGACGTGCATTTCCTCAACCCAGTAACGCAAGCTGTCCATAATCAGCTTGAGCACCTGGGGATGGCTCATCTTCAGCGAATTGCCGCAGCCGGTGTAGTCCATGTAGTAGCGCTCATTGCCTTCTACCAGCCGGTAGTAGGCGGCGTTATCAATGCCTCGAAAGCTCAGAGTAGGCCCCATATGGCTACCTTCGCAGGTGTGGTTGTACACCACGTCGAGGATGACTTCGATGCCTGCTGCGTGGAGCGATCGCACCATGGTTTTAAATTCTTTGACCTGCTGGCCACCAATCCCCGAAGCGCTGTACCCAGAGTGGGGCGCAAAGTAGCTGAGCGAATCATACCCCCAGTAGTTGCTCAGCCCCTTGCCAACCAAGTAGCCGGGCGTCGCATGGAAGTGGTGAGTAGGCATCAGCTCGACAGCCGTGATCCCCAAAGATTTGAGATGCTTGATAGCGGCTGGATGAGCGAGTCCGGCATAGGTGCCGCGTAGCGTCTTAGGCACCTTAGGATGCTGCTGGGTAAAGCCCTTAACATGCATCTCGTAGATGATGGTCTCATTCCAAGGCGTGTTGGGATGTTCGTCGCCTTGCCAGTCGAAGAGGGGATCAACGACGATGCATTTGGACATGGCTTCGGCGCTGT
>JBCBIK010000262.1:0-4045 GCA_038524545.1 Cyanobacteria bacterium J06623_4 | reverse complement strand
GGAGACCGAAAAAAAGTGTGGGAAAGCCCGGAAACTCGTTAATCAGCCGTTCAAGCCGCTTGAGCAGCCAGCTCTGGATACCACCGCTCGAAGGTTTGACGCCAGTCGCCGTCGAGCACCTTCGTTCTGACCTGCAATAGCAGGTGTGCTCCCTCTTTACTCCATCGCATCTGCTGTTTTTTGACCATGCGCTTGCTGATCACCTGATTAACCGTAGACTCAACAAATCCGGTTGAGATTCTTTCGCCATTACGATAGCGCTCACCATAGTTGACTATGAACGGGCGATTGTTGGAGATATAGGTCTGGAACTCCTCAATTTTTTGCAACAATTTGCGTTGCTTAGGCGTTATCCCATCCATGTAAAGCAGGTCAGGCAACCCCTCAAGCTCCTGCAATGCCTTATAAACATTGCCATGCCAGAGATACCATTTAACGCTTTCTATCGTTTTACTCATATCTTTAGATAGCCAGTCATCGGGGAAAGTAACGCCCTTGGCCATCTGAGTCATGACCGTGATCCGCATCGTGATGTGGAACCAGTCAAGTAAATGCTCAGCCTGTGGATTGAGATAGAGCTGTAGGTCTCGTACCGTATCGCCCCCATCCGAGAAAAAGGTGATCTGCTGATTCATCTGCATCCCTTGCGACTGAAGCAGCTCAAACACCCGGCGTTTAGGCTTTTTATCATAGGTACGCACGAGGCCAAAGCATCTAGAGGTGCCATCATCCGCAATACTTTTGCCCGTGATCACTTCAAAGTGATTCGACTGTTTCGGATCGGACTGCGCCTTAATCGCTCGAACATAACCACCATCAATGCCCATATTCAAGGGCATATCGGGCCGTGGCAGTGCTTCTCGTTCGTATTCACAGCTGTCGATATACATGAACTTCTCCTCCCCTAGCTCATCCTCTAACCGCTGTGCCATTTGCTGAGTATGGTTGCGGACAGTCGCTGCATTCAACTGTTCGTCAATCGGCAACACTTCTGATAAAAGCTGGGCACTTTGGTCAAAAGACATCAGTGCAGCAAACTTGGTCTCTAAATAGAGCAGCTCAGGAGCTGTACGTTCAGCGAGCAGCTCTGATAGCGGGCTGAAGCTTTTCTTTTCATGGGCCTGACAGTCACAGTGAAAAAGGCGATCACACTTCAGCTTCAGCTTTCCAAATAAGCTGCGGTAGGTTAGCTTACGGCGATCCTTGATGCGGCGTTGTTGCTGACAGTCAGGGCAGGCTAGCTGTTGTTGTTGGTAGTCTCCAACCTGCTTTATCACCAGATGACGTTGAAGGCCATGCAGAACGGTTTTAGCCTCTCCCAGCGTCAGCCCCAGCGTGGCTGGTGAAAGTACATCACGCTCTATCTGCGCCACTTCCTGCACCACAGCAGGCCCACCGGCATCATTTTCAAAGACAATCTGAACTTTGATAGGCATTACCCTAGAACCTCAGCAAACAACCATTTGCGATCGCCCTCAGCGTATTGCTGAAGACGACGATTCACCGCCTTGCGGTCGAATTCTTCTAGGCTCAGATACTTCTGAAGCAACAGCGCCTCTTCGCGGCGTGCTTCCAGCGCCTCAGGCCCACCGTCTAAGATATCGGCAATCACTTCATAGGCGTAGCAAAGCCCGTAATCCTGTTTTTTCTGCTGAAAGGCCCAGGGGCCACCACAGTTTTCGGGTGGCACGGAACGCTTCCCTGCTGTGCAGATAGGCACCGCTAGTGGCTGCTCTGGATACAGGATTTTCTCTACCCGCAGCTGATGCATCCAGTTATCGATGAAGTTGTAGTCGTAGCGAAACTTTTCTCGTTCTCGCAGCTGCAAGTCAATCAGCCGCACGGCAGTAGGGTCATCGCTGAAGGTGATGCCACCGTCATGATAGACGCCGTAGCGCTTGCCGTGAATGATGAACTGATTGAGATGGGTGTCGCTCCAGCCCATCACCAGCTGAAGAATGTAGTGCAAATCTGAGAGCGTACTGTCGCTGCTGACCTGAAAGCGCCGCCAAATCATCGGGCTGATGTCAATGAGGTGAACCTTCAGCTGATAAACGATTGGATTTGCCGCATCGGTTGCGATCACTGTGTCACGATCATTCACCTTGGACTTTTCAGTTGTTGTTTGCTTGGCCACAGGTGATGCTCCATGCACTGAATTGTCAACGGGATGAGGCTTGAGAAGATGCCTTCTCTGGCGCGTTGTAAGCCTTGCCACAGTAGGGGCAGAAGCGATGTTTCAGCGACGTAATTGGCGCATCACACTGAACGCAGCGATGGCGCAGCCCGCTACCGCAGCGATAGCAGTAGTGCGCATGGACGTGCAACCACATCGCATCGGGAGCCGTACCGGGAGTCCAGCACTGAGGACAGAACTTCAGCGCTCCAGTCTCCTCGACTGCAATGCCTTTAACAACAGCATCTAAATTCGCTTCGGGAATGTCCAGGGCATAGGCTAAGCCCTGCCGAGTCTTGGTTTTGAGCACGGCAGTATGGCCACTCTCAATTTTGCCGATGCTTTGGGTGTGGATGCCGGACTTCTCGGCCACGGCCCGCTGACTCATGCCGAGGGCTAACCGCAGCCGCCGAACATAGTCCGCCAGCGATTCTTCAGGCTTTGGGCGATTTGATGATTTCAAAGTATGACAACGACCTGTACAGTAACCACTTGTCTAAACCATAGAATAAGAGCACAGCTTTTCTGCCTGCCGTTCACCATTCTTACGACCAATGACAATACCTTTAGCGATGGTCGCCACGCAGTTTTTAGAGCGGCCTGGATTAGCAAAGAAGACGGTGGAATCCTATGAGAGAACACTGATGCCGCTGCTCAATGAGTACGGCAGTTGGCCGATTGAAATCTGCGATCGTACCCTCCTCACTGAGTATCTCGATGGGCTCTCGCATCTGGCCTATACGACCCACCATCGGCATCAGGCGATTCTCCAAGCATTGTTCAACTACGCGGTGGAACAGCAGCACATCAAGGCCAATCCAATTGCCAAGCTCAAGCGCCGTAAGCCAGATGCAGACAAGGGTGAACATGCTTCTGATCAAGCGATTCGCTACCTGACCTCAGACCAGCTTCAGAAGATGTATCGGGCGGTTGAAGTAGACTGCCGCACTCACGCTATTGTCAGATTGCTGCATCGGAGTGGTGCCCGGATATCAGAGCTACTTGCGCTTGACCTAGATGCCGTTGATTTAGAGCAGCGAAAGTTCCAGGTGATTGGCAAAGGCAATAAGCAGCGTTGGTGCTTTTTCAGTGAGGATGCCGCTCAGCAGCTGATTCAGTATCTGAAGCACTATCGGCATCCCAGTTGCTCTGCTCTGTTCACCGCACAGCAACCGATAGCAGGCTCAGTTGGACGGATCAGCTATCGCACGGTGCATCAGACCTGGCGGCGCTTGATTGCAGAGATACCTGAGTTAGAAGGCGCTAGGCTACACGACTTGCGCCACACCTTCGCTACTGAGCGGGTAGGACTGATGGGTATTGAAGAGCTGAGGGCACTGATGGGGCATGAGTCAATCATGACTACGCTGCGCTATCAAAAGGTGACGTCTGCTAGGGCAGAAACGGTAGCTCAAAGTGCGTTGCAGGCAATAGCTAATAGAGCTGACAAATAATAGATCTGCTCTATGGTTCAGCGCCGAACCAGCAAAGTAGGTCAACTACTCTGCGCCGGTAAACTATGGCTAAGACCGCATGTACTATCAAGGCGAAAGCCTAGCAGGGCTGGAATGCTGCTGATCTCAGGTGCTGATCAACGAGTTTCCGGGCTTTCCCACACTTTTTTTCGCTCTCCTAATTGTGGAGACCGAAAAAAAGCCTGGGAAAGCCCGGAAACTCGTTGATCAGCCCCTCAAGCAGCTTGATTAGCAAGGTCTGGAACCACCGCTCAAAGGTTTCACGCCAATCGCCATCTAGCACCTTGGTTCTAACTTGCAATAGGAGATGTGCTCCCTTCTTACGGCGAGGTTCAGCGACGGGTAACACTCTCAATGCGATTTCTTTCCCGACAGTCCGCGCGATCGCATAGGC
>JBCBIK010000261.1:0-4071 GCA_038524545.1 Cyanobacteria bacterium J06623_4 | reverse complement strand
AGACAAAGGCCACAACGACCACAAGGATCTCAATTTTAGAGTTATGAGTACGCTTTACGAAACCATGTACATTTTGCGGCCCGATCTCAGCGATGAAGCTATCGATCAGGCCATCAGTCGCTATCAGACGATGTTGACAGACAGCGGCGCTGAAATGCTAGAAACCCAGCACCGGGGCAAGCGCCGCCTGGCGTACGAAATCAATCGTTTTCGCGAAGGTATCTACATTCAGATGAACTACCAGGCGCCGGGAACTGCGATCGCACCCATGGAGCGAGCAATGCGTCTGAGCGAGGAAGTCATTCGCTACCTCACCATTCTCTTCGAAGAGCCCCCCGAAGACAGTGAAGGGCCAAGCGCGATGACAGAACAGGCAGAGTCGGCAGCACCGCTCGGCTCCTAAGCCATAGGCTGCTGCTAAATCAGTCAGGAGCTCAGGCAAACCTGCCCAGCACAAAATTCTGATAGGGCTTTTTTTACAACTACATTTGTAAGCGCTGGTCGCACAGCTTTACCCCGTGTGGTTTTCTAACCGCTGCGGATGTAAGGATGTGCGGCCAATGCTATTTCGGGGCAACCTCATAATGAACATGTTTTTTTGATACATGCTGTCTCCGTTATCGCTGGGTTTTCGGTGGGTTTTCGGGAGTGCTATATATCAAATTGGCAAATGCTCATCTAATGCTCATCCACTCATTAAGAGGAAAGTTCACCCGTGGCCCATCCATCTGGATCGAATGGTTCGGACAATCAGTCAGAAGTTGCCCGACTCAGAGAAGAGTTAGAAATGAGAGATCAGCTCGTGCAGCAGCTCTCGCAGGAGCTGTTTCGGCTTGTGAAGGGCAATCAAGACTTTTTGCCCACACCAGAAGTGTCAGAACAGCACGAACAAGAAGTGCGATCGCTACGAGAGCAGATGCATCAGCTAGAGCAGCAGATCACCTTCTACCAAACCCAAATTGAAGAGCGGGACGAAGAAGCCCAGCAGCTACGCCAAACCACCCAAGAACTCACCGACCGCACCCGCATGCTGGAGCAGGTAGTACAAGAGCTGCCCAGAATTTACAAAGAAAAGTTTGCCGAGCGAATGAGCGCAGTCAAAGATCGCGTCGCTCGAATTCAGCAAGAAAACCGCGAACTCCAGGCCGAGCTGCAGAGCACCAGCTACCGTCTCGCGGTGCGCAATCGCAAGGGCAGCAGCCACCTCGACCTGCCCACCTTCCCCAGCGAGATGCTTGGCAGAAATTCTATGGCAAGCTTCGCCAAGACCTCATAGGGCAGCGCTTTCATCAGCGCTTTCAACTTTGTAGCGTAGGATGCCAAACAGCTGGAACTTCTGCCGCCAAGGGCACAATACTGTCTGAGGCTTGATAGGCTTTCAATGTAGACGGTAGGCTGCGCAGTCTGAATGGATGAGCTGATTTCGCTAGAGATGATTCAAAATATCGCCCGTGAGTACGGATATTGGGCGGTGTTCTGTGGAATTTTGTTAGAAAATATGGGCATTCCGCTCCCCGGCGAGACCGTGACGCTGGTGGGCGGATTTTTGGCTGGGAGCCATGAGCTAAATGTGTGGTACGTGCTTGCCGCTGCCACCGCTGGCGCCATCTTGGGAGATAGCGGCGGGTATTTGCTGGGCTACTACGGCGGCTGGCCACTCATCGTGCGGATTGGGAAGTGGCTGAGGCTGTCAGAATCAACGCTGGAAGGTGTACGCGATCGCTTTAGCCAAAATGCAGACAAAGCCGTGCTCTTTGGCAGGTTTGTTGCGCTGCTTCGCATCTTTGCCGGTCCGCTAGCGGGCATTACGCGCATGCCCTATCCCAAATTTTTGCTTTGCAATGCCATTGGCGCAGCAACCTGGGCCTCGGTCATGGTCAGCCTGAGCTACTTTCTAGGCAGGCTAGTGCCCCTCGCTCAGCTGATTAGCTGGGTTGCCCAGTTTACCGGTGTAGCGCTCGCCATCGTCATTCTCTGGGTGCTTTCGATTTGGTGGGTTGAGTCTCGCAGCAAAGCCACAACGCCTCAACCCTAGCACCTGCCTATAACGAACCGTCCAATACCCAGCTAATCGACTCATTGATTAGCTGGGTATTGAATTTACGGCTTGACCACATACTGCGACTCTATCGGCTCAACGACGCCTTCCTGAACCAGCGCCTGATAAATCATCGCTGATAGCTCAGCCCGTGAAGTAGGCTCTGTCGGGCTTAGCTGAGAGATCTCTGGATAGTTCACTACGAGACTGCCAGCTGTCGCCGCAGCGACTTTTTCTGTCGCCCAGTTAGGAATGGCGTTGGCATCTTCATAGCGATCTATCGCAGCTTGAATATTTGTAGGGGGCGCGATGCCTAGCCCTGTGACTAGCGTTGTAAACGCCTGCGTCCGGGTAACCGGCTGATTCGGCGCAAAGGTATCGTCGGGGAAGCCGGTCATGAAGCCGCCTTTTACAGATTCGCCGATGGACTCACGCGCCCAGTAGTCTGGTGTAACATCGCTAAATTCTAGGTCGGCTTTGTCTGCCGTCAGGTCAAAGGTTCTAGAAACGATGTTGGCAATTTGAGCCCGCGTCACAGGCTGATCTGGCTTGAAAGAACCATCGTCGTAACCCGCGATCAGATCGCGGCTACTGAGCGCGTCAATGTAAGGCTTGGCCCAGTAGTCATCGGGCACATCGGTAAATGCGATCGCTTCCTGTGGCTCTGCCGTTGCTGCAGCCGAAGGTGGTGCGCCTTCCCCTGCTGGCGCCTCTGCAGTAGGCTCTGACAGCTCAGGGTCAGTCACAGCAGCAGCATCGGGCGCTTCAGCCGAGGCACCATCTGCCGTTGCAGCCACACCGGCTACCCCAGCCGCCGCACCAGCAACACCATCTCTCACATCCCTCCACACCGGCTTGCGCTGGGCTAATCGTTCACGCCGAGCAGCTGCCCGTTCTGCCAGCTCACGACGCGCCGACCCCTCAGGAGCAGGTTCAACAATGGCACTTTCAACGGCAGCATCGACAAAGTCAGGCTCACCCTCGACAATCGCATCCGCATCAGGCAGCGCCGCCTCATCGCCTCGCCCTATGTCAGCCGCACCTAGGCGACCGTCTACCCGAGCAGCATCTGCGCTCGGATTAGCAACCGTCGAAGCATCGTCAAACAGGGCTATTTCACCACGGGTCAGTCCCCAAAACAGGACGCCTCCTAGAGAAAGGAAAGCTACAAACATCGCAACCATCTCATCGAAAGACAGCGGCCTTAGGGGGCCGGTCGCTGGTGGCTGATCGCGCAGGCGTTCATCGTTACGGCGGGGATCATTGGGGGGTTGGGAGGGAGATTGTGTCACGACGATGCTCAAATAAGTGGCATAAGGCCTGTACTAACTCACAAAAATAGAGCATTTCGGGCTAAAGATCAGCAACCTTACGGCCTGGAGTTTATCAATATTTACCTAACGCATGCTCATCGGCAAATCGAACAGATTTGTGGAGGTATCAGCAACCCCCGTAGCGCTATGGCCCAAAGTGAAACTATGCCGCAAAGCGAAACTATGCCGCAAAGCGAATCTTGAGATAGTCATCTTCCATCTTGGCACCAGCAGGATTGAGCGCAGCCAAGGCTTGTGGCAACACCAAATTCCGGCGATGGTTACCAATGCGAATATTCAGCTCGTCAGCCGTCTTGCTCAGCTCTACCTGATCTTTAGGAATGCCAGGCAGGTACACCTCCAGGCTATAGTCGCTCGCATCCTGTACGACTCGCAGCGTGGTTTCCTTGTAGTACACCTGGGCTGGGTCCTCGTCGCCGTAGAGGGTTTCCTTCAGCCGGTTGAGCGCTTCCATGCCACACATTTCCTCAGAGTACAGCGGCACTTCCTTTACCGGCAGCGGATGGAAGTTTTCGTGGATTTGGCCCCTGTACTTAGACTGCTGATCTTTCCAACGCTGAAAAAATGGATCGCTGACGCTCTCTGGAATAATCCGATTGGCTACCACCATATCGGTCCCCACGTTGTACAAGCTGAGATAGGCGTGGGCCCGCAATGACTCCTTGATCACCATCTTCTCAGGATTCGTCACCAGCCTCA
>JBCBIK010000260.1:0-4093 GCA_038524545.1 Cyanobacteria bacterium J06623_4 | reverse complement strand
TGACCCGCGCGATCGCCATTTTGCCCAGCTCAGCTACAACTATACTTACACCCATACAGCGCCCCACCATCGCATCTGGATGCAGACATTACCCTCGCTCATTAAGCTGCATTGGAGGGGGCGCCGTATCTTGCTCTGTCACGGTAGCCCAGACCAGGTGAATGAGTTTGTCTGGGCGAGCGAAACGGGCGATGACAAAATTTTGGACTATCTGCAGCGCTACGGTGTGGATGGCATTTGTGCGACCCATTCTGGTTTGCCCTGGCTGAGGCATGTTACGCAACCAGATAAGCGCTCTGGCTTTTGGTTCAATGTGGGCGTGCTGGGGCGACCTGCCAATACAGGCAATTCGGCTGTTACCTACGGCTTGCTGAGGTGGCCAGCGGCGATCGCAGCGCCTGAACCTCACCTGCAGCACATGACCTACGATGTCTCGGCCACGGTGAGGGCAATGCGCGGGGAAGGCTTGCCCGAAGCCTTTATCGAGTCGTTAGAAACGGGAATTTGGACCACCTGCGCTGAGATTTTGCCAGCGGCTGAACGGCAGGCTGGTCCGCTTTCGGTTGCTCGGTCTGTCGCCTAGCGATTTTTTGCTTTGTGCGCTTGTGTTAAGCGGTCTAAAGGACGGTTTGATACCGGGCCGATAGGCTTCTAAGATTGTTTTTTATTTGGAACAGAAATAACTGATGGAGTTGACACAAACCCTTACGTGGGCGCTTTTGGCCGGATATGGCTTTCTGATATTTGGCCTGGTAAGAACCACCACGCCGAATAAAGTTTCAGCAATAGAATTTTTTGAAGGACAGTCTGAACGCGGACAGTCGCCTGGACTGTGGCTACTGGTGTCGAGCGCAGCGATTTCGTGGATTTTTGCCAAATCTATCGACAATGCGGCGAGTTTGGGCAATGCCTTTGGGATAACGGGCGGCATTGGCTACGCGATTTATTACTTGAGTTTTGTGACGGCTGCGATCGCGCTCTACTACATTCGTACGGTAGGCGGCCACTCCTCGATTCCTGCTTTCCTAGTGAGTAAGTATGGCAAGGTCTGTGCGCGGCTCTTTTTGCTTGCGATCGCCATTCGCTTGCTCAACGAAGTCTGGTCAAATACCAAAGTTTTTTCGCTGTACTTTGGCGCGGAAGGCAGCGCTGGCTACTGGATTGCGGCGGCGCTGGTGACGGCCTTCACGGTTTACTACAGCCTGATTGGCGGACTGCGCTCTAGCCTGCTGACCGACAGTGCGCAAATGCTGCTGGCAGCGGTGCTACTGGTGGCAATTTTGGCGACGTTGGGGCCTGGTTTGGTGAATGGTGGCCTCCCGGCTGTCGATGCTGAAACCTCTTTGGCCGGACTCACGTTTTGCGGTTTGGCCGCCGTGCAAATCTTTAGCTATCCCTTTCATGACCCGGTAATGACTGACCGCGCCTTTATCACGTCGCCTAAGGTGATGGTAAAGGGATTTGTGCTGGCCGGGCTGATTAGCGGCAGCTTTATTTTGCTGTTTAGCTCGGTGGGGCTGTATGCCCGGGCAAACGGTGTAGAAGGGCACCCATCGCTGGCGGTTCCGGCGCTGTTTGGTTTGCCGATGCTGTTGGTTTTCAATGCGATTATGCTGACGAGTGCTGGGTCTACCCTGGATTCGACCTTTTCGAGTGTGGCTAAGCTCGGCGCGCGAGACTGGGGAAACCGCAAAGGTGTGCCGACAGAAGGGCAGGCGTTTTTGGGTCGCTGGTGGATTGTTGCGATCGCGCTCTTGGGCAATATTCCGCTCTTTAGCATTTACATGGGCGACCGGGTTGGGCCTGCCATCATTCAGGCAACCACGATTAGCGGCACCATGGTGATGGGGCTCGCGCCAATCTTTCTACTGGCATTTATTCGGAAGGCGGGTGCGCTGAGCTTCCATCTGGCTTTTTGGCCAGGGCTCACCTTTGGCATCATCAGAGTCATCGAGAGCGCTACAGGGAATGCCATTTTCCCTGCTGGCCTTAGCATTGGCGGCGGCAAGTACGCGTTGGACCTAGGCGTAAACCTGTACGGCCTGCTCATTTGCATTGCGGGCTATCTTTTGGGCGCTGCGCTCAGCCGAAAGAAAGTATCTGCCGATAGCAAGGTTGATAGCGATGTGGCCCTAATTCGCTAGGTCGCTAGTTTGAAAGTTTGTGACGGTTGATGCGTCGTGGAGGTAACTCCTCCGCGACGCTTTTCTTATAGGTTCTATCTCTCAGTGTTTCATGCCTTAGCGGTCGGGATGCGGTCAGCTTATGGCTTAATCCAGTCTTTGGCGGCTTCTACTGCCTGGGTCATGCCTTCAAACCCGAGGCGAACGAGCAGATACAGAATGGTGGTGGTGGTCGCTGCGCTGATGGCGCATATGGTAAGCCCCCCGAGGCTGATGGCACCATCGTCGTCGAGCAGACCAAAGCCGGTGATGAAGACGCCAATGGCGGGCAGGGTGTTGGTGAGTGGGATTGGAATCATCATGGAAATGGACATGAGTGCGATCATGATGCCAATCACCATCTGGCCTGTCCGAGAAGTACATACCGGTGTCAGACGAGGCTTTGCAACGGTCTCAATTCTCTGCAGCCAAGGAATCCCTTTGCCGATCAGGGTTTGCACTTGGGCCCGCTCAAAGCCCTTTTTGCGAAACTTTTCTGGCAGCCACGGCTGGTCTCGTCCGGCAATGAGCTGCGCGGCTAGTAAAAACATCACAATGCCGAACGGCGTCGAGTAGCCCGGCGCAGGAATCGGCAGCGCCGACGGCAAAGAGAGTAAAACAAACAAAAAGCCAAAGGTTCGCTCTCCCGCGATCTCTAAAATTTCATTCAGCGTGACCGGCTTGAGCTGAGTGCTTCCACCCGCTGTCGTAAAGTAGGCATTCTCAGCTGTGATATCGCGTCTGCCTTTGTCGACATCGCTCCTGCCTGTGGCATCTGTTTCAGAAAGGAAATATCGCTGGAGTTCTACTGAAAGTTTTGCCATAGGGCTTGATCGCTACTCAATTAGCAACAGTGATAGAAGCATACTACCGTCTCACTAGAGTGACTTCAGGCAGTAATCTTGTCTTGTGTAATATGAATCTCTTTTGAGCTATCTCTTTTACAGAGCCTCTAAAGAAAGGATAGGTTGTGTAGCTCTCCCAGAGTCATTGGAAGAACTACTAGACGAAAGTGAACGAGACTGATGCGCCCGATTGAGTGAACTTTTAAAGAGCAACGCCAAAAGAGACTTTTAATCTCTTTTGGCGTTGTTTTAGATGGATTTTGGGAAATTAAGTACTGGCCTGTAGGCCTAGTTTAGGAACTGCAATTGAATAACATCCCGGAGCCCCTCACCCTAAATCCCTCTCCCCGAGGGCTCCCGTGTACACATAGCTATGAAACAAATGTCGGAAAGCCCAGTACACCTTGCATTTCCCTCATCCTAAATCCTTCTCCCAAGGGGAGAAGGACTTTGAATCCGGTCCCCCTTCTCCCTTTGGGAGCAAGGGGTTAGGGGATGAGGGCGGCGGGATGTGACGCCTCTCTCGGACTTATGTGTACACGGGAGCCCCGAGGGAGAGGGACTTTGAATCCGGTCCCCTCTCCCTCGGGGAGAGGGCTAGGGTGAGGGCGGCAGCAATGCTGAGAGCGGGGACATTATTAATTTGCGTTTCCTTACTTAGTACTTGTAGCTTTCACCTTTGAAGGGGCCTTCTACTTCAACGTGAATGTAGTCAGCCTGCTCTGGCGTGAGCGTCGTAATAACGCCGCCAAAGCCTTCAACCATGTAGCGAGCGACTTCTTCGTCTAGCTTCTTCGGCAGTAGCTGAACGCTGAGCGCACGGGCCTGCTCTTCAGCAGACTGGTCCGCAAACTTGCGCTCGTAGAGGAAGATTTGCGCTAGGACCTGGTTGGCAAAGGAGCCATCCATGATTCGAGAGGGGTGGCCGGTGGCGTTGCCAAGGTTTACCAGGCGACCTTCGGAGAGCAAAATCAAGAAGTCTTGAGGGTCGTCAGAGCGGTAAACCTGGTGAACCTGAGGCTTCACTTCTTGCCAGTGCCATTCTTTGCGCATGAAGGCCGTGTCGATTTCGTTGTCGAAGTGGCC
>JBCBIK010000259.1:0-4110 GCA_038524545.1 Cyanobacteria bacterium J06623_4 | reverse complement strand
GCTGATCTCGCTGTCCCTCAGATTGCACTGGTTACAAACCTAGCAGCAGCAGCTGGTGGCATCGCAGCAACCTTCACAGCTTGGGCGCTGAGCGGTAAGCCTGATCTCTCCATGGTCATCAACGGTATTCTCGCTGGCCTAGTGGGCATCACAGCGGGCTGTGGCGGCATCGGCTATTGGGGCTCCGTCATCGTAGGTCTCATCGCAGGTGTCATCGTTGTCTTCTCCGTCGGCTTCTTCGACAGCATCAAGATTGACGACCCGGTTGGTGCAACCTCAGTTCACCTAGTCTGTGGTATTTGGGGCACGTTGGCAGTGGGTCTGTTTGATACATCAGCTGGCCTATTCTATGGCGGCGGCGCGACTCAGCTCATCGCTCAAATCATTGGTATCGTGGCTATCGGCCTGTTTACAGTGGTTGTCACGTCCATTCTTTGGGTGGTCATTCAGTCCATTGTCGGCATTCGTGTGTCTTCCGACGAGGAGCTCAAGGGCTTGGATATCGGCGAGCACGGCATGGAAGCTTACAGCGGTTTCCTCAAAGACACCAGTGACATGGGCGGCATCATCTAGGCAACTTTTCCAGAGAAATATGTTTCTGGAGCGCATGATCAATTTTGTCAGGACCTAGTTCCTAACGCTCATTCATGTGAAAAAAGTGAAAAAAGGAAGCGAAGGGCTCTTTTACTGGGCCCTTCGCTTCCTTTTTGTTTGAGGAGCCTGCCTCTCCTTGTTTAAGGAGCCTGCTCCTGCGCTGTTTAAGGAGCCTGCTCTTACGCTCACATTGCTTTTAATTAACTTCAGAGTGGGTGACCCAGTACTGACTGCTAAGGTAACAATTAGCAATATTTATAAAACTTTCCATTTAGAGCAATACTCGATCGGGTTGGCATAACGTCCTGTAAGCTCATTTTCTCGCAATCATCAGGCTAGCCATCCTACGTTCAGGCAGACAATTCCCAACAGATAAGCGACTTCGCATGGGTAATTCAACTTCCATTGTGGAAGAAATATTTGAGGCGCTACCGGCCCTACGCGCCCAAATGTATTTCAAAACCTCGCTGACAGCGCTCTCCCATGCCATGGAAGATCAGGTTTTGGCAGGCTCAGAGCATCAGCCGTTAATTATTGCCAGCTTTCAGCAAGAGCGATTTTATAGACAAGAAGCACACCGGTATGCGCGGATTGGAGAGGTCAGCGACCAAGTCTATGTGCTCTCAGCCGCCGAAACTCAGTTTAATGAAGACCTCAAGCAGAAGGGCAAACAAGACAGCGAGAAGAAAGGCACCTACGAAAAAATAGATTTTGACGACGACGACGCGCTCACCGAAGAGTGGCATCTGGTGGTGGTTGGTGAGCACTACAGCGCAGCGCTGATCTGCCGTGAGCACCAGCCCGTTTCTGTCAGCCCGGGCCGCGCCAAACCGCAGAGCACGCTCAACCAAGTCGCGGCGCATCTCGACCAAACGCGTCGATTCGAAGGGATCTGGACTCTAGACCGGCAGGTGAGCCTGAGAGCAGCCGATCTGCTGCTGGAGCGGATTCAGGCCTACCGGCCAAAGCTGAAGCACAAGATTCAGCGGGTCAGAGATAGATTTATTCGCAACGTTAGCGATCGCACCCAAACCGTCGCCGAAGATCCCTTTGCCCAGCGGCTCATCACCTACCTGCAGGCCGGTCAGTACCGGCAGCTCAAAGCCTACCGAGCGATCGCCCTCCAAGAACAGCGAGCCCGCCTCATCAACTCCATCACCGCAGCGATTCGTAAGTCCCTAAACCCCTCAGAGATTTTTGCGATCGCAGCTAGCGAGCTCGGCAGCGTCTTAGAAGTCGACCGCTGCATCATCTATCGCTGCACCCACGAAGATGCCGACGCCACCATTCACCACGAATACCGTCAGCCCCATATCAACTCCCTCGAAGGCCTCGCCTGGCCGCTCAAGCACAACCCCCTCTACCAGTGGGTCAAGCACCACAAAAGCACCCTTGCCCTCGACGATGTCAGCCAGGCCGACGAAGAAATCGACTTGGACCTGAGCGCCGCCCAGACCCGGCTCCACAGATGGCAAATTTGCGGCTGCCTACTGGTGCCGCTCATCCACAAAAACCGCTTGCTTGGCATGGTAGAGCTACACCTCAACAGCACCGCAGCTCGCCACTGGAACGACAACGAAATCAGCCTGACAGAAGCGATCGCCAACCAGCTCAGCGTGGCCCTCATTCAGGCCGAAGCCTACGCCCATCTTGAAGACTTCAACCAGCAGCTAGCCGACCTAGAGCGCACCCGCAGCAACCTGATCGCCATCACCGGCCACGAGCTGCGCACTCCCCTTTCCACCATCCGGGTCTGCCTCGAAAGCCTCCTCACCGAACCCGACATGTCCGCCGACCTCCGGCAAGTCATGCTAGAAACCGCACTCACCGACGCCGAACGGATGCGCAAACTGGTACAGGACTTTCTTACCCTCTCCCGGCTCGAAAGTCAGCGCGTCGAGTGGAATTTAGAATCGCTCTCCCTGCAGGAGTGCACTGCCCTAGCACTCAGCAGCTTGCGTTGGCAAAACTCCGCCAATGCCGCCCCTGCCATTCGCATTGAAACCGATATCCCCGCCGACCTACCCTTCGTCCGCGCCGATGGCGAGTGGATTGTCGAAGTGCTCTCCAAGCTGTTAGACAACGCCTGCAAATTTACAGAAGCCAATGGCCAAGTGGTGATTAGCGCCAGAGCCCAAAGCAACAACACCGTAGAAGTCACCGTCGCAGACACTGGCCGCGGCATTGAAGCCGACCGCCTCCAAACCGTCTTTGAACGCTTTTACCAAGAGGAAGGCGCACTGAGACGATCAGTAGGCGGCACCGGACTAGGACTGGCCATCTGTCAGCAGGTTATCGAAGGTCTAAACGGCAAAATTTGGGCCACCTCAGCAGGTAAAAACCAGGGAACACAAATCCATTTCACCCTACCCGCCGTCGGCAAACCAGGGCGCTACGACACCTCAAAACGTCGTCCCAAGCGCTTAAAAGCCCCTTTAGAAAGTCCAAATACTGCCGATAGCTCCCCAGAAAAAACCCGCAAAACAGACAATAAAACAACCAAAAGCCGCCGCCGCTGACACTGTCTTTCCCGTCGTCAAGCCCCCCTTAAAGACCCCCTAAAGGCTCCTAAAGGCCTCTAGAGCAGGCGGTTTCTATCGTTAACATAAACGGCTTTCAGTGCAGTTAAAGAACTATTACGCTTCTCGTAATACGCGTTAACGTGCCCACGACACGATGATACGATCCTTGTCATCAAGGTTGAGAGAAATCATCCATGGCACTAACTGGCTCAATGCCCAAGTTTGGAGGCAGCACCGGCGGTCTTCTCACCAAAGCATTCGTAGAAGAAAAGTACGCAATCACCTGGACTTCTGAGAAAGAACAGGTTTTCGAAATGCCTACAGGTGGCGTTGCCATCATGAATGAAGGCGAAAATTTACTAGAGCTTGCCCGTAAGGAGCAGTGTTTGGCGCTCGGCAAGCAGCTAAAGACAAAATTCAAGCCCAAAATTACTGACTATAAAATCTATCGCGTGTTGCCCAGCGGTGAGACCACCCTCCTACATCCGAATGATGGTGTCTTCCCCGAGAAAGTCAACGAAGGCCGCGAGTACGTCGGTAAAAAAGAGCGTCGCATCGGAGAGAACCCCAACCCAGCGACTATCAAATTCAGCGGCAACGAACCTTACGAAGTCTAGGTTCACATGACAATCTGAATCTCCATGCAAACGGGTAGCTCTTGCAGCTGCCCGTTTGTTTTGTCTTACTCGTTTAGTTTAGAAACATCTACTCCATATATCATTGAGACGGTCAGCGATACCTCTCTCCACGGCACCTATGATCTTTCCAGACTTTGAAACCTTCTGCACACTGGCTGAGCAAGGCAACTTCGTACCGGTGTATCAGGAGTGGGTTGCCGATCTCGATACGCCCGTATCGGCTTGGTACAAGGTCTGTGCCGGTCAGCCCTACAGCTTTTTACTGGAGTCTGTAGAGGGCGGCGAAACCCTAGGCCGCTATAGCTTTTTGGGGTGCGATCCGCTGTGGGTGCTAGAGTCCGTAGGCGATCGCACTA
>JBCBIK010000258.1:0-4202 GCA_038524545.1 Cyanobacteria bacterium J06623_4 | reverse complement strand
GCGGGTGGGGGTAGCACCGGGTCTAGCCGCAGTGAGGGTGACAGCGCTATGCCCAAGAAGCAGCGTACTGGCAGTGGCAATGCTGACCAACGCTTCACCGGTGGGTCTAGTTTGAGTGCTGATCGGCCGCTGTCGCTGACCCGATCTAGCTTGGACCGCAAGCTGATTCGGGTTCAGCGCGATGTTTTAAAAATGGGTGCGCTGGTGGAGAATTCTTGCGTTTTGGCTAAGGAAGCGCTTTGCGATCGCAATCTTGATGCTGCTGAGCGAATCCCTTTGCAAGACAAGGAAATTGATGCTCTCTACCGCCAGATTGAAGTCGATTGCACGGTGCTGTTGAGTCTGGAAGCACCTGTAACTCAAGATTTGCGATTGGTCAGTGCCTTTATGCAGATGGTGCGCGACCTAGAGCGCATTGGCGACTACAACAAGAGCATTGGCCGCTCAGCGATCAAGCTATTTCCTTACCCGGTTCACGTATGTATGGGAGAGATAGGAACGATGCTGGACCGCTGTCGTTCTATGGTGGCGCTTTGCCTGCGATCGCTCTCCGAACTCGACCCCGACGCTGGCGCAGAGCTGAAGCAAAAAGATGACATCGTCGATAAGGACTATCACCGGCTCTACGAGCAGCTGATCAATACTCCGGCTGTATCGGGTTCTGTAGAACCCATCGTTTTGATGGTGTTGGTGATTCGCGCACTAGAGCGGATTGCTGACCATGCGACGAATGTAGGTAAGCGAGTAACTTACATTGTGACGGGCGAGCGCTTCTGAGTCAGAACTTTTGAGTCGGGGTTTCTGAGTCAGGGCTTGCGAGTTACGGCTCGCAGCTGATTGGCCAGCGGTTTGACCTAGGTAAGCCGTGCCCTATTTAATTAAAATATTTGACATCCCTCTACCTATTAAGGAAACATATGAGGGTTGTAAGCTGAGCATGTCTGATGTAGGTTCGTCGGGACTGTGGCGTCTCACTTCAATGCTTCATATCTCTCTTCAGAACCCTACGGACTCAATTCAAGGATTCATCGCTACATGGAATTTTCGATCGCGTCACTGTTAGCAAACTTTTCGAACGACAAACTAGTCACTGTTAAAGCATTAGAGAAAAAGCTGAACTGTTCGGGGGAAACTGCGTCTAAGGAGCTGCAGATTGCGCTGGATGCCTTAGAGCGTACAAACGTGCTTGAGAAGTCACGTGGAAAGTATCGCAAGGTAGAAGATGAAGATGTCATTGAAGGCAAGCTGAGATGCTCTAGCAAGGGCTTTTGCTTTGCGATTCAAGATGAAGAGGGCGCCGATGATATCTATGTGCGTGAAAGTCAGCTAAATTCGGCTTGGAATGGCGATCGCGTGCTGGTGCAGGTGACTAAAGACGGTAGCCGCCGCCGTAGCCCGGAAGGGGAAGTCAAGCTGATCTTGGAGCGGGCAAATGCCTCTGTGCTAGCCAAAGTAAAGGCCGATGAGTCGGAAGAAGATTCAGAAGAAGCCCATTTCAAGGCTGTTCCGTTAGATGATCGGCTGCTGTTTGAGCTAGATATCACTGAGAGCGAAGAGGACCTTTCCGACTCAATAGACCATCTGATCCACGTTGAAATCACCCGCTATCCGATTGCCCAGTATCCGCCGCAGGGTAGGGTTTCTCGCGTCTTAGGCAGTGACGCAGAAGATGCTGCCGATATCGATATTGTGTACTGCAAGCACGACTTGCCTCGGATTTTTTCGGAGGAAGTGTTTATTGCAGCTCGCGGCTTGCCCAATCGAGTTCGCAAGGCAGACATGAAGGGACGTGTCGACTTGCGTGAGCAGTCCACGCTGACCATCGATGGCCCCAACGCCAAGGTGATAGATGACGCCCTCAGCTTAGAAATTACCGATGACGGCTATCGTCGCTTGGGGGTTCATATTTCTGACGTTGCCCACTATGTGCAGCCCAGCGATGTGATTGACCGCGAAGCGAGGCGCCGGGGCACGGCTGTGTACCTCGGTGATGAAGTAGTACCCATGCTGCCGCCACCTATCCCAAACGCTCTCTGCGCGCTGATACCCGGCAAAGATCGCCTGAGCATATCGGTGCTGATTACGCTGGATGACGATGGCCAAGTGCTGGAGTACGAAATTCAGCCGAGTGTAATTCAGGTAGAGCATCAGCTGAGCTATGAACAGGCTCAAGCGATCTTGGTTCGTGAAGATGAGGGTGAGCTGGAGAGGCTAGGGTTTGATGGAGATGACTTAGAAGAATTCGAGCCGGTCATGGATATGATCGATAGCTTGTTTCAGCTGTCTCAAGAAGTGAAGCAGCGGCGGCATGAACGCGGCTCTTTTGAGCTGAATCTGCCGGACCATGTGTTTCCGCCCGAGGCTGAAGAACTCGCTGAGTATCTCTCTCCCAAGTTTCAGTACGACGACGAAGGGGCGCTGGGCGCGATGGTGGTTTCTTCGCAGCTGCCTGCTCGCATTATTGTCACCGAATTTATGCTGTTGGCCAATCAGCTGGTGGCAAAGCATATTCAGGAGCTGGGTATTCCGGGGCTATATCGCATTCACCGAACGCCTGACCCGACCGATGTGCAGGAGCTTGTGAAGCTAGCGAACAACATGGAACTCAACCTCCAGTTAGAAAACTCGGAGGAGGTTCACTCGCGTGACTATCGCAACTTTACCGAGCAGTTTGCAGAATCTAAGGCGGAGAAGGTGCTGACGTATCTGCTGCTGGCCACGCTCAAGCCAGCGCTGTACAGCGCGCAGCCAGGGCCTCATTTTGGCCTAGCGCTTGAAGATGCCTATACCCATTTTTCTTCACCGGGGCGGCGCTATCCTGATTTGCTAGTGCACCGGTTGCTGCATGCGGTGTTTAAACACGGGCGCGATCGCCGCTCAACCCGGTCTAAAGATCGGGTCAATCTGCGGCACAGTTCTTGCCATGGCAAGATTAATTGGAGTGTTTTGCCGCCTGCCGTTCAGCAGGATGTGGAGGAGCAACTCTCTCGGGCAGCAATCAAGCTGACTGAGCGAGAGCGAATTGCCCAAGATGCGGAGTCGGATTTAGAAGGACTGAAGAAAGCAGCCTTTATGCAGGCGCACACGGGTGAAGTGTTTCACGGCCTGATTACCGGTGTGCAGTCCTACGGGTTCTTTGTTGAGCTAGAGGAGCTTTTGGTGGAGGGGCTGGTGCATGTCAGCTCGCTGAAAGATGACTGGTATGAGTATCGCTCTCGTCAGCAGAAGCTAGTTGGTCGCAAAAATCGTCAGCAGTATCGTTTGGGCGATCGCGTTGAAGTGCAGGTGAAGAGTGTGGACTATTATCGTCAGCAAATCGACCTTGTGGCGGTTGGCGGTGGCAGCGAAGCGACCGATGATGACAATGGCACCGATAGTGCAGGTGAAGAAGAATAGCTGACGTGACTCAAAATAATATTTCGGCCTCTGCCTCTGCGCTGCAAGCGGCACCTCAAACGGTACCTCAAACTACAGATGCTGCTGAGGCGTCCTCTAAGCTGCCAATCATTCTGGGGATTAGCGGCGCTTCAGGCATGATTTATGCGGTGCGTGCCTTGAAGCATTTACTGAGTGCTCACTACACCGTGGAGCTAGTGGCTTCGCGTGCTTCTCAGCAGGTGTGGCAGCAAGAGCACGGTACGCCCATACCGACTAATCTTCAGCAGCAGGCGGTTTGGTGGCGTCAGCAAGCGGGTGTGGCAGATGGGGGTAGCCTGCGCTGCCATGCCTGGGGAAATGTGGGTGCGAGTATTGCCAGCGGCTCTTACCGGACGCTGGGTATGGTGGTGATGCCCTGTAGCATGAGCACGGTCGGAAAGCTGGCGGCTGGCTTGAGTTCTGACCTGCTAGAGCGGGCTGCAGATGTGCAGATTAAGGAGGGGCGATCGCTCATTTTGGTGCCTCGCGAAACGCCGCTAAGCCTCATTCACCTGCGCAACCTGACTACCTTGGCAGAAGCCGGGGTACGCATTGTTCCGGCCATTCCTGCCTGGTATCACAACCCCCAAACCATTGATGACCTTGTCGACTTCGTTGTTGCCAGAGCGCTGGATCAGCTTAGGATAGACTGTGTACCGTTGCGGCGATGGAAAGGAACGTAGGCTGCTTAACAGCGTATATTCTTCAAAAAGAGCCGGAAGAAGTTACTAAGAAGGTACTGATCTATGCCCAGATTAATAATCCTGCTGCTAACTCTTGTTGCC
>JBCBIK010000257.1:0-4332 GCA_038524545.1 Cyanobacteria bacterium J06623_4 | reverse complement strand
CGCAGGATTCTTGGGTAGGCGTTGCAAGCTTGGTGATGTACTACTTCATGATTGGCGCTTTCCTTGCTTGGCTCACCATCAAAGAGAAAAGTTTGGAGCTGGCGCTAGGGATCCATGCGGCAAATAACATGGCTACTTTTTTGCTGGTGACCAGCTCAAATAGCGTCATTCCATCTCCGGCAGTTTTTATGGTGGGAGAGATGGAAGCGACGTTTTCCCTAGTCCTGTTTACGGCAATCTGGCTTTGGTTGTTTTCCCTTATTGTTTTCCGTTTGTTGAGAAGGCCACAAGTGTGATGTTTTGACTGAGGTGTTTTGGCTTATCGGGACTGCAGCCTTTGAATGCGATAAACGCTGCCTTGAACGGGGCGATCGCTGGGGCCGGGAACGGTGAATGGGTGGCGAGTGTAGGTGAGCGCGGCCTGCTTGAGAGCGTAGCAGAAGCCGCCTCGGGTAGACCGATCTGGGTCGCTAAGCAGGCACTGTCCGCCCGGAGAGAGCACCGACTGGATGAAGGCGATGAGCGGTGGAATGTTGCGCTCTTCGTAGATGACGTCTGCGGCGAGGATGAGCGGAACTTGCAGATCGGGCGGGACGCGCCAGTCGAGGGCGAGGGTTTCGAAATTGTGAAGGTCGTGGGCGATCGCATTGCGACTGGCAAAGTCGAGGGCGGTGGCATCGTAGTCGGTGAAGATGACGTGCATGCCTAGCGACAGGGCAACGATGCCCGGCAACCCGACGCCGCAGCCCAGTTCGAGAGCGACGTGGTTGGGTGAGAGGGGCCGCTGTAGGATGCTAGGGTCTACAAGGGCGCAGGCGAGCATCTGAGAGGCTGGCCACACTTCGGCCCAGTAGGGCAAATACTCATCGGCTGCAAAGGCACTTTGGGTGCTGGGATGGTCCAGAATTCGGTCGTTGTCGCTGGGGTAGGCGATGCGGAAGGTGCGATCGCCGATTTCAACAGATTTGTGAACAATCTTGCCAAGCGCTTCTGGCGGGGTTGTGTGCAGAAAGGGTTGGGGAATACCCGTCTGGTCGTTTGCAGAAGGCATGGGCTGGATGGGGTATGACTATTGGCGTTGCTTGTCTTTGATTAGTTTCCCACAGTTAGCTTTTCACAGTGCCTTAGCGGTAATTACAGTGAAGAGAAAAGATATTTCACGGTATATTTGGCCTGGTTTCAGGGTTGAAATCGTGACTGCTCGTTTTTATTTGCTTTTTTATGCGATCGCTTAAGGCTATTTTCTTCATTCTGTTTGCTTGCACGTGCCTCTGCTACTTCGGTTTACCCAACGCGGCAACTGCCAGTGCTGACACAGCTACTGGCCTCGGTTGGAGCTATCAGGCTGAGACCGGGCCGACTCACTGGGCCGAGCTAGACGAGCGCTTTGCCCTCTGCGCCACAGGCCAGTCCCAATCGCCCATCGACCTGACTGCCGCTGTTGCTGCCGACCTCGTCAATCCTGAATTTCACTACTCTCCGGCACCGCTCAATCTGTTGAACAATGGCCACACGGTGCAGGTGCCCTACGCGCCGGGTAGCTACATCCTGCTGGCTGGCAAGCAGTACGATTTGCTGCAGTTTCATTTTCACAGCCCTAGCGAACACACTATTGAGGGACAGCCTCAAGCGGCGGAGCTGCACCTAGTGCACCAAAACGATGTGGGTGAGCTAGCGGTGGTGGCCGTGATGCTGCAGGCTGAGGAGGAGGCTAGGCAAAAAGGCGATGGCTCGATGGGCTATGACTTGCTGAGTGCGCACTTGCCAAGGGCGGTAGGTGATAAGGTACGGACAGGCAAGAGGGTGAATGTGCGATCGCTACTTCCTACCCAAACAACCACCTACCGCTACCAAGGCTCACTCACCACCCCGCCCTGCTCAGAATCTGTCACCTGGCTAATCATGAGCGAACCTGTCGCCCTCCCGCCCGACCAGCTATCTGAATACCAAACACTCCTAAAGCACAACAATAGGCCGCTTCAAAACCTAAATAGTCGCTCAATAACGCTGGACAGCTCACCATGACTTCGGTGAGTTGATTGACGTGCTCTCATTTTGAGAGTATTCTGTAAAAAGCCCATTGAGAGTAGGTATTCTGTAGATGACATATTGAGGTTAATTCTGTTTACTTAATGGTGTTAGGTAAGGGCAACAAAGCCACATAAATCTGCTTCCTAAAATTAATTTAGTCATAGATGAGGTTTATAAAAAAGAAGAATCTGGAGCGGGACTTGGAAAATGTCCCTTCAGGCATTAGCAAAACAGCGTTGACTTGGTTGTCTGTCGTTGAGTCGAGAGAGACAGTATGGAGAACCTTTGTAGATGTAAGACGTACCTACAATAGCGCCAGTCAGGTTGGAAAGCTCTACGTATTCAACATCAAAGACTTCAGATTGATTGTCGGCATTAACTTCAAGCGGCAGGTAGTTTATTACAAAGCTATTCTGTCGCATGCTGAGTACGACAAAGGCCTCTGGAAAAACAAATTCGGTCGTGCGAAGTAGGCAAATTTATGGATGAATATTTCTGAAGACAGACGAACAATGACTAGATTTTCAGTTTCAGATAGTGGTCTCTCTGACGATAGCTATGGACAACTCTTGCAGAGCGTTGAGCCGAAAAAAATTACGACAGAGAAAGCATACAAAAAATTTGTAGCTCTGCTCGAAAATTTACTTGAGAGAGAAGAGGATGATGGCATCTCGGAGCAGGAGGGCCATCTTCTTGAACTGTTGTTAGTGCTCGTTCAAGACTATGAAGCCCAGACAGTAACATTTCCGCATTCGAGTCCGTTAGAAGTTCTTCACCACCTAATGGACTCTAGTGAACTCAAGCAATCTAGCCTTGTTGGCATTATCGGCTCTAGTGGCGTAGTGTCTGAGATTGTGAATGGAAAGCGCGAGATTAGTAAAGCTCAGGCGCGCAATCTGGGCAAGATGTTCAATGTATCTTACAAGCTTTTTCTGTAGGTTGCCCCTGGCTCGTGCTATGTAGCCTATGCCAACTAACTTCTCCCTTCAAGGGATGCAGGGGGGGATGCAGGGTCGGAAACTTCTTTCTCACTATTTTCCTCTGTTTCAATCTCTGCGTCAGCTGCTTCAACTGGATTGTCTTGTTGTTCTACTTTGGTGACAACTTCTTTGAATCTCACCATTTCTTGACGGGGGTCGGCGTAGCTGAGGCGGATGGTGAGCCGTTCTCCGACTTCAATGGCCCGGTCGAATCGCATGACAAATTCTAAACCGAGATCTTCAAAAATAATTAGACCCAGGCTTTCGTGTTCTCTGAGCCAGCGAACCATGATCACCTCCCACGGTTTGCCAGGGTTGGCTTCATCTTCCCTTCTGAGGTATTCGATGGCCCAGTACTTTTTGGTCTGTCGCTCTACCATGACGGCTTCGTAGGCGGCGTTGGAGACGCTGGCGATGATGTCAGGCATTTCGAGGGGGGTAAAGGGGAGCGCTTCGCCGCGAATGTGGGCCTTGAGCTGGAAGTGACCCATAAGGTCGGTGTAGCGACGGATGGGGGAGGTGACTTGGCAGTAGCGATCTAGTCCGAGAGTAGCGTGGCGAGCTGGGGTGATGCTCATTTCGCTGCGGGTCATGCAGCGGCGAATGGCAGAGTCGCGTACCCAGCCAGCTTCGAGCTGCATGAGTTCTTCTTCGGGGGGGAGTTCGGGCTGGGGCTGGCTGCGATAGGGCAGCGGCAGATCGTGGTCTTCGCCGTAGCGGGCGGCGACTTCTCCGGTGAGAATCATCATCTCAGCAACCATGTCTCTGGCGTTGGAGGCTGTCAGCATGTCGATGGTGATGGTGTCATTGGTGACTTTGATGGAAGACTCGGGCAGTTGGATATTGATGGCGCCTTGGGCTTTGCGCCAGGCGAGGCGCTGCTTGGCATGTTGTGCGATCGCCAGCAATTCTCCTTCTGCCTGTACCCCTAGCTCTACCATTTCATCAGCATCTTCGTAGGTGAGCCGGTAGGTGGGCTTTACTCGGCTAGGCTGAATGCTGTAAGACTCAATGCTGCCATCTTCTGCCAGGATGACACCGAAGCTCAGCGCATTGCACACCTGGCCCTGCACTAGGCTCATGGGGCCTGTGGCCAGCTCGAATGGAAACATGGGAATGGTGCCAGTGGGCAAATAGACCGTTGTGCAGCGCCTACGGGCTTCTGTCTCGAGCAAATCGTTGAGGGTGATCCAGCGGGTGGGATCGGCAATGTGGATCCAGAGCCGATGACGACCGTCTTCTAGGGTTTCGCAGCTGAGGCCGTCGTCAATTTCGCGGGTGCTCTCATCATCGATGGTGTAGAGCTTGAGGTGGGTGAGGT
>JBCBIK010000256.1:0-4364 GCA_038524545.1 Cyanobacteria bacterium J06623_4 | reverse complement strand
CGGAGCCTTTGCCGACATCGCCGTAGCCGATGACGAGGGCTTTTTTACCGGCCATGAGGTGGTCGGTGCCGCGCTTGATGGCGTCGTTGAGGCTGTGACGGCAGCCGTACTTGTTGTCGTTTTTGGTTTTGGTAACGGCGTCGTTGACGTTGATGGCGGGAATTTTTAGCTCGCCTTTTTCCAACATCTCGTACAGGCGATGAACACCGGTGGTGGTTTCTTCGGTCACACCGTGGATCTTGGTGAGCATCTCGGGGTAGGTTTCGTGGATGTAGCCGGTGAGGTCGCCGCCATCATCCAAAATCATGTTGGCCTCCCAGAGGTTGCCAGCACCATCACGGCAAGTTTGCTCTAGGCACCACATGTATTCGTCTTCGGTTTCACCTTTCCAGGCGAAGACGGGAATACCAGAGGCTGCGATCGCAGCTGCCGCATGATCCTGCGTAGAAAAGATATTGCAGGAAGACCAGCGAACTTCAGCGCCTAGCTCACACAGGGTCTCGATGAGGACCGCTGTTTGAATGGTCATGTGAATGCAGCCGATGATCTTGGCGCCAGCGAGGGGCTTGTCGGCGCGGTACTTGGCGCGGATGGCCATCAGAGCAGGCATTTCACTTTCTGCGATCGCAATTTCTTTGCGGCCCCAGTCAGCGAGGGTGATGTCGGCAACTTTGTAATCGCGGGTATTGGCAGCTGCATCAGCTGCACGGGTGCTAGTTGCAATCATAGGATAAATATTTTGAGGGTTCGCTAAAGGTCTCTTTGCATAGCTTACCTGCAAAAAACCAGCCTGGAGCTTCTAGAACCCTTGATAGGCCATACATTTCACCAATGCATATATATTGACGCTATTGATGCTGTATCGTCGTAAATCCTCTAAAGCAACCTAATGCGCTACTAGCCGGGTTGTTCAGGGCATTGGTCAGACCATTGGATATATAATGTGAGTAGAACAAGCTAACTACTACAGCCGTGCATGGGTTTGCACGTAAGTTCAATGGCATTTCCATTGCAAGAGCGTTATGTTAACCTACTGACCGATTTTGGCTTTAAGAGAGTGTTTGGCTCTGAGCCCAACAAGCAGCTACTGGTTGATTTTCTAAATACGCTACTACCTTCCCATCACCAAATCTCTGAACTCTCTTATAAAAGTACGGAAAATTTAGGCAGTGCATCTGTAGATCGTAAGGCTGTTTTTGATTTGTACTGCCAGGGCGCGAATGGTGAGCGCTTTATCGTAGAGCTCCAAAAAGCCAAGCAAAAATTCTTCAAAGACAGAAGCCTTTTTTATGCGACTTTTCCTATTCAAGAGCATCAAGATCCAGTTTTTCTACAGCTATTTGAAATTGCGGAAATTGCTAACTTTTCTCGTAGTGAACAAGACAGCTATCAGAGCAGCCTGAAGTACTACCGAGACCTGAACAATGTGATTGATACGTCTCGTCAAGAGGGTGTCGCGGAAGGGATTGAGCAGGGTCGAAAGCTTGAGCAAGTGAAAATTGCGCGATCGCTCTTAGGTAAATTGCCTGTAGCCGCTATCAGCGAGACGACAGGTTTGAGTATTAAGGAGATTGAAAAACTGATGGCCTGAGCTGGGGGTTAGGGAGCGCGATTCAAGTACCAAACTGGTGCGATCGCACATCTTGGCAAAACTGTTGGACGGCGTCTATGCCCTGCGCTCTCAAATTTACGTAGGGCTGAGCAAATGGGGGTTGCCAATCTGACAGGCCGAGTAGATCTGAGGTGACTAAGACCTGCCCGTCGCAATTGGGTCCTGCGCCAATGCCGATGGTGGGAATGGTGAGGCGCTGGCTGATCTTTCTAGCTAGCTCGGGCGGGATGTGCTCTAGCACAACGGCAAACACGCCTGCTTGCTCTAAGGCGAGTGATTCTTGCAGGATTTTGGCGGCGTCTTCCTCGCTCTTGCCTTGCTTTCGGAAGCTGCCAAACTGATATACCGACTGTGGGGTTAGCCCGACGTGACCCATTACTGGAATGCCCGCCTGCACAACCGCAGCGATGGTGTTGGCAATTGATGGATGACCCCCTTCCATTTTGACGGCCTGCGCACCCGTTTCTTTGAGAATGCGGCCCGATGAGACCAACGCAGCTTCTGTGCTGGCCTGATACGTCATAAAGGGCAAATCGACCACAATTAGCTTATTTTGGATGGCCCTACGCACCATTTTGGTGTGGTAGACCATGTCGTCTAGCGTTAGCGGTAGCGTTGTGTCATGGCCCATTACGGGCATGGCCATGGAGTCGCCCACTAAAACGATATCTGCACCAGCGGCATCGACTATCTGCGCCGAGAGATAGTCCCAGGCTGTGAGAACTGCGATCGCCTTACCTTCTTGCTTCCACTGGGTAAACTGATGCACATTCACAATCATGATGTGGCTCCTACCAAACCTGCCGGGGCTAACGCTTTAGTGTACCAAAAGTAGACTTAGCGGTAGCTTTTTAGGTAAAACTGCAAAAGGGTCTAGTTATCTAGCACCTACCGCGCTCACAATCGATCCGTGAGGCGTCCCTCGACCTGTCGTCCGGCTCACCCACCCCAATCCTTCTGTGGTCCCGACCCAAATTTTGTTGCCAGTATCAGGTGAAATCGACAGAATATGCTCAGATGGCAAGCTTGGCACCTGACCCACAATCGCCCCGTTGTAAGGATTGAGCTTAAAGAGGCCGCCGCGCGTCCCGACCCAAAGACTCTGCGTAGAATCGAATGCTAAGGCCGTTACGTTTTTGCCCCGGAGCTGCGTGACGGAGCGCAAAAGCTGACCGGTGCGGCTATCTACCACCAAAAGGCCTGTGGGAGTCCCCACCCATACATTTCCTTGGGGGCCGATTGCCATTGCCTGCGCAGATCGTCCAGGTAAGTCGCTGACTTCGTCGGTGATGTAGGCAGAGGCCGTGTTGATTCTGACAAGGCCTTCTAGGGTGCCCACCCACAGATTGCCGTCGGGAGCTAGCCCGAGCGTGTTTGCGCTGACGCCTGGCAGCGCCTGCAGCGTCGTCATCAGCAGGCCCTCGTCTGGGCTGATCATAGCGACGCCCCGGTCTGTGCCGACCCAGAGAAATCCTCTCTGATCAATCAGGGTAGAGAGCACTCGGTTTGAAGGGAGCCGGAAGTTTTGAGCGGTAATTTTGTTGATGCGGGGTTCGACACGAATGAGGCCTTCGGGGGTACCTAGCCAAATGCGCCCGACCCGGTCTTGGCTCATGGCGTCAATGAAGCGATTTGGGACGGCGACTTCTGCCTGAACCTGTCCCGTTTCTGGATTGATGCGTGCCAAGCCCTGGTGAGAGCCTACCCACAGGCTACCGGTGTAGTCTTGCTGAAGCGCACCGACCTGAAAGTCTTGCTCGATGGGATGGGGGCGATTGTCGCGCTCTACCGTCAGAGGCCGAGTCGGTGTGCCAATGTTGGGCGGTATGTTTGCTAGTTTGCGAGGTGGCCTGTGAGGCGTCGTACGGGGCGATGTGCTGAGCGCTCTTTCAGCTAGCTGCACTTGGGCATTGACTGAGTCGCTGGTGGCTATCTGAAATGGATTGCCGCCCATCATGGCCAGTGAACCCCACATCATGGCAGCGCTGAAGAGAAGCTGGCTCGCCTTTTTGGCCATTTGGTTGGCACGGTTCACGAAAGATGACCTCTGAAAACTGACGGATAGGGACAGGCCGCTGGAAACGGGCAAAGGCCATGCCATACAACTAATAATGCTGATGGAATAGCTTGCCCAAAAGTACCCGCGCCAGCTGATGAAATAACAGCGCTCCGTAACAGCGGCAGCGTCAATTCTTAAATTTGCATAATGAGCCGGAGTGTTTGGCAAAAACCTCGCTTATATTTTTTGTAGAGTAAAAGAGTTAGTAGCTATTCGCCTCGGGCAAACGCTTAAAATACAGTTAATATCTAGCATTTTGTTTACAAAATGTTACGAACTATACTGCGAATGTAAAAAGCTTGAAAGCCTTTGAAACCTTTCTACACCGGCGATCATAATTTTTAATTATCAGACTATACAGAACTTCTAAAAGGAAACTTATTGGTTGCCTGATAGTATTCTGAAAAGCATAGGTTTATCTGACAGGCTTAATCTGAAAGCACCCAAACCTAATTAGCACGGTCGTTCTACAGTTGCCAGAAAGTCTCTTGCCGAAGTTTTCCCAAGGTTGTTCTTGGTAGGATCTCTCTTTGGCAGAGCTTCTTTAACGCTGAGCGAAGACTGTTTCGTTACGCTTCGAACTTCAAAGATCAGAAATCGTTCTGGCTTGTTGTTGGCGCTTTTGCGTTGGCAGCGGGCTTCTAGGGCGCGGGTGTGGGTCTCTTTTCTATGAGATGTATGGAGTTCGGTCAA
>JBCBIK010000255.1:0-4418 GCA_038524545.1 Cyanobacteria bacterium J06623_4 | reverse complement strand
GCATTGCCACGCTGTACGAGTTCAACCTGTACGTTTCGCAGTATTTTGAATTTTTGGACTTGGCACCTGAGGTGGTGAGCCCGAAGCGGCCTAAGCCGTTTCCTTCGCCGCTGCGTGAGGGGCTGGTGCTGAGGGATGTATTTTTTACCTATCCGGGGAGCGATCGCCCGACGCTGAAGCGGATCAATCTATCGGTGGGGCCGCAGGAATGTATTGCTTTGGTAGGGCTGAATGGCTCTGGGAAAACGACGCTGCTGAAGCTGCTTACCCGGCTGTATGACATTGATAGGGGGTCGATTACGCTGGACGATATTCCGCTGAGTGCGTTTCGCCTGCAAGATCTCAGGCGTAATATTGGCGTGCTGTTTCAAGACTTTGCGCGCTACGCGCTGTCGGCGCAAGACAATATTGGCTTTGGTGACTTGCCGAATCGGGAGGATACGGCGCAGATCTTTCAGGCGGCTGAGGATGCTGGCGCGGAGCCGATGATCGATGCGCTGGAGGCCGGGTATGAGACGGTGCTGGGGAAAATGTTTGCAGGCGGGGTGGATCTCTCTGGCGGGCAGTGGCAAAAGATTGGCCTAGCGCGGGCGTTTATGTCGCGGGCGCAGGTGCTGATTCTCGATGAGCCGACGGCGGCGGTGGATGCGATCGCAGAACACGACTTATTTGAACGGTTTCGCCAACTGACCCAGGGCAAGATGACATTTTTGGTCAGCCATCGCTTTTCTACGGTGCGAATGGCTGACCGGATTGTGGTGCTAGAAAATGGAGAAATTGTAGAAGTGGGCACCCACGATGAGCTCATTGCGAAGCGAGGCCGCTATGAGGAGATGTTTCGTCTTCAGGCAGAAAGCTATACGGCTGCTTGAATACATAAAATCATTCATCAGTCAGACAGCTGACAACCCGCTTTATAAACACGACTGAATAAGCCGATTAGTGAAGGCTGCTTTTATTGCGGCGAGCACTTTCTGCCAAATGAGTTCTGTGAATGTTCTAAATGGCCTTGGTCTGATTTTCGAGGAACTCGATGCGAGCTTCTTGGATATTTTCGATGGCTTTGGTTTGGCTATCGAGCTGTTCGAGTCGAACTTTTTGAATGTTGTTGACGGCTTTGGTTTGTCTATCGAGGAAGCTAAGGCGCGTGGTTTGAATATCTTCAACGGCTTTGGTTTGATTTTGAAGGAATTCGAGGCGGGCTTCCTGAATGTTGTCGATGGCTTTGGTTTGCGTGTCTAAAAATTCTAGGCGGCGTTGCTGGATGGAATTGGAAGGTAGGGTTTCAGCAGCGTTTGCGACGGGGGCGAAGGTGAGTGTTGTTGCGGTGAGGGCGAGAGCAGAAAAGAGAATGTTTTTCATGAGTTGGCTCCTTGGGGAAATCAGTGAAGTGGTTTAATTCGTTTGCTTCATTGATTTCAGAATGCCACGGTTCCCAAGGGGGCGATTGAGAGCGAATTAAGGGGTAGCTGAGCGTTCGTGAATAGGATGGGATGAGGGTGCCCAGGGAATTTTCAGCGCTTTCTCAGGAATGGCTGTGGGCTCTGTTTTGTGAGGTGTTAGGGGGGTGGTTTTTGCGGAGAGGGGATGATGAGGGAGTGCGATCGCGCTGGCTAAAGCAGGCGAGCTGACCATCAACGAGATGCTCTGTGATCAGATTGAGTGTTCGCACTCTACCTATTATCGTCAGGTTAGAGTCTGTACCATTCTTACTGCACAGCTAATAGCTGTATGTTTGTTCTAAATGTTCCGCTGTGTCTTAGTTGTTTTGAGACGTGGATAAACTTATCTCGAAAGTCATACCTTGTGGTACGTAGGGAATGGCGTGTCTCAAATAATGTCCCAAAATAGCTTTCTCAAAAGCCCAATGAGGTTTTAAGACACGATGACACTTAGTCTATCTCGGCAGCTTCAGCATACGTGCTGGTTATCCGCTTTGTGCTTCTACTGTGTACCCTTTGAGATAATCCCGCAGGGCAGCATTAACAGCTTCATCGTCTGGAAATGAGGCACTCAAGTCATCTGCAATGCGAATCATTCGGGGGCGCTTCTTTGCTCTGGATGCATACTTGCCGCGCACCACACCTTGCATCTGTGAAAAATCGTATTCCGGTAGCATATCGCCGGGATCTGGATCAACCATAGTTGTAGTCCTCTCGTTCACGTTTGGTTGCCTTTCTCGCTCCAATGATGCGAATTGCGTCATTTCGGTCAGTGTGCCACACAATCAAAAGACGCCCCTGACCAGAGATACCTGCAGTGAGGTAGCGATCTTCATCCTCTGAATGTACTGGATCGTAACCGGTCATGCTGTTGGGGTCATCAAACATGGCGTTAGCTTCATAGAAGCTAACGCCATGTTTGGCAAGATTGATTGCAGCTTTAGCGGCATCCCATTCAAAGTCCATACTGAACAGCATAACTTAGCAAGCAACTGCGCTGTGATCGTGCAGTGTACTAGTGTCTCAAGACCACCGTTTGTAAGACGGTTTCAGAGTGCGGTTACTCTCGTGTAAGCCATGATTAACAACGGATTCAGCCATTCAATGAGCTGCATTAAGCGTGTTTACATTGTAAATACGTTTGACTATACTGATCTCTATGGATGTGTACTTTCCGCTCAACGGCATTACCTTCGTCTGGAACGACCAGAAGGCAGCAGCTAACCCAGTTAAGCACGACGGCATCACCTTTCCTCAAGCTGCCGAAGCTTTCTTTGACCCCCTTCTAGTGGTCGTCGATGCCAGTCGCAACGATGAGGATAGGGATGCTGATTGTGCTAGACAAACGCTGGAACCTTTTATTCGTCGTATTTGTAGAGCGCGAAGACGACTACATCCGTATTGTGTCCGCCCGCAAAGCAACTCGAAAGGAGCGCGAATACTATGAAGCCTGAAGCCCTCAAAAAGCGACTCAAGCGCGATCGCCCGATGACGACCGTGACTATTCGTATGCCCGAGGATGTGATTGAAGACTTAAAGCGGATAGCGCCTATCTTGGGTTTTTCCGGCTATCAACCGCTGGCTCGGACTTACATCGGCCAGGGCCTACGCAGCGATCTAGAACGACTAGAGAACGATACCGTTTCCTCCCTAATTGAGAGTTTGAAGCGGCATGGTGTGGGCGATGACATCCTTCAGGAAGCGCTCAACGAAGTCGTCAATGGATAAGGATTATTCTGCTTTCCCGGTTACAGGCCAGCAATCTGCCGATGATCACTCAGCCATTCCTGGTGTCACGTACCCGCACTGATCCAGCTCCAGCACTGGAGGCTTTCTCAGCGCATCGCCCACGTCAGGCAGTATGCGGCCCATATAGCGCTTCGCGTTTCGAGCCGAAGTGTGTCCGAGCCACTGCTGAATCTGGTGCTACGTCTTGCCTGCTTTCGCCAGATAAGTCGCACATGAATGCCGCAATCCGTGGGAAGCTCGGTCCTGACGCACAAACCCATCACACCGTCTGATGATGCGTTTCAGTAAGTCAGATAGCCCCGGCGCACTATAGGTTTCTCCTTTGCGTTCTTCGCTATCTTTGGTGAACCATCGTTGTTGTTTCACCTTGATATAGCCTTTCCCCTTCTCCGTTTTGAACACTTCACGGGTAGCAACAACACCTTTTCGTTCATACATTTCCTTTAGATTCAACAGAACTCGATAGTCGTCTTCAATCATCGGGTGAAGGGTTTCAGCCGCTCCGCCCTTTAGACGAGTGATTGCAATAGTGCTGTCATCGAAGTTGATGTCTTCCCATTGCAACAGAGCAGCTTCACTACTCCGTAAGCCATGATTAAAAGAGACTTCGATTAAAGCCGTGGCTAGCTCGGGCCGCTTGCGTAATGCTCCGGCTTCATTCAACAGTGCTTTGATCTCGCCCATCGTAAAAAACTTGGTGGGCGTGTCCTTTTTTGTCTTCCACCGCGTTTTTCGCGGTGAAATGTGCGATCACACGAGTGAAATTGCCTGATTCATGGCCGTTTTTCGTATGTCCAGAATAATATACGCCATTGTTCTGGAGATTCAGACCCGGTTTCGCGGGGTTGGGGATGTGAGGCTCATATAGCCGACTGTTCAGATTTCCTTATCAACGTGGATGGGGGCTTTCAGCAATCGGGAAAAAAGCGATGTATAGTCTGAGCTTATGTGTCGGCGTTATCGATTTCCGCGCTTCGGTTGACGTTAGGCCAGTTTGCGACAGTACCATTAACGATGCGACCTGTAACTCTGTAACCAACGTTCTGTTATTTGCTTTTCTTTAATTGTTCTCGAAGTTTGACAAGTATTTTGCCAAGCATATTTAATCCGGTGCCGTCACCGCCATCCCCCCAGTAGGAATCGTTTTTCGTATGTTCAACAATGCTTGCCTCACCAGTGGCAAGGAGCATTTCTTTCAACGAAGGGTGTTGAGCAAATTTTGCATGC
>JBCBIK010000254.1:0-4419 GCA_038524545.1 Cyanobacteria bacterium J06623_4 | reverse complement strand
TTGCGGATGTCTTGTTCTGTAACTTCAACGACGAGCAGGCGAGGATCTGGCCCCCGGTCAGCCTGCAACCTAACCACATAGTCGAAGGCTAGCAACTCCAGCGATTGCAGTCCACCGAGCTGCCTTAGGGCAATGAGGAGGGCTGAAATAGCAATGCTTGCTAGCCAGTAAGGTTGACTTTGCAGTCGTTTATAGATGTTCTGGGTTACAGCCAAGAGCCCTCCTGACAGAGGTTTGAAACTTCTGTGTTAATAACCAGAGGATGCCCAGCTAAATGGAGCAGTGACCAATTCCCCGCCCGCCGGTCACAAACGACCGATCAGTAGCTACGCACCGGCTCAGCAAGGCTTGCAGAAGTTTCAATCGATGGCTCAACGGGTGACATCTCCTCTGAGACATCGTTTGAAAGGTAGGGAGCTAGGCCTGTAGATTGCACTAGGGCAGCCCACTCCAATTCGACATTGGCATTGCTCAATCCGCTTCGCCGTAGGTTTGCCAATTCTGTCACTTGTTCTTGCCAGAGCCCAGCTGTTCGATAGAGGGTGGCTCGCTCTTCGGAGGTACCCGCCGCTAGGTTGCTGACCGTCTCAGGCGCAAGCTCTACCCGCCGAACCCAGCCTTCTAAGCCCAGTACAGGTGACTGCGATTCGTTGTTGCAGGCTAGAGAAAACACCCAGCTGTAGTTTTTATCGATGGCGAGCGCTGGTGCGCTACTAGGTAGCTGAAATTCTCTCAGGCCAGAGTCGTTGCCCATTTCGAGCTGCGCTGAATAAATGAGTTCTTCCGCTTCGTTGAAGAGCTGAAATTCTACGGCTTTAGACCCTGTGGTTTCTGGCATAGAAAACCAGAAAGTGGGGTGTGAGGCCGCTGTAGTGCCCAGATTGCTGCGCGGCATGACGGCAACCAATGACTGGTGGAAGTCTGCAAAGCAGCTGTCTGCGGGAGGCTCCATTCTGACGCCTCCACTAATACGCCGACCGGGCAGTCCTTGGCGTAGATTGTTGGCGTTACTGTCGCTAGCAAAACTGGGAAGTGACAATGCACTTGAAGCAAGTACGGCGATGGTGGTAAGCAGCGCAGTGGAGGTGAAAAGTTGCATAGGGTTGACGACTTTTTAGGAGGGTCTGAGAGAGTGCTGTTTGGGCGGGTTTTAGCTCTACAAGCTGGGACCAGGGTCTGAGGTGGGTTCTGGCAGGGCGGCTAGATAGGGGGCTAGGGAAGGACTGAAGGGGGTTTCGGTGATTTGGGGAAGATCGACGGATTCAAACAGTGCGCTCCACTGCTGTCGTAGGTCGTTTGTGGGGTTTGTCTGTTGTAGCTTTGCGAGGGCGGTGAGGGCGTCGTACCAGAGCGCTTGCGATTCGTAGAGCGCGACTTGTTCTTCTGGGGAAGCGGTGGCTAGCTGCGCTTGCAGTGTGCTGTCTGCTTCGATGCGTCGCACCCACCCGGTTACGACCAGATCTTCGGAGCGACTGGCGCGATCGCAAACCACAGATAAATACCACCGGTAGTCTTGACCGGCTGCGAGGGCAGGAGCATTTTCTGGCAGCGAAAAGTCGGTGATGCCAGCAGCGCCAGGACTGAATGTTTTTTGATAAACCACTTCGCCTTCCGCGTCGTACAGGCCAAACTCTACTGCTCTATCGGCACTGATGTCCGGCATGGAGAACCAAAAGGTGGGGCGTGTAGAAAGTGTCAGGCCCAGGTTGCTTTTGGGCATGAGCGCGATAACGGGTTGGTCTGGCGTACGGAGACAGGCTGTTTCGGGCGATCTGGAGCCGCCGCTGATGCGTCTGCCTGGCAGTCCCTGCCGAAGGCTGCTCACTGAAGCACTAGGGTTGGCGAATCCGGGCGTACTGAAGGCCCCAATTGTCAGCAGGCTACAGAGTGCGATCGCAAGGCTTGAGGTGATTTGGTTAAAGCGTCCCATGGTGTACATCGGATTAAGTGGCGATAGATACTTCATAGCTGATGCCTTCGGGCCATCGTCTGAGTTTTTTTCAGTCGAGCCTCAATGTCACAGCAGACAGATAAATAAGCCGCTGTCGGCAAGAGTTACCCACTAACCGCGTATTTTCTGCTTCTCTGTCTTAAATGATTTTCTATACATTGGAGAACTGTGATAATACGGGCAGTGAAAATATTGATTCGCTGTAGAGATGAGATGAGAAAGGTAATGGGGTGAAAAAAGCGTCATTGACTGTGGTTACAGTTCCTGGTGAGAATGGAGGCTGTGAGTAATGATTCTTAAGGATAGTTATGGCGAGCATACAGCCGACTAAAGTGCCCAAGATGGAACGCCCTAAAAAGGGGTTCAATCAATACGCAGAGCAGCTCAATGGTCGAGCAGCCATGATTGGTATTGTCGGCCTCGTTCTGGTTGAATTGCTGACTGGCAAGGGCCTGCTGAGCCTGCTAGGCCTTGTCTAGATCCTCGTTAATTTACTTAGAAAGCCACCCGCTCACAGTACAGCTGAGGGCGGGTGGCTTTTTGTTTGGTCTTATTTACACGCCTGTACGCGCAGTAGTGCCAAGCAGGCGTGAACGAATCATCGTGAGCTAAGTGTTATGACTGACCGTCGGTCTCGGAAAACTCAGCGTCTATCACGTCGTCTTCACCACTGGAAGCATCAGCTGCCTCGTCTCCAGCGTCCGGCGTATCACCAGCTTCTGGACTACCTTGCTGGTACAGGTTGCTGCTCAGCGCGTAGAGCCCTTGCTGAAGCGCTTCCATGCTGGACTTGATTTTGTCATTGTCCTCAGCAGCAAGAGCCTCTTTGAGATCCTTGATTTGGCCTTCGATTTTCTCTTTGTCTTCAGCGGGGACTTTGTCACCGAGTTCTTCGATTTGCTTCTCGGCCTGATAGGCGAGGGAGTCTGCCTGGTTCTTGGTGTCGATGGCTTCACGCTTAGCTTTGTCAGCGTCAGCGTTTGATTCGGCATCGCGTACCATTTGCTCTACTTCAGTATCAGACAGGGTGGAGGCCCCAGTGATGCTGATGGACTGCTCTTTGCCCGATCCTTTGTCTTTGGCGGTGACGTTCAAGATGCCATTGGCGTCAATGTCGAAGGTAACTTCGATTTGGGGGACGCCGCGCTGAGCGGGTGGAATACCGTCGAGACGGAAGGTTCCAAGGCTCTTGTTGTCGCTGGACATTTCGCGCTCACCCTGGAGCACGTGAATTTCCACGTTGGTTTGGCCGTCTACCGCTGTAGAGAAGACCTCTGACTTTTTGGTAGGAATGGTCGTGTTCCGGTTGATCAGCTTGGTCATGACGCCACCGAGGGTTTCTACGCCCAGAGACAGCGGAGTCACATCGAGCAGCAAAATGTCTTTGACTTCACCAGCGAGGACACCCCCCTGAATGGCCGCACCAATGGCGACGACTTCGTCGGGGTTAACGCTCTGGTTGGGCGCTTTGCCGAGGATTTTTTCAACCAGGTTCTGAACGGCGGGGATCCGAGTGGAACCGCCGACGAGAACGACTTCGTCGATATCGTTTTTGCTAAGCTTGGCGTCCTTTAGTGCCGTCTCGACAGGAACACCGCAGCGGTCGATGAGGTCGGAGCAAAGCTCTTCGAACTTGGCTCGGGTGAGCGTCGTTTCGAGGTGCTTTGGCCCGTCTTGGGTAGCGGTGATAAAGGGCAGATTGACTTCGGCCTGTGTGACACTGGACAGCTCAATTTTTGCTTTTTCGGCGGCTTCGGTGAGGCGCTGTAGGGCCTGCTTGTCTTTGCGCAGGTCGATGCCTTCTTTGTTTTGAAAGTCTTGAGCGAGGTAGTCGACGAGCTTTTTGTCGAAGTCGTCACCGCCTAAGTGAGTGTCACCGGAGGTCGAGAGTACTTCGAAGACGCCGTCGCCAACTTCGAGAATAGAAACGTCGAAGGTACCACCACCAAGGTCAAATACCAGAATGGTTTCGTTGCTCTTCTTGTCGAGACCGTAGGCAAGGGCAGCGGCAGTTGGCTCGTTGATAATGCGGAGCACTTCTACGCCTGCAATTTTGCCGGCGTCTTTGGTGGCCTGACGCTGTGAGTCGTTAAAGTAGGCGGGGACGGTGATGACAGCTTGGGTGACCTTTTCTCCGAGGTACTTGCTGGCATCGTCGACGAGCTTGCGCAGAACCTGCGCGGAAATTTCTTCGGGTGCGTATTGCTTTCCGTCTGAGGTTTCAATTTTGACGTTGCCACCTACTTTTGCGATTTTGTAGGGGACTTCGCTGGCTTCGTTATTGACTTCGCTGTATTGCCGACCGATGAACCGCTTGACGGAATAAAGCGTGTTTTCAGGATTCATTACGGCCTGACGCTTTGCGATTTGACCGACTAGGCGATCGCCATTTTTTGCATAAGCGACAACGGATGGGGTTGTGCGAAAGCCTTCGGCGTTGGCAATAACGCTGGGCTTACCCCCTTCCA
>JBCBIK010000253.1:0-4424 GCA_038524545.1 Cyanobacteria bacterium J06623_4 | reverse complement strand
ATCGAGCTGTTTGGGCCGACCCGCTACCAGTGGGATAGCTCTTACTTCGCCGATGAGATTGACCGCCGGGTTCAGCGCTCGGTAGCTAGCGGCGACTCGCAGGAGGAAGCTTATGCTTCTATTCCTGAGAAGCTAGCGTTTTACGACTACGTAGGTAATAGCCCCGCTAAAGGTGGTCTGTTCCGCGTTGGTCCTATGAATACGGGCGATGGTATTGCTACGACATGGCTGGGCCACCCTGTATTCCACGATGCCGATGGCCGCGAGCTAGAAGTACGTCGTTTGCCTAACTTCTTTGAAACCTTCCCGGTTGTCTTGGTAGATAAGGACAATGTGCTGCGCGCAGACATTCCTTTCCGCCGGGCTGAATCTAAGTACAGCTTTGAGCAGACAGGGGTTGTAGTTGACTTCTATGGCGGTGAGCTAGATGGTCAGCACATCGAAGATCCGGCGGCGGTGAAGCGCTATGCCCGTAAGGCACAGCTCGGTGAGCCGTTTGAATTCGACCGTGAGACTTTGGATTCTGACGGTGTATTCCGCTCAAGTCCTCGTGGTTGGTTTACCTATGGGCATGCGGTCTTTGCGCTGCTGTTCTTCTTCGGCCACATTTGGCACGGTGCTCGTACGCTATTTAGAGACGTATTTGCAGGGGTTGACCCTGATCTGTCTCCTGAGCAGGTCGAGTGGGGTTACTACCAGAAGGTGGGTGACTTCTCGACAAGGGCTGCGAACAAGGGCTAATGCCAAGGCGTTTGCTTGGTGGCGATGGGCTTGCCTGGCTGATTTTGAATGATTCGCTGGTTTGAGCGGAGTTGTTTGAAAAGGTCTCTAAAAACAGGAAAAGCCCATCGTCTGCTCGACGATTGCGTCGCATCAGAACCATTGAGTTTGATAAACTCAAGGCATGTATTTTTCATTGGAATGAGTCATGGAAGCTGTTGCTTACATTTTGATTTTCGCGCTGATTATCGGTACTTTGTTTTTTGCGATCGCATTTCGCGAGCCCCCCAAAATTACAAAGGACTAGTTTCAACACTGGTTGCTAGTTTTGTGCTAGCTGCGTCAGTTAAAACCTTATAGGTTTGGAGGGTGCTTTCCTACGTGCCGTTTAGACCTTTTGTAGGCTAGGGTTTTATGGCTACCCGCAGGGGAGTCTGTGACCCTAGCTTTTGTTTTGAGAATTTTAAGAAATCGTATGTGCTGCTCTCGTTTTGTCGTACCGTTGCCATATGGGAGCGCCTTTTCTCGTCGGCCCTTTGGAGGCCTAGGCTGATGCAGTGTCCGTTTTGCCAACATCCTAATAATCGCGTTTTGGAGTCGAGGTCGGCAGAATCTGGCCGCAGCATTCGGCGGCGGCGCGAATGTCTGAAGTGTGAGCGGCGTTTCACCACCTATGAGCGAATAGAATACGTGCCGATTACGGTGATTAAGCGAGGGGGCGATCGCGAGTCTTTTGATCGCTCGAAGTTGCTGCGAGGGATTGTGACAGCCTGCGAAAAAACGGGCGTTAGTGCCCATGCGATGGAAGTATTGGTGGACGAGATTGAATCGGGCTTACAGCAGCAGGCCGTCAGAGAAGTCACCAGCGAAGAGATTGGTGAGCGCGTTCTGACGCTGCTGAAAAAAATTAGCGAAGTTGCCTACGTGCGGTTTGCTTCTGTATACCGACAGTTTCAGGGCATTCGCGATTTTACAGAGGCATTGAATGATCTGCAAGAAGGGGATAGTTCTGAGCCGTCTGGTTCTGGTACGGAAAATCGGTCAGTGCGATCGCCCGCGGACGGGTCATCAGATGCTGCTTCGAGTGCTGATCTTCCGACTCAGCCTGCTGCCGGGAGTGCGGGCAGCCGGGTTGTTTCTTCGGTGCAGGTGTGATGGTTTAGACGCGGATTGGTGTTGAGGCACTTTGCCGATAGATTTGCAGGATGCAAAATCCTTGGTGAAAATCAGGTGACTTTTGTCTGCTTATTGATCTATGATTGTTATTCTTGTGGCAGGAGACCTCAAAGGCGTTCAAAGCCTTTTCTATACTGAAAACCTTAGTAAGATTGATAAGCGATTAACGGGCGATTAAAGGAAATCTACCATTTACCTTTTTTGGCTTCTGTGATCGCGAGGTGTTCACTCGTTCGCGGAGATAAAAACTGTAGGAAACAGCTAGCATGGCCAACCCGGATACTCAAAGCGCTGACATTGGTTTTACACATGACGATTTTGCAGCACTCTTAGACCAGTACGATTACAACTTCAACCCCGGCGACATTGTTCCAGGAACGGTGTTTAGCATTGAGCCACGGGGTGCACTCATCGATATTGGTGCCAAAACAGCTGCATATCTCCCTATTCAGGAGATGTCTATCAACCGGGTGGAGGGTGCCGAAGAAGTTCTACAGTCGAACGAGACACGGGAATTTTTCATCCTGACTGATGACAACGAAGACGGCCAGCTAACGCTGTCGATTCGTCGAATCGAGTACATGCGGGCCTGGGAACGGGTTCGTCAGCTGCAGCAGGAAGATGCCACCGTTCGTTCAATTGTCTTTGCGACAAACCGAGGCGGCGCGCTGGTAAGAATTGAAGGCCTGCGGGGCTTTATTCCGGGTTCGCATATCAGCACCCGAAAGCCAAAGGAGGATTTGGTCGGTGAAGAGCTACCTCTCAAGTTTTTAGAAGTCGACGAAGAGCGTAATCGCCTTGTGCTGAGCCATCGTCGCGCTTTGGTAGAGCGGAAGATGAATGGCCTGCAGGTGAGCGAAGTGGTCATTGGTACCGTTCGCGGCCTGAAGCCCTATGGCGCCTTTATCGATATTGGTGGTGTGAGCGGTCTGCTCCATATCTCTGAGATTTCTCACGATCATATTGACACGCCAAATTCTGTTCTCAATGTGAACGATGAAATCAAGGTCATGATTATTGACCTTGATGCTGAACGGGGCCGTATTTCGCTATCGACTAAGCAGCTTGAGCCTGAGCCTGGCGATATGGTTAAAAACCCTGACATCGTATACGAAAAGGCAGAAGAAATGGCTGAGCGCTACCGCGAACAGCTGCGTCAGAAGGCCATGGGCGATGCTGGCGAAGGCATGACGGATGACTCGGACTACACAGTGGATGACGGGGACCTAGCGACTGAAGCGTAGGAGGTCTTTGAAGGCGTAGGCTAGTGAAGCGTTTTGCTAGCGTTTTGCCGATAAGTTCTGCAAATAGTATGCTCTCTTGAAAGTGCGAAGGGGCGGTTTTATGACTGTTCCCCTTCGCATTTTTGCTGTGTACTTTTGTTGTTGCTTTTTGGAGAGCGAGAGTGATCGCTCTGGGAGTGTTTAATGGCTACGCTTTGCTGTGGGCCGCATCGCTTTGAGTCTATTCAGGCAGTTTTGTTTGATAAGGACGGAACTTTGGCGCGGGTTGAGACCTATTTGGCTGCGGTGGGTATGGCCCGGTGGCAACTTCTCTACGACAAAGAATCTGCCCTAGCGGGAGGGACCGGTTCCCATCGAGGCGCTCCTTTGCTATCTGCATTTGGCCTGTGTAATGGTAAGGTCGACCCGGCTGGGCTTTTGGCGGTGGGTAGCCGCCAGGAAAATGAGGTGGCGGCAGCGGCATATTTGGCAGCGGCTGGATGGGATTGGATGGTGGCGCTGGGTACTGCTAAGGCGGCATTTGATGAGGCGGCGCGGGTGTATCAGCCGAAGGCTGCTAAAACACCGATGGTAGAGGGTGTTCGGTCGCTGTTAGCACGGCTGAGTGGGGTTGGAGTAGATGTAGGCATTGTGTCTGCGGACCTGCATGCGGAGGTGACCGCGTTTATTGAGTACAATGGGCTGGCGGAAATCAGCTGGTGCTGCGGAGCGTCGGCGTCTACGCTGCCGAAGACGCATCCCGATTTTTTGCAATTTGCCTGTGATGCGATGGGGGTGGAGCCTTCAGAGACGCTTGTTGTGGGTGATTCGGCTGCTGACTGGCAACTAGCCCAGTGCGGAGCGGCTGGCTTTTTGGGGATGACGGGCGGATGGTCTTCGGTGCCTGAGATAGGTTCAGATGTCGTGGCGATCGCTCAGTTTTCTCAGATAGAATGCGTTCCCTAGTGACGGCTTCAGCGGGGCTTCGCTTCAACGAGTCTTGATACTTGCTTGAAGCTTTCGAGTAGAAGACCATGAGCCCTATCGATTGGTAATTGAATGTCGTTTGTGAATACTCATAACACGGTAATTTGTTATGAGTGTAGAAGGACCTACAGAGCTTCGACGACTAGCTTGTCAGTGACGCAGGGCTTTGTAAAGTTCTTTCCACAGTGCTTTCTCATGAGTTTTGCATTAGGTCAAGGAGGATTGGCTATTGTCTCGTCGCTATCTGTTTACATCTGAGTCGGTCACAGAGGGGCATCCCGATAAAATTTGTGATCAAATTTCTGACACGATTTTGGA
>JBCBIK010000252.1:0-4509 GCA_038524545.1 Cyanobacteria bacterium J06623_4 | reverse complement strand
AGCGCCGCAAAAATCGCCCCCACCGTCCCTCCAAACAACCCAATCACCATATAAAAAACACCAACAGCCACCCCAGCTACGTAGCGTTTGTCGGGATCTTCGTGGGCTTCTGCGCCCATTGAGATGGCGGCTGTAATTGCGGCCAAGTTCATCGCAAAGCCACCGAAAGGTGCTAGCAAAAAGCTCGCGGCCCCCGTCCATCCGATCAGCGGTGAGACGGGCGTGGTGTAGCCAAAGGCGCGAATGATGGCGACGCCAGGCACATTTTGCGATGCCATGGTGACGAAGAAGAGGGGCAGCCCAATGCCGACCAACGCGCTGAGAGAAAAGGTGGGCCGGGTGAAAGTGGGCTGAGCTAGCTGCAGGTTTAGGCTATCGAACTGGGTGAGGCCTTGGGTAGCGGCGATGATGAGCCCAAGCACTAGGGCCGAGAGTACGGCGTAGCGGGGGATGCGCTGCCGTAGGATGAGGTACACACACAGCATGGAAAATACCATGGCAAACTGTGTCTCCATGGCGGTGAATACGGCAATGCCAAACTGCAACAGTACGCCTGCTAGCAGCGCCGAGGCCAGAGAGAGGGGAATTTTGTTCATGGCTTTTTCGAACCAGCCGGTAAAGCCGCAGAGCATAATCAACAGAGCGCAAACCAAGAAGGCACCGGTGGCTTCTGCCATAGAGACGCCGCTGCCAACGGAAATTAACAGGGCTGCGCCAGGGGTCGACCAGGCGGTGATGACAGGCTTGCGATATCGCAGAGACAGTAACAGGCTAGTCAATCCCATGCCTAGCCCTAATGCCCAGATCCAAGAGCCGATTTCGACTGGGGTTGCGCCCAGGGTTTGCGCGGCTTGGAAGACAATCACGCCTGCGCCTGTGAAGCCTACGAGCACTGAGATAAACCCGGCGATGACTGCTGAGAAGGAGAGGTCTTTAATGAAGCTCATAGGGTTGAGAAGGGTGCGTGGCTGCTTCTCAGTGTTTGGTAGGGGGCGATGGTCTGTCTTGGAAAAACTGACTTGTTGAGGTGCGTTGAGGGTGCGGTATTGGCCGGGGGGGAGGCCGAAGGTGCGCTTGAAGGTGCGGGTGAAGTGGCTTTGGTCGTAGAAGCCGTATTCGATTGCGATCGCGGCTATAGGCTTTTCGGTCGATAGCGCCTGTTTTGCTTTGATGAGTTGCCAGTGTTGCTTGTAGCGGTGGGGCGATGTGCCAACTTGCTGACGGAAGCAGCGGATCAGATAGTGGGGGTTGAGGTTGACCTGTTTGGCTAGCTGATCGATAGAGATGTCTTTTGTGCAGTGGGTCTGTAGGTAATTGCGAAGGGCTGAGATGGCTTTGGATTCTCTGGCTATGGGAGTGTGACTAGGTGAGCGGGTGAGAGAGAGTTGTGTGGGAAATTGGGCTTCTTGCTCAAACAGCGAAGCGAGAAACTGTAGCAACAGAGAGTCTCTTTTTAGCTGAGAAGCGGGCTGACTTAGGGCCTGAAATAGCTGGTAGAACTTTGGCTTGAGTGACGGATTTTTGACAACAATGTTGGGGAAGTGAGGGAGCTGTTGTTCGGGTAAATTTAACTGAATGAGCACTTGCTGAATGAGCGGTATGCTGAGATACAAGTTGCGAAAAGCCCAGCCTGCTTTAGCGGCGACTTCGCCAGTATGTACCGCGCCTGGATTGATGCAGTTGAAGCTATTGGGATAGTGGGTATGAACCTTTCCCTGATGCAGGCACTGACCCTGACCGCTTTCATTGAATCCGATGGTGTAGCCTTCGTGAAAGTGCTTGCCAAAACGATGGTGAAGCAGCTTCGCTTCGAACAGTTCAATCCCTGGTGTAGAGGCATTCCATAGCCGAGAGGTCTCTGTTGCTTTTTTAATATCTAAGGTTGGTGAGGCATCCATAGAGTTTACTGTTTTCAGTTTTGCAACGCTATTCGTCAGCGCGTTTCAGTCCCGGAAGTCGGGATTAGGGGTTGGCGTAGCTATCATTATTGCCTGAGCGCGAATGTGGTTGACATTTGATAAGAGGCACAGAGCGGTGGGGCATCGGACGTTAGAATAAAGTGACAGCTGCGACGACAGAGACACTTTATTATGGTTCAAGCCTCTGCCCCTCTCCTGACGCTGGATGCTTTCTTGCAGCTACCTGAGACTCAGCCTGCCAGCGAATATTTCAATTATCAAGCAATTCAAAAGCCGATGCCGCAAGGAGAGCACAGTCTGATACGGGTGGCTCTCTGTAAGGCGGTTGACCAAGTGGCAGAACCGCAGCGCATCGCTAAAGCCTTTTCAGAACTGCGATGTGTGTTTGGCGGCGCGGCCATCGTGCCTGACGTTTCAGTCTTTCGCTGGGAACGGATTCCGCGTACCCCATCGGGGCGTGTTGCCAACCGGTTTGAGGTTCATCCAGATTGGGCGATTGAAATTCTATCGCCAGATCAGGCTCAAACGAGACCTCTAGAGAAGCTGCTGCACTGCGCGGAACACGGCACAGAAATAGGATGGCTCATAGACCCAGAAGCTGAAAGCATATTGACCCTTTCTGCTGAATCACAGATCAAACTGTTTCGAGGTTCTCAAGTTTTACCCGCTTTGACGGGTGTAGATCTCGCGCTGTCTGCTGACGATGTGTTTGACTGGTTGCGTCTGCCCGGCGAATACGACAAGAGATGAATTACGCTACGCCATAGCCGGTATATGGCCTTTTATAAGCTGGATGCAAACCCAGCACGATGTCATCTTTTGGAATTCCCATGTCGACAAGCTCTTGACCTACATCGCTATCAGTAGTGTTCTGCTGAAGCCAAATCTTACCGTCTTTAATATCAAAGTGAAGAATCGTATGATAGACCCGCTCTAAGCCGTTCCAGCCGACGCTCATGAGCTGGTAGTGGTCGCGAACTGTGTCGAAGAAGAGTTCGTTTTCGACATCTTCATCCTGGGATTTAGACTGACCGTACTGCTCTAGCAGTTTCTGAATGGCCTTGCGATACCGCTCTAGTCTATCCACTGAATTAGCTCCTCAGTTACTGGGTTATAGACAATTATCTTCAACTGATGCTGCTCTTTTGCAACCCTTGCGAATCTGCTTTGGAAGAAAGTGTTATAAATTTCTACGGGAACGGCGAGATACAGCTTCCGTGCTGGCTCCTTTTCTGCTAGCACGATTCTGTAGGTCAGGAACTGCCCTAACGCCGTATGGAAATCGCTAATTGGGGATGGGCTGATAAAGCTTTTGATCTCCACAGCAATTTTTTCTTCTCCACGGTCAGCTGCAATCAATCGCTCGGCGGCCAAATCTATCTTCACTCTGATCTCTTCCCATCTTAGTTCCAGCGGGTCGCTGGAGATATGCCACTGATCTTTTTCCAGCCCACGCCTCACGGATTCGTGGAATACATCTTTCTTACTCATATCTGTCTCACCTCGAAGGATATCAAAAAGGTCTTTTTTTATCGCTGTGTTTGCAACTTCCGCCAAACTAAACAGACGTGATGGGAATGCCGTCGAATTTGTTTACGCTGATTAGCAGGCTCGCTAAAACGATGACGGTCGCTACCGGAGAGAGGATTGCGCTGAGGGGGACTAGGCAGAGGGCGAGTAGGGCAAGCAGCGATCGCATCCAAATCACCCGAACCGGCAAACAGCTCGGCGAAGCCCACTGCAAGGTCGTCACCCCAGCTAAAAATATCGCCACACCCCCGCACAGCGCAGTTCGCATCGGTGCGCTAAACACCTCACCTGCCGCTGCCTCAATCGCAAACTGAATGCCTACCCCCGTCGCCACAATGCCCATAAACGCAAAAACGTGGCTATAGCCATACACATAAGAGCGCAACAGTGCTCTTTTCCCACCGCGCAAAGCCTGGTTAATCGTTGTCTCTTCTACCCTTTCAAAGTACATCCACCACAGGCTCACCGCTGTCAAAAAACCGCCTATCGCCGTCAGTACGCTGCGCCACTGCCAGTCGGTATCGCCCACACCGCTGGCCACCGCGACAATAGCCTCACCCAGCACAATGATCACAAACAGGCCGAAGCGCTCGTCCATGTGGGATTCTTGCTGGGGGACATGGCGAATGGTGAGGTAGGTGATGGGGCCATTGCTGATTTCGATGGAGAGTGCGATCGCCCACAATACAAACCGCAGCGGCGTCGGCACAGCCATCGATACGAGCCAAAAGAAAAACGCTATCGAAAAGCTCGTTGCATACCGGGCGGTCAGCTCTCGCGCTGCAGGTACCAGCCGCCAGGCCTGCAAATAGAGCCAGATGATCACTAGCCGCAGCCCGGCATACACCGCCGCGAAGTTCACAGACCCCTCACCCAGCGCCTCTGGCACTGTCAGCGCTAGCACCACAATGCCAAACATCACCCCAAAGAAAACCAGCCGATAAATGCCCCTTTCTACATCGAACTGGTCTGCGTAGTAGCTAAAGTCTATCCACAGCCACCAAACCGGAATGAACAATCCTGCAAAGCTCAGCAACCCGGTCCAATCTGGATGGCCGTG
>JBCBIK010000251.1:0-4534 GCA_038524545.1 Cyanobacteria bacterium J06623_4 | reverse complement strand
ACTGTTAGAACTCCATCCGTTGGTATTCCGCAACCGATGAAGCCGCTGGACGAGCACGCTGGCGGGCCCAATCACGCAGAGCCGTCACCTGTTCACTCATCGTCTTCGACAGCGGCAGCGTAGCGCGAATCGCCGCGATAATGTCAAGCTGAGTGAATTCCCGCCCCTGGGCAAATGCCTCATACATCGCAGAGACAAGTCCCTGCTCAATTTCAGCGCCCGAAAATCCTTCACAAACCTTACTCAACTGGTCATAGTCAAACCGCCCCGTATCGTCACGGCGCTTGCCCAGATGAATTTTAAATATCTCTCTCCGCTCTTCTTCATTGGGTAAATCAACGAAAAAGATCTCGTCAAACCGTCCCTTTCGTAAAAACTCACTCGGCAAGCGCTCTACCCGGTTTGCCGTCGCAATCACAAATACAGGAGAAGTCTTCTCCTGCATCCAGGTCAAAAAGCTACCGAAAATCCGACTAGACGTACCACCGTCAGAATCCGCAGAACCGGCACTACCCGCAAACGCCTTATCAATCTCATCAATAAACAGCACAGCTGGAGAAATCGATTCTGCCGTTTTCAAAGCGCCCCTTAAGTTCGCTTCAGACCGCCCTACCATCGAACCATCATAGACCCGGCCCATATCCAACCGAAGCAGCGGCAAACCCCAGAGCCTAGCTGTTGTCTTAGCAATCAAAGACTTACCACAGCCCGGCACACCCAAAATCAACATGCCCTTAGGCTGCGGCAGTCCGTATTCGCGCGCGCGCTCAGTAAAGGCATTTGAACGCTGTCTCAGCCAGTGCTTTAGCTCTTCCAAACCACCTACTGAATCCAGCGTCTCATCCTCTTCTATATAATCTAAAATTCCGTTGCGTCGGATCAGCTGCTTCTTTTCTGAAAGAACAATATCAACTTCACTTTCTGTCAGCTTCCCTGCCATCACCCGAGACTTACGAAAGACTTTCTCCGCCTCGTCTCGCGTCAGGCCAAGTGCCGCCTTCAGCAACTTCTCACGGCCTTCGGTAGTAATCGAACTCGTGCCCGACTTGTTCAATTCAGCCGTCAGCACCTGATTAAGTTCAGACATATTTGGCAGGCTGAAGTCTAAAACAACAACCTCCTTCTCTAGCTCAACAGGAATCTCCTGCACAGGAGACATCAAAACAATCGTCTTCTGTGTACCTCGAAAGCCCTCGATGGCGTCTCGCAGGCTGCGCGTAACCTCAGGGCTATCCTTAAAGGGGTGAAGGTCCTTGAAGACAAACAGGCTAGGTTCTTTCTGCCTCATCGCCCAGTTAATAGCAGCTTGCGGAGAAACCGTATTGTTCTGCTGCCCCGAACCTCGCTCGTGACCATACTCGATCATGCCGTGAGTCATCGTCCAGGTATACACCCGTTGCTGCGGTCGTTGCTGCTGTGCCAGCGACGCGATCGCCCGCTCTGCCCGCTCCTCTTCAAAGGTCACAAGATAGATCAATGGGTATTGAGCTCGGATTAAAACACTTAGCTCTTCTCTCATGGCGATCGCCTCCAACTAAGACGATTTAGAACATCTACCTGTAGCAGAGTCAACAGACTAAAACAGAAACAACAAACATTCCGTAACGGGGTTAACAAACTCACCCTGTCTCAATAGCCCACCGCAGGAAAAACTCACCGCGGACACGTTCAACAGGTTATCAACTCCCCTTCATCAGGACTTTTAGACTCCTGCTCCAGGCTCGGAATAGTACTCAAACCGACCAAATCGTCAACTATCTGCTCGCCATGGTCATGCATTAAAACCAGACCATTCTGCCCTAGAGCCACCGCAGCAGCACACTGTGGACAGCTATGAATCTGATGCGCCTTTCCGTGAATCTCACCAGCGTTCTCAACCATCTCCGCATTGACCAGATAGAACTCAATAGCTCGCTGTGCCATGGCCGACATCGTCTCACCATCGATCGCGGAACGGATCTTAAACTGCCGATGCAGTTCGTCCGGGAGGTATAACGTAACTTTCTGCTTGTCTGGCATATCGGACTGAAATAACGTGACCCAGATATGTAAATTACAGTAGCGAGACCCAGCCAAAGCTGTCAAGCCATCAAGCCAGCTTGACGTCAAAAAGTTTACACTTGTTTACAAAAATGTCAGTATCTCGGCGGGTAATCTCTATATAGCGAAAAAACAATCCTCCATGAGCATCTCTGCCGTATCTAACCAGGTCTCCTCGCCCGCAGCTCAGCCCCTAGAAAATGCGCTCAAACATTTCTTTGGCCACGAACAGTTCCGCCACGACCAGCGGCCAATCATCGAACAAGTGCTCAAAAATAAAGACGTTCTCGTCATCATGCCAACCGGCGGCGGAAAATCCCTTTGCTACCAGCTGCCAGCGCTACTAAGGCCCGGAATAACCATCGTTATCTCTCCCCTCATTGCCCTGATGCAAGATCAAGTCAACGCACTTCAGGACAACGGCATCGGCGCAACTTTCTTAAATAGCACACTCACCTTTGAGCAAGTACGCTCAAGACAAGAAGCTCTACTCTCCGGTGATACTAAGTTACTTTACATCGCACCCGAAAGATTGTTCACAGTAGCCTTCGAAAGTTTTCTAGAACAAGTCAGCCAAAAAGTAGGCATTAGTACCTTCGCAATTGACGAAGCCCACTGCGTCTCAGAATGGGGTCACGACTTTCGTCCAGAATACCGCCAGCTCTTTCAGCTCAAGCAGCGCTACCCTCAAATACCCATCATTGCGCTCACTGCAACTGCTACCAAACGCGTCCGAACAGACATTGTGCAGCAATTGCGACTGGCAGATCCCGACATTTACATCTCCAGTTTCAACCGACAAAACCTCTATTACGAAGTCACTCAAAAATCCAAAAAGCCCTATCAACAGCTGCTCCAAAAGATTCAACAACACCAAGGGCAAAACAAAGGCTCAGGCATTGTCTACTGCCTAAGTCGCAAACACGTTGACGAAGTCAGCGCCAATCTCCGGCAAGATGGCATACTCGCCCTTCCTTATCACGCGGGACTCAGCAGCGATGTCCGCGCAGCAAATCAAAATAAATTCATCCGCGACGATATTCAAATCATCGTCGCGACAGTAGCCTTCGGCATGGGCATAAACAAACCCGACGTCCGTTTCGTCATTCATTACGACCTTCCCCGCAATCTCGAAAGCTACTATCAAGAAGCCGGTCGAGCCGGTCGCGATGGAGAAGCCGCCAACTGCACCATTCTCTTTGGCTGGAGCGATGTCCACACGGTCAAATATCTCATCAATAAAAAAGCAGACGCCAACGAGCAGCGCATCGCTCAACAACAGCTAAACCAAATCATCAACTACACAGAGAGTTCAGTCTGTCGGCGCAAAATTCAATTGAGCTACTTCGGTGAAACATTCGAAGCCCCCTGTGACAACTGTGACAACTGCCTAAATCCCGCACCTCTCGAAGACTGGACAATCGAAGCGCAAAAATTTCTCTCCTGTGTCTACCGCTGTGACCAACGCTTCGGCATGGCGCACATTATCGATGTGTTGCGCGGCTCTCGAAAAAAACGTGTCTTAGACTTCAACCACCACCAGCTGTCGACCTACGGCATCGGAAAAGACCACACAATAAGCGAATGGCGCACGCTCTGCCGCGCCCTTATTCACCAAGACTACCTAACAGAAACCACCGATGGCTATTCCATCCTCAAGCTCAATGCCAACAGCAACAAAATCCTGAAAAAAATCGTTACCGTAGAAATTCCGGTCGCACAGCAGGTCAACCAGCCAAGCATCCCAGACCCACAACCCGGCAATGTGGAGCTAAGCGGCATCGAAACCTTGCTCATGAACGAACTCAGAGCCCTTCGCAAAAAACTCGCAGACGAACAATCCGTTCCACCATACATTGTCTTTTCAGACGCAAGCTTACGGCAAATGGCCCAAAATCGTCCTCAAACACCAGGCGATTTCTCCAAAATTTCTGGCGTTGGCAACCGCAAACTCGTTCAGTACGGCGAGACATTCACTCAATCAATCCGTAGCTTCTGCGGAAGTAACGGCCTAGAAACCACCGACGCAAAAGAAGCCTTTCCTACCGCAGCCCCTGCCACGTACCAGCCCGCCACACGAGCAGACATCACCACCACCCAACTCACAACCTACGAACTCTACAAAAGCGGACTCTCCTTGTCTGACATTGCCCTCAAGCGCGACATCAGACTAAGTACGGTCAACGGACACATGGCAAAGCTCATCGAAGCAAACTACCCGGTAGACCTCGACAAGCTTGTTGCCCCCGAAAGACAGCAGATCATCGAGGAAGCGATCGCCAAAGTAGGCTCCCAGTCACTTAGAAACATTCGAGCGGAGATAGGCGAAACATACGACTACCAAGAAATTTCACTTATCCGAGCCAACTGGGAAGCCACACAAAAAAGCACCGCAAAATAGCTAGTGACCCGGCGTAATAGAAAAGGAGGCAAATACACAAAATCCCCCCGCAGGGGATGTGCTGCGAGGGGATTATGTAGTTAAAGGACCTGG
>JBCBIK010000250.1:2607-4643 GCA_038524545.1 Cyanobacteria bacterium J06623_4 | reverse complement strand
ATGTGCTGCTTTAGAATGGTATCTAGTGCAAGCAGCGGGCTAAAAGCGGGGAGTGTCTCGTTAGAATCTTGCGGTTCGTTTTGTAGCTTATCTTGTGGCTTATTTTGTTCAGACTGTTGTTTAACTAAGTCATTCAACGATTGGCCTGCTTTCATCGCGGTTAGCAATGTTTCTGAATTAGGCACTTGCCCCCAGCGACTCAGCGCGAAGACACCCTCTCTTTCTATCTGTGCGCTTTGCCTTGCTATCTGGGTGCTTGTTCTTGCTTGCTGTAAGTCAGCTTCAGCCGCCTGCACGTCTGTTTGGGCATCTTCTAAATCGCGCTCAGCCGCCTGCGCTTTTTCATCGGCTGCTCGCTGCGCTTGCACGGCTGCCTCAGTCGCCGCTTCTGCCTGTTCAGCTTGTCCCTGTGCCTGTTGCTTTTCAGCATTCACGCTCTCAAGCTGCCCTTGCGCTGCCTGCACGTCTGCTTGCGCCGCCTGCGCTACCTGCTCAGCATCTTGGGCTTGCTGGTTAGCCTCTTTTAGTCTTTGATTTGCGACTGCTTCCTGCTGCTCTGCTTCGCTCAATGCATTCTCAGCCGCCCCCATCTCCCCTTCAATCTCAGCCTTTTCTGCCCGGGCAGCGTCAGCATCTTTAATCGCATTCTCTGCCTGCAACCCGCGCTGCCCGCCCCAAATGCTCGCGACGACAGCAACCGCCATTGCAACACCCGCGATCATCGTTGTCCGTCGCCGCGTTTTCTTCCCTTGTTCTACGAGCGCCTCGGTCTCAGCCTGCGTCACAGCCAGCTGTTCATTCGCTTCTGCCAGCTCTGCTTCCGCCTGCTCCCTCGCCTCGCTCAGTATCTGATTCGCCTGCGCCTCAGCATCTAGCTGCGTCAGCGTATCCGCCTGCTCCCGCTCCTGACTCGCCGACAAAAATAGCCGATCCTCATCTGCCAAGCTCCGACTCTCATTCGCCCATATCAGCGCATCCTTCAGCGCCTGCCCCCGCAACAGCCGCGAACTATCTTGCCGTTCCGAAGCGAGCCAGGCTGCGATCGCCGCTCCATAGGGCCGCAGCTTCAGCAACACCTCATCAATCCACCCCTGATGAAACACCGCCGCATATATCGGATTTGCCACCCGCAAGCAATTCTGTTCTTCTCGAATCAATCCCGATAGCCGCAGCTCAATTTGTTCATCACTCCCATCCGCAGGCACTTCCCCCCGCTGCAATATCCGCTGATACAGCCCCAACAGCCGCCCAGAGCGCATTTCATTCACCAGCAGCCGGTCTCGAATAGTCTTTAAGTGAACAGAAACATCCTGCGCTTCCCAATCTTCGATAACACGAGAACGAACCAACTGCTCCACCAGCGCCGCCTCACTCCCCGCCGCAATCTCAAAACTCGACTCTGCAATCAGCTGACACAGCCGCTGCGTCAAAAACGGCTGTCCATTCGTCCAGCCCAGCACCTCCCTCAGCACCGCCGCTGCATCTGCCGATTGCTCTGCCAGCCCCGCCTCCAGCGGCTCCGCCTCATCTATCTGAAACCCCTTCAGGTCTACAAACCGCCCGCCAATATTAAAAGACGTCCGCTGCTTATCCCGAATCAAATCTTCCGGCGTCGCCACCCCCAGCAGCACAAAGCTCAGCCGCCGATACGCCGCATGCTCTGCCCGCTCCTGATAAAACGAACGAATCAACGCAAAAAAGTCATCATTAAAATCAAACTGAAACAGACTGTCAATTTCATCAATAAAAACAACAATCGGCTGATCCGTAGACGGTAACAACACCTCTTCTATAAATTCACTAAACCGCTGCACCGGCGACAGCACCGACCGCTCGCGCCACCAAGGCAACATCTTCATCTTCAGCCCTAGGCTCTGCTTTAGCCGTCGCACCAGCCCCGCATACCACTGCTCAGCCGTAATGCCCACGCCCACAATTGTTGTCACTTCCACCACGCCGCAGGCCACGCCCTCCGCCAGCAGCCGCTGCATCACCTGCACCCGCAGGCTCGACTTACCCATCTGCCGCGAATTAAA
>JBCBIK010000250.1:0-2507 GCA_038524545.1 Cyanobacteria bacterium J06623_4 | reverse complement strand
AGCCGTACCAGCCCCATACTCTCCAGCTTAAAAGACGCCTCTGCATCTATTTCCACCGGCTTCTCCTTACTCACCACCTGCCGAAACGCTTTCGCCAGCACCGGATAATCTCGCAGCACATACAAATGCCTGCGCAAGTGGTCACTATATATTCCCGACTCTGTTGGCGCCGTCTCCGCTAGCACCCTCAGCGTCATATCCTCTCTGCGCAGATGATACAGCGCCTTGCGAATCAAATACGGATGCCCGCCGACCAGCGCCATCAGCGCCTCTGCCTGGCTCGCATCCGCGCTCAGCTCGTAGCGCCGCGCCAAGTCTTGCACCTGCTGCACGCCAAATTCTCGCAGCTCCACATTTTTACCCACATTGAAAGGCGACTGATTGATATTTAGCGGCACATACGCCTCAGTAGAGTGCACTATCACCAGCCGCACATTTGCCCACAGCTCACTGCCAAAGTCGCCATAGCGCGCCGCCTCATACCAAGAGCGCACCAGCGCAAAAAAGTCATCCGCCACCTCCGGATGAGGAAACACCATATCTACCTCATCCATCGCCAGCACCAGCGGCGTCTCCAAGTCCTCCAGCAGGCAGTCTTCAAAGTACGAATTACACCTATCCTTACTGCCAAAGTCACCAACCCAATACGCATCCAAGTCCTTTAGCTTCTTCAGCCGTCTGCCCACCTGCGAGCAAAACCACTTTAGTAACAAATCCAAATCCTTAAACAGTCGACTATCTGCTTGCTGAAAGCTGATGGGCACCGTCTGATAGCCCTGCTCCCGCGCATGGCTCAAAATCCTCGCCATCAGCGAAGTCTTTCCCATCTGCCTCGGTGCCTTAATGCGAATCAGCGCCCCCGGCTGCTCAATTTCAACAAAGCAATCCTGCTCAATCGGTGGCCTTGCCACATACAGCCCCGATGTCAGCTGCACCGCCCCACTCGGCTCACGCCGCAGCTCCGGCTCTGCCACAGGCAAAGGCGGCTGGTCCACACTCTCTAGCGCCTGTAGCACAGGGTCTGGTGGCGCTTCCGCAAAAGAAATATCGCGCTGAGCTGCGGGTTGAGAAATGGTTTCAGCGGTGCCTTGATGAGACCCTTGTGCTCCGTTCCCTTTCATTAGCCCTAGCAGCGTTTGTATCAGCGCGGGCGTATCGGCCTTGGAGTGCCACTCTCGCTGCTGAATCTGCTGCAGATAGCCGCGCAGTTCATAGTTCAGCGGGTCATCTAGCGGAAACTGTACTCGAATTGGCAAAATTATTGGACGGTCTGCCTCCTGCTGCTCGCGCCGATGGTCTCTGAGGGCTCTAGCCCGCTTCACCTCCTCTGTGACCATTTCGCTGGTAGCCGAAAGGGAAGAGAGCAGGAGTAAAAAGTAGTCGCATTCGCGCAGTTCGGTATTGATTCTCTCTTGCCAGGGTTCTCCTAGCTGAATGCTTTCTGCCGCCATAAAGGCCTGATGACCCGCCGCCAAAAAAGCCTCATAGCATTCCTCCGCTAGCCCCTTATCTGGCGACTCATCGCGATAGCTAATAAACACTCGCTGCGCCGCCTTCCCCCGGCGCTCCCCAGCGATCGCACCCGGCACTCGCTCATCGATCACCTTGCCAGAGCGCATCCGCAGCACGGGTGTTGCCACTTCTTGCAGGCCCTCTAGGTCAATCGCGGTGCGTCCCATCTGGTAGGCGGCCTCATACGAAGCCCCACTACCCAGCGAAGTATAAAACCCTCTGGCAAAGCAGATCGCTGCCGGATCGCCAATCGGCTGATTCATGCCGATGACGCAGGAGACAAATTGGCAGATGGCCTTCGCCTGCGTGTCGGAATAGCACGCATTGAGCAGTACGCATTCTACGCTCACCACCTGCTGAAAGAGTCGGGCGAGCGCTCGGGTAGGCACCAGCTGACTGCGCCCACGGCCATCTTCTAAAACCAGCCCGTTACCATCACCGCCATGGCCCAAAAAATGCACGATGTGCGGCTGATGGTTCACCAAAGTTTGGAGTAAGTCGTCAGTCCGTACGGCCCACTCTGAGGTTAGGGTGAAGCGATCGCGCTCCTTCGACAGCTGCAAACTGCGCTGAATTTCCCGCACTTCCACATCCAGCCGCAGTCCTGACGTATTCTCAGGATTCGCCGCCAGCACCAAAATTTTGCGAACTGGAAACTTAGCACTCATCAGGCAGCAGGCTTTGTACGTAATCAAGAAATGCTCCATTAATATCAGAAATTCCGAAGAACTACTGATATCTACAAAGTTTCTACAGACTGCGCGCAGTTACGGCGCAATCTTATCTATGTCAATCGCTAGAATCTCGCTATACTGAGCACCTACTCATCAATTTTCACATGTCACCTTTACTTGAGCGTATTACTGTCAATCCTAAGCAGTGCGGTGGGCGCCCCTGCATTCGAGGCATGAGAATCCGAGTGTCTGATGTGCTAGACCTTTTTGCGGCAGGGTTGAGCGCTGAGGAAGTTTTAGAGGAGCTTCCTGACCTAGAAC
>JBCBIK010000249.1:0-4675 GCA_038524545.1 Cyanobacteria bacterium J06623_4 | reverse complement strand
GCCAGTCGTCGACGACGTCAAACCGTCCCCGCGCGGCGGGCGCTTGTCCCATTGCTATAGTCATTTTGTAAATCCTCTCAATTGGCGCTTGGCCTATGGTTTAGGCCATTGGTTAACTAAGGGCCTTTTCTTAACTTTAGAGTTAATGTGGGCACTAAGTCCTTCGTTCTCTGGGCAATTCGAAATACCTAAGCAGAAATGCCGAAGCAAAGAGTGCCGAAGTAATCTGAATCGCTCAGATACCATCGGACCGAGGGTATGGATTATCCAAATCAGTCCAGGTTCGGGTAGCTAAAGTTCTCCACCCTAAAGGATTTTGGCATGTACTTATCATAAGGACTGATTCATATTTTTACAATCTGTCATGTAAGTTCTCAGATTGCTTATCTGAGAAAAATAATCTGATTTATGGGTGGAGCGATCGCGCGATCGCTCCACTGCCCAAAAAACAAAAAACTCTCCAAACCCCCTTGTAATCGGCGATACAAAGATAATCGTTTCAGCTGAAAAATAACTGTCAGGCGTCATATGGCCCTTGTCCATTCTTAATCTTTCCTAAATTTTTGGCATTTGCCATCATTTATATAGAGAGTCCTATCATCAGATGCCTGAGTAAACCGATACTATTTAGCAAGGGCGTCTTAATGCTACGTAACCATCCTTTATATTGACCCGAACCCCTGCTCTGCAAACAACCCGGCTCCAGGATTTGACCTCATCTGACCTATGACTGCTTCTAAATCATCTTCCCCAAGCTCCAAATCCAGCAGCTCCAACGCTTCAGGTAACGCCTCTAGCCAGAAGGCAACTGTGCTTCGTCGAGATATTTTGGGGGCGCGGCGTCCGAGCAATTATTTTTGGGCCGGTGTCACTGCAATTGGTGGAATTGGCTTTTTCCTCGCCGGACTCTCTAGTTTTTTACACCAGAACTTACTGCCTTTTTCGGATTTGCCTGCGCAGCTAGTATTTATCCCTCAGGGTATCGCCATGGGATTCTACGGGACGGCAGCCATCCTGTTGTGCACCTACCTCTGCCTGATTATTTTTTGGAATGTTGGTGGTGGCTTCAACGAGTTTGATAAAGAAGTCAGTGAAGCGCGAATTTTTCGGTTTGGCTTTCCAGGAAAAAATCGGAAAATAGACCTTCGCTATCCACTAAAAGATGTTCTGGCCGTGCGCGCCGAAATTAAGGAAGGGCTAAACCCAAAGCGAGCGCTTTATCTAAAGGTTAAAGGAAAGGGCGATATCCCAATGACGCGAGTGGGTCAGCCGATTTCGCTGTCAGATTTGGAGAACCAGGGCGCTGAGCTGGCTCGATTCTTACAGGTTCCATTAGAAGGGCTATAGGTTGGAGGGCCAAAAGTCGGAGACGTTCGACATCGTATCAGACCAGGCATGTCAGCGCATTTGCGGTTGATTCAGATGGTTTAAACGTCTATTGGCTCAGTATTTTCTCTAAATTTTCGGGATTTTTGAGCGCTTTTGACAACTTTGGATTGAACTGCGCTTCAGCCTGTGGCAAAATTAGCGACACTTTGAAGACTTTTAGGCCAGCACTTGGTTGAAGGTTTGGTCTGGGTATTTGCCTAGATTCCTGCCCAGCAGCTAAAACCACAAACAGAAATAATTGGGAGCTCACATTCAAATGAAACTAGGATTTAGTAGAGCCAGCGGTATGAGACGGTTCGCGCTGACTGCGATCGCACTTTTCATGGTTAGCTGCAGTTCGGCTGAGGCACCCACGGCAGCGACTGAAGCTGCGCCAGTCGCCGAAACACAAACGCCTGTGGCTGCAGCGCCTACCTCAGAGGAGCTTACAGCCGGTCTGCCTCGGTTAGATGGCATCGCAACGGTAGAAATTACGGTTGGTAGCGAGGTCATCACCGTCGAGCTAGACGGCACAAAAGCGCCCATTACAGCCGGTAACTTTGTCGACCTTGCCCAAAAAGGCGTCTACGACGGCACGATCTTTCACCGGGTTGTTCGCTCTCCTGAGCCCTTCGTCGCCCAGGGCGGTGACCCCCAGAGCAGCGATCCGAATGTACCGAACGCCCAGCTAGGTACCGGCAGCTACATCGACGAAAGCGGTCAGCCCAGACTGATTCCACTGGAAATTTTGCCCGCAGATGCCAGTGAGCCCGTCTACGGCAAAACCTTTTCTGAGGCGCAGGTACAGGAGAGGCCCGCTCTGAACCATCGCCGGGGTGCGATCGCCATGGCCCGCTCTGGTGTAAATACCGCCTCAGCGCAGTTCTACATTACGCTCGCCGATGTGGCCTTCCTAGATGGTGATTATGCCGTGTTTGGCTACGTTACAGACGGCATGGACGTCGTAGACGATATTCAGCTAAATGACGTAATCAGTTCTGTGACGGTGACAGCCGGAGCAGACAACCTTGTTCAGCCCGAGGGTTAACGCTCCAGCTGCTCGAAAGATTAGCTCTGTAAATGATCTAAAGTGATGAGACGATCCGCCAACGTTGAGGGTTAGACGCTTTAGTGACTGCTGAAAATGACGTGGTTGTAACAGGGCTGAGCCTACAGACGGCTCTGGGTGATTCTGTTCAATCAAACTGGCAAAGATTAATGGCTGGCGAAAGTGCGATCGCACTTCGTCAGCCATTTTTAGATCTTGACCCGAGTCCTCTAGCTATGGCGGGCAAAGCGCCTATCCGCCTCACGCCCATGACGGCTACTTTGGCGCAAGCGGCCTGGCTAGATGCGGGTTTGCCCCTATCTGATGATGCTGGGGCGGGCTGCGGTGTCGTCATCGGCTCAAGCCGCAGCCATCTATCAGATTTAGAAGCCATGGCGTTTCAGCATATCCAGGCACCCGGATTTATAGAAGGAGACTGGTTTGCGGCCTTGGCCCATCGCCCTGCTCTCACCGTCGCTCGCACAGTTGGTGCGACTGGACCGCTGCTCTCACCCATGGCCGCCTGCGCGACGGGTATCTGGGCGATCGCTCAGGCCGCAGCCCTGATTCGCAGCGGTCAGTGTCAGCGGGTCATCGCGGGCGCCGTCGAGTCGCCGATTACGCCGCTGACGATCGCGGGCTTTCTCAAGATGGGTGCCTTGGCCAAGACGGGCTGCTACCCATTCGATACCAAACGAGAAGGCTTTGTATTGGGCGAGGGGGGGGCCGTAATGGTGCTAGAGTCAGCGGCACTTGCCAACGCCCGAGGTGTCAAACACATCTACGCCAAAGTTTTGGGAATCGGTATTACAAACGATGCCCATCACATCAGTTCGTTCGACCCTAGCTACACCATGGGGCACAGAGCCGTCTCGCTGTGTCTGGCCCGTAGCGGTTGGCAGTCAGCCGATGTCGACGCCGTCCACACCCACGGCACCAGCACCCCTCAAAATGACCAAATGGAAGCCCGTCTGATTCGGACTTCGCTGCACGACCGAGTCGCCGTCATGGCAACCAAGGGGGCGACGGGGCATACGCTGGGTGCTTCGGGTGCCATTAACGTGGGGATTAGCTTATGTAGCTTACGGCAACAGGCGGTCGTGCCTTGCACCGGTTTGCGACAGGCAGATTTTGATTTGAATTTTGTGCGAGTGGGGCAGTCAGCCCTGCTGCGGAAGGTGGTGTGTCTCAGCTTTGGCTTTGGCGGACAAAATGCGGCCTTGGCACTGAGCGTCGCTAATTAGCGAAGTTTTGATCTACGAACGCTGCCGAGAAGGATGTTTAGTTGAGCCCGTAAACATGGCTCAATAGAGGGGAGGATCCTTTGTCCGGGCGTTTGCTGCGAGCAAAAGGCACGGTCGTAGCTGTACTTTTGCACGAATTTTGCAGCCGCTTCACCCTGGGTTCGATATTATTTAATGTATCGTCACTGTGTAGGTGTCATTGCAGTTGAGACGCTTGCAGTTTGCTTTGTCCTGGCTCAGGCTTTGTCCTGACTCGTCTGTGTAGCCAGGTTAATACGCTTGTCCTTGTTTTTGGATTTAGTTTTAAGGAGTAGTATCTATGAAGCGCTTAAGTTTTTCGACTGGTTTTTCAAATAGAGTGTTGGCGCCTAGCCTGGCCGCGATCGCACTCACCGGACTGATGGCCTTGATGGCCCGGCCGGCAAAAGCCGGTGACCTACTAGAAGATGCTGCCATTGGTGCGGGTGTTGGCTTAGGCACCGGACTGCTATTGGGCGATGACTTCGGTCTCGACGATGCTGCCAATGGTGCAGCGGCAGGTGCAGCTTGTCACCTGGTCAACGAAGAATTTCGCGAAGATGGCGATCGCAACCTAGTAGAAGACCTCGCTGTGGGTGCAGTCGCTGCAGGCGGCGTTGGCCTCATCACCAACGACGACAGCTTTCTTGAGAATGCTGCCCAAGGCGCAGCTGCCTGCGGCGTCATCAACGTCCTCGATTAGGCCAATCTGATTCGGAATGAGGTTTGCACTGCTTGTAGTCAAGCTCAGACAAGTCGTGTTGTCGGTTAAATGCTTGTGTACGGCAAAAAGGGGCAGTGCTGTTATTTCAGCGCTGCCCCTTTTTGGATTGCTTATGCCTAACTTGCTTGCCTATTTGGGCTTGCTTATTTTGGCTTGACTATTTGGATTGATATATCGGTACCGCAATGTGCCGAGAAAAAATAGCTCAGCTAGGTCAACTTAGGGTCAAGAATTAAATAATCTGCGCAAGTTCAAGCTTTATTGAAGGCCCAC
>JBCBIK010000248.1:0-4691 GCA_038524545.1 Cyanobacteria bacterium J06623_4 | reverse complement strand
TGGCAAGCGTTTAACGATGTACCGACGGTGGTTGGCTTTGGGGCGATGACGGTTTTGGCCTATGGGTTGTGCGATCGCTGGAAGTGGGTAAAGCGCGGCGTGGAATTTGTAGGCAAGATTTCTTTTGAGCTTTATCTGGTGCATATTTTGGTTTGGAAGCTGATAAAAGGCCTTTTGTTGCTCGTGTCAAGCGGCGAACCGACCTGGATATTTAAGATGACCTTTGTCCTGCCGGTAGCCATGGTTGTTGCGGTTGGGTTTAGGCAGCTGCACTTGGCGGTCGATCAACAGGCTAGGAAGGTAGTTCCGAAGGTTAGCTACTTGTAGAGGTATCTATTCTGACCGGGCCGCTCGTGAAGCAGCTGATTTTAAGAGAGGTAATTGTAAAGGGCGCGACAGAGATACCCACAGCTTGAGGCCAAACAGTGGTAGCCTGCACTAGTAAACTTGTACCGGTGGTCGATGCAGTCTTTTCTGGTTTTTTGCGGTGGTGGGGTATTTGGCGGTGTCGCTGTCTGGCTAATTTTGGCGGCTAGACTGCAGGCCGTGCGAGAAAAAACGAAGAATGAGCTGGTGGCGGACCGGGCGAGTATGGTGGAGCAACTGCGGGGCAAGGACCAGCAGATAGCGGAGCTGCGCCAGGCTCTGGGTGAGCGCGATCGCACCCTAGCGGCCTATCACCAGCAGCTCACCCAAGAAGCGACCCACCGAGCTACGGCTGAGGCCCAAAGCTTACGCATCCCCGTGCTCGAATCCTCGCTACAGACCCAGCAGGAAACCAACGCCGAACTGAGGGTTCAGCTGAGTCAGCTAGAGACGCAGCTAGAGCAGCAGCAGCAGCGCACCAGTGAAAAGCTCACGTTAATGTCTACTGCGCAGGCACAGTTTACAGATGCTTTTAAGGCACTTTCTTCAGAAGCCTTGCAAGCAAACAATCGGTCATTTCTCAAGCTGGCGGAGGCGAACCTCGGTCAGTTTCAGGTGGCTGCGAAGGGAGATTTGGCGCTAAAGCAGCAGGCGATCGCTGAGGTCGTAGCGCCACTAAAAACGTCTTTGAACAAGGTGGAAACCTATCTGCAGACCCTGGAGAATCAGCGGGTGTCGGCCTATTCTCAGCTGACAGAGCAGATCGCCGCGCTGGCCAGCAGTCAGGGGCAATTGCAGAGAGAGACGGCGAACCTAGCGAAGGCACTGCGATCGCCCACTGTTCGGGGTCGGTGGGGTGAAATTCAGCTTAAGCGTGTCGTTGAGATTGCAGGCATGTCTGAGTACTGCGATTTTACCCAGCAGGTGACTCAAGTGACGGGGCTGCGCCCGGATATGCTGGTGCAGCTGCCCGGCGCGAGGCAAATCGTCGTCGATGCCAAAGCGCCTTTGGCCTCCTACCTGGCGTCTTTGGAAGCGGCTAGTGAAGCTGATCGACTGAGCAAACTGCGAGAGCACGCCAAACAGGTGAGACGCCATCTGGCTCAGCTGAGCCAAAAGGGCTACTGGGAGCAGTTTCAGCCGACGCCGGAATTTGTGGTGCTGTTTTTGCCCGGTGAGATTTTTTTCAGTGCAGCGCTGGAGCAAGATCCAGGTTTGATCGAAGCGGGGATAGAGCAGCGGGTGATTTTGGCGACGCCGACGACGCTGATTGCGCTGCTGAAGGCAGTTGCCTACGGCTGGCAGCAGGAAAAGGTGACTGAAAATGCTCAGGAAATTAGCAACCTCGGCAAAGAGCTGTACGACCGGGTTCGAACCTTTGCCCGGCACATGCAGAAGATGCGGAAGGGGCTAGATGCCACGGTAGACAGCTTCAATAAGGCCGTTGGTTCTCTAGAAGGGCGGGTTTTGGTGAGCGCGCGGAAGCTACAGGCGCTGGGGGCGGGCAGTGGCGATGGGATAGAAGCGATGGAAGGGGTAGAGCGATCGCCCCGACATCTGCAGTCTGTCATGGGCTCTGATACGGACCCGTAAGCCGATGGGTGCCCTTTATTCCTAGGAGCGATCCTACGCCAACTCGTTTTAGCAATGTTGTTGAAATATCACGTGCTTCAAGATTTTCGATAGAATAGCCATCGTTGGTCTGTTGTCTGTAATCTTTACGCTGCTGATTTCCCCACTGAGGAATTTATCCATGACAAAACAATGGCCTGTGCAACATCCAGAGCAAATTCAGCTCTATTCTCTCGGTACGCCCAACGGTCAAAAAATCTCTGTCGCTCTGGAGGAGATGGCACTGCCCTACGAAGCTCACAAAGTCAATATTTTGAAAGGTGAGCAATTTACAGAAGACTTTGTGGCCATAAATCCAAACTCAAAAATTCCAGCAATTGTTGATCCGCAGGGTCCAAACGGAGAGCCTTTTTCTGTTTTTGAATCGGGAGCTATTTTGATGTACCTAGCTGAAAAGTCGGGGAAATTTTTGCCGACCGATCCCGCTGCTCGGAGTGAGTGTTTGCAGTGGCTATTTTTTCAGGTGGGGGGTGTCGGCCCAATGTTTGGACAGTTTGGCCACTTTTATAAGTATGCAAAAGAGAAAGTTCCCTATGGCATCGAGCGATACCAGACTGAGGCAAAGCGGTTACTCGGCGTGCTCGATAAACATTTGCAGGGTAAAGATTTTCTTCTAGGTGCCGACTACACGATTGCAGACATGGCCACTTTCCCTTGGGTGGGTTGCTTAGACTGGGGGTACAAGGCTGCTGAAACACTGCAGCTAAACGACTTTCCGTCTGTTATGGCTTGGTATGATCGCTGCCAGCAACGCCCGGCCTCGGCTCGCGGGCTGGATGTTCTAAAAGTGTGACACCACCATGGTTAAACCCCGGGTTGCCGGGTATTTCTGTTGTTTCGGATTGTTCTATTTTGGGTTCACTTTTTGAGTAGGGTTCTCCCTGCATCTGTTCTACTTTAAGACGCTACCCTAACGTGCTTCTGAGATGGGTGCTAATACCGTCAGTCCTTGGCGAATGCACTGAAATTCTACCGGCGTGGTGCCAATAATTTCCCCATCGACGACAACTTTTTGGGGCGGCACTGTAGTGACTTTGATGCTGGGCACGCGGAGGCTAAGGATGTCTTCGTTTTGGGTGGGGCGCTTGGCAAGGGCGGCGGTGAGCAGGTCAGCGATCGCACCGACCCCCTGCAGTCGCGCAGCAATTCCCTGCGCTTCTCCGGGAGAAAGGCCAATGGTCACATCTAGCAAGCCATCGTCTGTAATAACTTCGCCAGAACCTTGGGCCATGATCGAGGTTGGCGGGGCAGCATTGGCGACCGTGATGGCAACACAGTCAAACTTGCTGATCTGTTCGCTAATTTCGATTTCTGTCTCGAAGGAGGCTTGGTCGGCAATTTGCTGCATGCCCGCCAAGAGATAGGCCAAGACGCCGAATCGATTTTTCATTTCTCGGTTAGCGCGCTCCACGGTTTCGGCTTCGAAGCCGATGCCGCCAAGCAGCACCATGGGGGCACCATTGCAGGTAGCGACATCCACCTGCTTCGTGGTGCCTGCCAAAATCGTTTCGCAAGCCGCACGAAGATTTGTTGGGATATCTAGCGCCACTGAAAAGGCATTAGCGGTGCCCCGCGGAATGACACCTAGGGGAATGTCTGTCTGCATAACGGCTTCGGCAACGGCTGATACGGTGCCATCGCCGCCTGACGCAATGACCAAATCTGCTCCAGCTGCGATCGCTTCCCTCGCCTGCTGTCCGGGCGAGGTGTCAGCGGTGGTACAAATGACATTGACTTGAATCTGCGGCTCCAAAATCTGCTTGATGAGCTTGAGATCTTGATTGGGATTGCCTTGGCCAGAGACAGGATTAAAAATTAGGTGGGCAACTCGGCTTTTAGCGAGCGAAAGCACCACCGCTCGCGCGGTCGAGAGATTGGTCGCGAGCGGCACATCGTGCAGCTGACAAATTCTCAAAAATAAACTGACATCGGTGCTGCAGTAGCTTTCGTTGAGAGAATCGGTTAAAAAAATGACCGCAGCGATGGTGCCTTCAGCGACTCGGGCAGCAATCTGCACATCACCGCCGAGGCTACCGGGCAGGACCGTCTCTACCAGTAGCGGCGTATTTTGAGAGAGTCGCTCGCCGGTGGTTGCCGTTGCCACCAGCTGGTAACCGCTCAGCAGCGCTGAGTACTCCCTGATGAAGTTGACCAGCCCTTCTTTTTTACTGTCGTGGGCGATGAGTGCGATGGTAGTGGGCATAGGCAGGAAGCTTACCAAAAAATCCGGTCATCAGCTGCAGGATCAGGCGCTTGAGAGGGGTGATGCCTTCTAGCACCCAGATGCCAGCTCGGCGGGCAACCAACAGCGGCAAAAAGTGATTAGAAAAAGCCCGGTTCAAAAAATCGGTAAGACTCAGCGTAAACCAGTTTTCTGTTCTTCGCCATCGTTCGTAGCGTTTGAGTACCCTGAGGCTACCAATATTTTCACCGCGCTGGGCCGCGAGCTGGAGCACTTCGGCCAGTGCAGTGGCATCGCGGATACCCATGTTGAGGCCCTGCCCGCCTACTGGGTGGCAGCAGTGGGCCGCGTCGCCGATCAGCGCTACGCCCGGCTGTACGTATTGCTTGCTCTGCATCAGCTGTACCGGAAACATCATGGGCTGGTTTACCAGCCTGAGGTCTCCCATATCGTCGCCGTAGCGAGCCTTGAGTTCTGCTAAAAACTGCTCTTTTGGCAGGGCGAGCATGGC
>JBCBIK010000247.1:0-4708 GCA_038524545.1 Cyanobacteria bacterium J06623_4 | reverse complement strand
AAGTTCGACCCACCGTAAGACACGTCGTGCCAGAGGAGCTAGGAAGTCGCTCCCTCGTCAAGGTGGTTTATGTCGTTCTGGAGCCCCAGTATCAAAGCTCCCTATCTGCCGCCGTTCGCGCCATTAATGAAAATAACGCTCAGATTGCCGTGGAAGTGAGCGGCTACCTGATTGAAGAGCTGCGCAACGAGGAAAACTACGAAGCCTTTAAGAAAGATGTGGCTGAAGCCAATATTTTTATCGGCTCGCTAATCTTTATCGATGAGCTGGCAGACAAGGTAGAAGCTGCTGTGAAGCCCGTTCGCGACCAGCTAGACGCGGCGGTGGTATTTCCATCAATGCCCCAGGTGATGCGGCTCAACAAGCTGGGCAAGTTTTCGATGGCGCAGCTAGGCCAGTCGAAGAGCGTAATTGGCGAATTTATGAAGAAGCGCCGTCAGAAGCAGGGTAGCGGCTTCGAAGATGCCATGCTCAAGCTGCTGCGGACACTACCCAAGGTACTGAAGTATCTGCCGGTGGAAAAAGCTCAAGATGCACGTAACTTTATGCTGAGCTTTCAGTATTGGCTGGGTGGGTCTGCTGAGAACCTAGAGAACTTTCTGCTGATGCTGGCAGACCAATACGTACTCACTGATGTGGATGTCGATGGTGCGCCCAACGACGACCCGCTGGCTTTTGAAGAGCCAGTCACCTACCCGGATATGGGCATTTGGCATCCGCTGGCCCCTGAGATGTTTGAAGATATTCGGGAGTACCTAAACTGGTATGACTCTAGAACCGATATTCCTGAAATTGCCCGAAATCCGAAAGCGCCCTGCGTCGGCATCGTGTTGCAGCGCACTCACCTGGTGACTGGAGACGAAGCTCACTACGTTTCTATCGTTCAGGAGTTGGAGTACTTGGGTGCCAAGGTGATTCCCGTTTTTGCAGGTGGCCTAGACTTTTCTAAGCCCGTAGATAAGTACTTTTATGACCCGCTGAAACCCAGTGAAGCCCTGGTGGATTCTGTGGTGTCTTTGACAGGATTTGCCCTAGTGGGTGGTCCGGCGCGTCAGGACCATCCCAAGGCGATTGAGTCGCTAAAAAGGCTAAACCGTCCTTACATGGTGTCTTTGCCGCTAGTGTTTCAAACGACGGAGGAGTGGGAGACCAGTGACCTAGGTCTGCACCCTGTGCAGGTGGCACTACAGATGGCGATTCCTGAACTGGATGGGGCGATTGAGCCGATTATTATGTCGGGTCGTGATGGGATGACGGGCCGGGCGATTACGCTGCAAGACCGGGTGGAAGCGATTTCGACGCGGGCGCTGAAATGGGCGCGGCTACGTAAGCTACCCCGCACAGAGAAAAAGCTGGCGATTACGGTCTTTAGCTTCCCGCCAGATAAGGGAAATGTCGGTACGGCTGCCTACTTAAATGTGTTTGGCTCTATCTTCCGGGTGATGGAGGAGATGAAGGCGCAGGGCTACAGCATTGACGACATGCCCGAGACGGCTGAAGAACTGATGCAGCTGGTGATCAATGATGCGCAGGCGCAGTACAACAGCCCGAACTTAAACGTTGCTCACCGGATGTCGGTGGCAGAATACGAAGCGCTCACGCCCTATTCTGAGCGGCTGGAAGAAAACTGGGGACCGCCGCCAGGACAGCTGAACACGGATGGCCAGAACCTGCTGGTGTATGGCAAAGCATTCGGTAACTTGTTTATTGGTGTGCAGCCTACGTTTGGGTACGAGGGTGACCCGATGCGGCTGTTGTTTTCCCGCTCTGCGAGCCCTCATCACGGCTTTGCGGCTTACTACACTTACCTAGAAAAAATCTGGAAGGCAGATGCGGTACTGCACTTTGGCACCCATGGCTCTTTAGAATTTATGCCGGGTAAGCAGATGGGGATGAGCAGCAAGTGCTATCCCGACAGCCTGATTGGCAGTACGCCAAACCTGTATTACTACGCGGCGAACAACCCATCTGAGGCGACGATTGCGAAGCGCCGGGGCTATGCGAATACGATTAGCTACCTGACGCCACCTGCCGAAAATGCCGGTTTGTACAAGGGGTTGAAGGAGCTGAGCGAGCTGATTGGCTCCTATCAGACGCTGAAAGAGGGGGGGCGTGGTTTGCCGATTGTAAACGCCATTATTGAGAAGGCGCGTCAGGTGAACCTGGATAAGGACATTGCCCTACCGGCAGAGGATGCGAGCGGCCTGAGCAAGGATGAGCGCGACACGCTGGTGGGTAAGGTCTACATCAAGCTGATGGAGATTGAGTCGCGGCTGCTGCCTTGTGGCTTGCACGTGGTAGGTGAGCCGCCGACAGCTGAAGAGGCGATCGCAACCCTAGTAAATATTGCCGGGCTTGACCGCGTCGAAGAAGAGCAGAAGAGCCTGCAGCGGATGATCGCGGAGAGCATTGGCCGCGATATTGATGAGATATATGGGAATAGCGATCGCGGCAACCTAGAAGATGTGCAGCTGCTGTATGACATCAACAGTGCCGTACGGGCCGCAGTCACCGCGATGGTGGAAGCGCAGGTGAACGATGATGGCCGCGTGTCGATGAAGTCAATGCTGTCTGTCTTTAACTTTGGCGGTGCCAAAGACCCTTGGACAAAGGCGATTCATAAGCTGGGATATGGCAACGTTCAAAATGATGACCTGAAGCCGCTCTTTGAATTTTTGCAGTTCTGCCTGAAGCAGGTTGTGAAAGACAATGAGCTGTCGGCGCTGCTGAGTGCTTTGGACGGCGAATACATTTTGCCGGGGCCGGGAGGTGACCCCATCCGCAACCCGGATGTGCTGCCGACGGGTAAAAACATTCATGCGCTCGACCCGCAGTCGATCCCGACGTCGGCAGCGGTGAACTCTGCCAAGACGGTAGTGGATCGCTTGCTGGAGCGTCAGCGAATCGAGAATGGCGGCGCTTACCCTGAGACGATTGCCACGGTGCTGTGGGGCACAGACAACATTAAGACCTACGGCGAGTCGCTGGCTCAGATGATGTGGTTTGTAGGTGTGAAGCCCGTGCCAGATTCGCTGGGCCGGATGAATAAGCTGGAGCTGATTTCGCTGGAAGAGCTGGGTCGTCCACGGGTTGACGTGGTGATTAACTGCTCGGGTGTGTTTAGAGACCTGTTTGTGAATCAAATGGCGCTGCTAGACCGGGCGGTGAAGATGGCGGCTGAGGCCGATGAGCCGCTGGAGATGAACTTCGTTCGCAAGCACGCTTTGGCGCAGGCGGAAGAGTTTGGCATGTCTTTGAGAAGTGCGGCGACGCGGATCTTTTCGAATGCATCGGGCTCCTATGCGGCAAATGTGAACCTGGCGGTGGAAAACAGCAGCTGGGAGGAGGAGCAGGAGCTACGCGATATGTATTTGGCGCGGAAGTCTTTTGCCTTCAACTGTGACAATCCTGGCATGATGGAACAGTCTCGCAGTCTGTTGGAATCTTCTTTGAAGACGGCGGATGTGACTTTTCAGAACCTGGATTCTTCGGAGATTTCGCTAACTGACGTATCTCACTACTTTGACTCTGACCCGACGAAGGTGGTGGCGAGCTTGAGGGATGATGGCAAAAAGCCTGCTTCCTTTGTGGCGGATACGACGACGGCGAATGCTCAGGTGAGGTCTCTCTCTGAAACCGTTCGCCTCGATGCCCGCACCAAGCTGCTAAACCCCAAGTGGTATGAAGGCATGCTCTCCAATGGCTACGAAGGGGTCCGCGAGCTATCGAACCGCTTGGTGAATACCATGGGCTGGTCGGCAACGGCAGATGCGGTGGACAACTGGGTGTATGAGGATACCAATGACACCTTCATTAACGATCCTGAGATGTGTCAGCGGCTGATGGATTTGAACCCGAATTCATTTCGCCGGATGGTGACGACGCTGCTGGAAGTGAACGGTCGCGGCTACTGGGAGACGAGCGATGAAAATATCGAACGCTTGCAGGAGCTATACGAGGAAGTGGAAAACCGGATTGAAGGCGTCGAGTAGGTTTGGTTGAGGTTGTGATTTGCACAGCTAACTTCACTAACTGAAAAAGGAGCGGCGAGAGCTGCTCCTTTTTGTTGCGTAGATTCTCATGGTGTGGACGAAAGTCGGTATTTGTTGACAGGTGTTGCGGGAGTGGCTATTGCACGATTGTCTACAACCGCCTGACTGTGTGCACAGTTAATGAGCGACTGGCGTTGACTGTTGTTGGTAGCAGTCAGCGTCAGCGTTTGCTCAACTTTCGGGCGGAGTGCGATCTGTGTGTGATTGCTACAAAATTAGGTGTATCAGCGTCCTTTTGTGACCGTCAACTTGTGTCCATCGAGTATTTCTAACAGGAAGCCTTAGTAAAACGTGTAGGGCGAAGCATACCTTTGAAACAGATTATGATAGATGTAGCGATGCTAGGGTTCAGAAAACATGACTCAGGCAATTTTTCAGGGTAAGGGCTTTGCTAACACCCGCACTTTAACCTTTGATGAGTTCGTTCAGTTTGACGATGGAAACGAACTCAACGAGTACGAGTTGATAGCAGGCAGGTTAGCGCTGATGTCAGAACCTAGTGATTGGCATGAGGAGATTTTAGAGTTTCTGTCGTTTATGTCTGAGCTTCAGTATCGACGGCAGAAGCTGAGCTACTCGGTTCGCAAGCGCAGCGCTTTGATGATAGACAGTATTCGAGGTAGACGGCCTGATATTGCAGTGATTGATCGACCATC
>JBCBIK010000246.1:0-4773 GCA_038524545.1 Cyanobacteria bacterium J06623_4 | reverse complement strand
AGCATCAGCGCCAAACTTGATTTATGGCACTCGCTACGTTCTTACAAGATTTTTTTACAGGCTAACGTAGACAGCTAGCCCTTATTACTGAGAGTTCACGGTTCTTGTCAAAAAGGAAACACCTGGATAAAAAACTATTAAAAAAAGTTGGTTTAACCAGCCTTATCAACCGCCATCACCTAAAAGCATAGGCAATCTGTAAGTCAGACACCTAAAACCACTCAGTAAAATCCTGTGACTAATAGTTCACCCGAGGCTAAGGCAAATCCGTACTTTTTTGGCTGAACGTTGCCCCCTGAGGCAGTAAGCAGGCGCAATAACGGAAGCAATAACGGGAAGCTTAGGGTTAATATGAGCAAGTTATTTTGATGAATAAGACATTTGTTGCGAAGGAGACTGCCGTGGTTTTAAAGAAGGATAGTTGGCTAGTGAGGGGCGTACTGATCCTGGCGGTGGCAGCCTTTGTCGCGGTGCCTGTCCTATTCGCCTTCAATGGCCGATCTTCTAGCGGTGATGCCAACCTGGCTGCGAGCCAACAGCCCAGCGCCGACCAAACTAGCAAGCTCCAGGGTGAGATTGACGGCTACACAGCCGTCCTCGGTCGCGAGCCAAACAACCAAACAGCCCTCATCGGCATCATCGAAGCCAAAATTGCCTTGGGCGACCTTGAAGGCACCGTAGAGCCGTTAGAAAAGCTCGCCGAACTCAACCCCACCGTTCCTGAATACGCCATCGCCTTAGCCCAAACGAAACAGCAGCTCCAAGACTTGGAAGGCGCCGCTCAAGTCTACCGCCGGGTGCTCACCCAAAACCCTGGCAGCATCCCGGCCCTAGAAGGGCTCGTTGCCTTGCTCATCAGCCAAGAGCGCACAGAAGCAGCGGTCGGCCTGCTCAAAGACACCCTCGCCACCGCCGACCAGACAAATGAGCTTTCCCCAGGCAGCATCGACAAGCTATCGGTAAAGCTGCTGCTGGGCCAAGTGTATGTCGAGCAGGAAAGCTACGACGAAGCGCTAAAGCTTTACGACGAGACCATTGCAGATGCGCAAGCCGCTTCACCGACCCAGCCTGATTTCCGGCCAACCCTAGCAAAGGCCCTTGTGCTCAGGGAGCAGGGAGATGAGGCCGGCGCACAAGCCCTCTTTGACCAAGCGCTGGCCCTCGCCCCCACCCAATATAAAGACGGCGTACGAGAGCTGATTAGTGAAAGAACGGCGCCTGACGGTGCAGAATCAGCGGAGACAGCGCCTGAAAGCTCAGCAGATGTAGAAACGACTGACGGCGACGCAGCAGGCAGTGATGAAGCAGACAGCAGCGATGCCGCCTCCGAAGAGACCGAAGCACCTGTCGCCCCCTAATCGCAACTTTTCTCAGTAGCTTAAGGCCACCAGAAACCAAATAGATCAAGCGGGGCCATTGATAAAAGCAGTGGCCCCGCTTGATCTATAGATAGAAGCAGATTCAGATATTTTTGCCGATATGTCCTATGCGCTCTGACTAGACATTTGCGCGGAGGGCGATCGCTGATCCGCAGCAGGCGCTACTGCGGCATCTACCTCACTAAACTCAATGTGATTGAGCAGGGTAGTTACAAAGGCAAACAGCAAGAAAGGCAGCGACAGCACCAAAATTAGACCAACCGTCGCTAAGGCATAGATAGGACGGCTTGCACCCATCAGGCCAAGTGCAGCGGCCAAGCTCACAAACAGCACAATCAACCACACGATGATTTGGCTGTAGATGTCTCCGAAAGTGAGCGTACAGTTCATTCGATACGTTTTAAAGTTGTCCATGGCCGATAAGTTGTGATGTGAAGAGTCAATCGTAAGTTTTCCTAGGATATCGATTGCTCACAGCTTTCGGACGATTTATCAATAGAGTTCAAGAATTAATAAGATTGCTTACGTGGCTTACCGTTACCTCCTGCTATACAAGCCTTATAACGTCCTCAGTCAGTTCACAGATGACACCGGTCGAACAACGCTAAAAGACTTTGTGTCGGTGCCCGGGGTATATACAGTTGGCAGGCTAGATAGAGATAGCGAAGGACTGCTGCTGCTAACCGATGATGGTCCTCTGAAGCATCGACTTAGCCATCCAAAATTTGGCCATCGCCGCCAATATTGGGCTCAGGTAGAAAGAATCCCAGACGAATCAGCTCTAGAGAAACTTAGAGGCGGCATTACTATCCGTGGCTACCGCACCCGCCCGGCAGAGGCAAAGCTCATCGCTGAACCTGACCTACCACCCAGAAATCCGCCCATTCGCTATCGTAAGCACATACCAACCGCCTGGGTAGAACTCACACTCACCGAGGGGAAAAACCGTCAGGTACGACGGATGACCGCGGCAGTCGGCTTTCCGACCCTGCGCCTGGTCCGCAGCGCACTTTTACTATCGGGCAGCAGCCACGGACAGGCGCTAACCCTGGCAGACCTACAGCCCGGACAATGGCGATCGCTCACGGCTGAAGAAGTGCGATCGCTCCACCGCCTCTAATCAGCAAATAAGCATCTAACAGTAAGCGACCTGTGAGCCAGCGCCAAGAATTCGCGACCATAATCAGGCATAATCCACCTGAGCGCTCGTGACGACCTACCAATCAGCACGCTGACCGATAGCAACAGACCCGATACTCAATACCCAGAAGCCAGATTAGGGGTCTGTATCAACCGTGAACCCAAAGCCGTTGAGTCTTATCAAGTTCATCTTAAAAAAGTTTATTTGAAAACCGATATGCTCACCTGCGCCGCCTGTCATTTTAAAAACCCGACCAATCACAAATTTTGCCAGCGTTGTGGTGCACCCCTATCAGCTTCCAACCCCCAAGAGACACCCCAAGACACACCCTCACCGCTCCCACCGCCAGACAGATTACAAGTCAGGCTGATGCCTCCAGACACGCTCGAGCTGATACCAGATACTAGCCTGGCAGTAATGGCAGAAAGCAGCCCCTCAAATCACCCTTCCGAGCACTACCTAGACCGGTACCAAGTGCTCACGGTGCTCAGCCAAGGCAGCGCGTGCATACTCGACAAGACCCCAGAAGTGCGATCGCCCCTCCAAAAGCAGCTGTCCGACTTAGCCTCTAGCAGCTCAGAAGCACCCTCCATAGAAACCTTAAAAGCAGCGCCAAACCTACCACAAGCGTCCTATCCTTATCTGCTACTGCCAGACGCCGCCCCACCGCTTTACGATACCTGGGAGAAAGATGACATAGCGCTGCTCATCATGCCCGAGCAGAATTCGATTTCATCGATTTTGGAGGCTTTCTCCACAGCGATAGATCCGCTTCAGTATGTGTATTGGATGTACCGGCTAACCGAGCTGTGGGCAGCACTCGCCCCCATTCCGCAGTGGCGATCTAGCCTTCTGCAGGCCGATAATCTGGGCATCGATTCAGAACAATCATTGCGCATCCGCCGGTTTATCCCACCAGTCGACCCATCACCCACCCTTCAAGACTTTAAGGCCTTCTTAAAATCGCTGCTCGCACAGCCCCACAAAGGCGATATCGCTTCACTCCGGCAGATCAGACAGCTCATCTTAGCCGTCTCCGTCGCCGAAACGCTAGAACAGCTCAGTAACGAACTCGCTGACATTGGGAAAGCTTTGCTCGATACCCCTGCCGCTATCACCCCCGAGTCGACTGTCGCATCCGAATCTAGCGCTCACTCTACGCCATCCGGATTTTCTCCACCAAACGTTATGCCACCTAGCTCGAACTATTCAGACTCAGACATGGCTGAACTCGAAGACCCCTGGGAAAGTAATGACTCAGCACTAGAGACAGAAACATCCACAGAGCCATCTTTTGACAGCTCTGACGAACAGCTCCTGGCAAACACCGTCCTCCTCGATTCGGAGTCACCTGCTGATTCTCCGGATAACAGCGAGGCCACGATGGTACTGCCGATGAAGCTGGTCAGCATAGAAGATGCCGGACAAACCGACGTGGGCCGACAGCGAGATCACAACGAAGACTGCTTCCTCATTGCCAACAGCCTGCAAAAGCGGGCGGGTAATTGCGGGCAGCAAACAAAAGCCCATGGCCTATACGTTTTATGCGATGGCATGGGAGGGCACGATGGGGGTGAAGTCGCCAGTCAGCTAGCTGCGAAAACCCTCTTGCAGTACTTTGATGAGCATTGGCCAACCCCACGCGCAGGTGAATCCCCCCGCCCCCTACCCAGCGAAGCCACTGTCGTGGAGGCTGTAAGACTAGCAAATCAGGCCATTTTTGAAGTCAACGAAAACGAACAGCGGGCAGGGCACGAGCGGATGGGAACGACCTTGGTGCTGCTGCTGCTAGAGGGGACCTCAGCGATTGTGGCCCATGTGGGAGATAGCCGCCTATATCAGCACACCCGTCGCTTAGGGCTAAAGCAAGTCACCGTTGACCACGAAGTCGGGCAGCGAGAAATTCAGCGCGGCATTGAGCCAGAAGCCGCCTACTCACGGCCCGACGCCTACCAGCTTACCCAAGCGCTCGGCCCCAGAGAATCTGAAGACTTGGTGCCCAGCGTAAGCACTCTGAGCTTTTCAGAAGATACGCTGCTGCTGCTCTGCTCCGATGGCCTAAGTGACAACGACGTTGTCGAAGACTATTTGGATAGCCACATTGACCCCATGCTGAGAGGGCAAAAGGAGCTAGAAACCGGCGTCAATGACCTCGTACAGCTCAGTAACGAAGTCAATGGCCATGACAATATTACGGCGATCGCTATTCGACTCAAAGTCAGTCCGGATCTAGATCAGGCAAAAGACAGTGCT
>JBCBIK010000245.1:0-4880 GCA_038524545.1 Cyanobacteria bacterium J06623_4 | reverse complement strand
CGCCGGTGATGTAGCGCTCTTCGTTGGTGAGGGTTTGCTTGCGGGTGTAGTCGGCAGGGGCCTGGCTGGCTTTGCTGCGTGAAATGCTGATGTAGTAGCCAAAGGCTTTGGTATAGCCAACTTTGAGAGTGGAGATGCCGGTGCGATCGCGCTCGGTAGCTTCTAGGTTTGCAATCCACTGCTGGTCGCGGCTGACTTGCGATCGCAGATCGTCGAGCTGAGGATTGACGCCATCGCGAATCAGATTGCCTTCGGTGAGGTAGAGCGGTGGATTTTCGACCAGGTGCGATCGCAGCACGCTGCCCAGCGCTTCTAGCTCGGGGGGCACTTCTTGCAACACCTTGAGATAGGGCGATATGGCATGGTGTGTCAGGGCCGCGAGGGCGGGCAGCTTCGCAAAAGAATCTGCCATTGCCACCAGGTCGCGGCCATTGGCAGTGCCAGACCCGGCCCGGCCCGCTAGGCGTTCTAAGTCGTATATCTGCTTGAGCAACTGCTGAAGCTGCTGACGCAGGTTGCCCTGGCGAACGAGCTCCTCAATGGTTTCTTGCCGGGACTGGATGCCGGGCAGGCTTAGCAACGGCTGCAGCAGCCAGCGCCGGAGCGCCCGTCCGCCCATGGCAGTGACGGTTTTATCCAGGGCCCAGAGGAGGGAGCCTTGGTAGAGGCCATCGCGACAGGTTTGCGTAATTTCTAGATTGCGCCGGGTCTGGTGGTCGATCACCAGAAATTCGGTCAGGGCGTAGGTGGAGAGGGTCTGCAGCGGGGCCAGGCTGGTTTTTTGGGTGTCTTCGAGGTACTCGAGCAGGCCGCCGGCTGCCCGAGTGGCCAGTGGCAGCTGATGACAGCCGATACCTTCGAGCGATCGCAGCTTCAGGCTCTCTAGCAATCTTTGCTTTGCTTCTGTCTGCGTAAACGGAGTTTGGGAGCGAAAGGTGTAGCAAAACTGGGCGGGTAGGCAGCTGGGGAGCTGGTCGGATTTTTCGCCGGGGCGAAGCAGCGCACCTAGATCTGGCGCATTTGTCGGCACCAAAATTTCGGCGGGCTGTAGCCGCATCAGCTCCTGGGCCAACTGCTCTAGGTCTGATGACTGGGTGGTCAAAAATTCTCCCGTCGAGACATCTGCGTGGGCTAGCCCCCAATGATCGCCTGCAATCACCACAGCGGCCAAAAAGTTATTTTGCCGGGCACTCAGCATGCCTTCTTCAAGGATGGTGCCGGGGGTAATGATACGGGTCACTTCTCGCTTGACTAGGCCCTGGGCGACCGCCGGATCTTCTACCTGATCGCAAATGGCTACCGCGTAGCCTTTGGCCACCAGCTGGATGCAGTAGCGCTCTAGGGCATGGTGAGGAATGCCCGAAAGGGGTACGCGGCCAATGGCCTTACCGGCGTCTTTACTGGTGAGTACCAGCTCTAGCTCGCGGGCAATGGTGATCGCATCTTGAAAAAAGGTCTCAAAGAAATCACCAACCCGGTACATCAGGAGCGCGTAGGGATGCTCGTCTTTGACCTCGGCGTAGTGCCGCATCATTGGTGTCATGATGCTGCGGTCGACTTCTCGGTAGTCGGCGTAGCGCACGGTGTGCTTGGCGAGCCGCTCGGGAATGCCGTAGTCGGTGCTGTCGGCACCGCCGTTAGAACTGGCAGTAGCAGGTCCTGCTGAGGTTTTGGAGGGGGCGGTCATAGTGGCTGTTTCTGAAGACACCTGAACTATTCTATAGCGTTCAACTCGACAGATTCTACAGCGTTCAACTCGACAGCGCGGAACCCCGGTACTGGCTTCCCGTCTTATTCACTGTTGAGAGATATTGCGCCATATTGCTCTTGCTTAAGCAGTAAAAGGCGACGACTATGGCATTGTCTCAGCTAGTAATTTTTCAGGTTTGTTTGGCGACAGCGCGATCGCTTAGTGGGTTGCGCAGGGTCGCACTACAGAGGTGCTGATGTGAGTTTACTGTTAGCGCCGTCTAGGTTGAAATGTCTAGACGTATCTACCACCTAGACCGGATTAATCTAAATGACAGGGGAAATTATGCTGACTACTATTGATGAGCCTTTAACAACTGCCGACCCTACAGGCGCTCAAGCAGCGTTGCCAAGTACCGAGCCAAGTTTGCTCGCTGGGCTGTCTGGTGCTGCGATCGCCCCACAAAAAATTGCCTTCGTTGATGCCAGTTTGGACGATATTGACGAGTTAGTCAGTACGCTGGCGGCATCTACTATTTACATTATCGACGCTGATATAGATGGTGTGAGCTACATCTCAGATGTGCTAGCACAGTACGGGCCAGAAGCTGTTGATAGCGTTCATATTTTTTCCCACGGGCGGGCAGGCAGGCTGCAGCTAGGGAAGACCGCTCTCAGTAGCGATGACCTCACCGGCTACGGTGAAGCGCTCTCTCACTGGGGCGCTTCTACCACGGGCGATATCCTGCTGTATGGCTGCGATGTGGCCAAGTCTGCAGCGGGCATCAGCTTTATCGAACAGCTCTCAGCGGCCACCGGTGGAGATATTCAGGCCTCTACAGACCTCACGGGCAGCGCTTTGCTCGGCGGTGATTGGGCGTTGGAAGCGACAGTCGGTGAGATAGAAACCGAGATTGCGATTACCGCAGCTGGTCAGCTTGGTTATGCAGGCGTATTACGAGCGATTACCAGTGATGGAGGCGGTGATACGGCGACGGTATCCGTCGAAGAAGGTGAGATTGTGGTCACCGACGTGCAGAGCAGCAGTTCAACAAACTCATTTCAGGAAAGAGACGGCGTCACCTACGCCATTATCAGCGGTGACGACAGCGCCCTGTTTCGCATCAATGTCAATACAGGCGTGCTGCGGTTTCGGTCAGAGCCAGATTTTGAGGCACCGACTGACTCAAACAGCGACAACGCTTACTTAGTGCGAGTTGGTGTCTCAGATGATGCCGGTGAAACAGACGACCAGCTTCTGACGGTGAATGTGACAGATGTGAATGAAGATCCGATCATTCCCGGCGATCCACCTGTGATTACGAGCAGCGGCGGCGGAGACACTGCCTCACTCACTGTCGATGAAGGTGAAAAATTCGTGGTTGATATGAATGCAACCAGCAGCAACGGCGATGTAGAACGAGACGGGTTGACCTATTCACTAAATGGCGGAGAGGATGTCAGCCTGTTTAGAATCAACAAAAACACAGGCGTTGTTCGCTTCAAGAGTGCGCCTGACTTTGAAGCTCCAGAGGACAACGATGGTGACAATCTCTACGAAGTTAGCGTAGAAGTGAAAAATTCAACCGGTGCAACAGATAGTCAGCTCCTGCAAGTGACCGTAGATGACATCGACGACGGCGGCGGAGCGCCTTTGACCATTACCAGCGATGGCGGTGGCGACAATGCATCGGTAGATGTGAATGAAGGAGAGACGTTTGTAACGGATGTGAATACAACAGGTGGCAACAACGTCACCTACTCTCTCAATGCAGGAGAAGATGTTGCTTTCTTCGATATTGACGCTCAAACGGGCGTGATTTCATTTAAGCTGGCGCCCGATTTTGAAAATCCTGAAGATGCTAACGGTAACAACACTTACCTCATCAACGTGCTGGCCCAAGATACGACCGGTCAATCCGATAGCCAGTTTCTTGTTGTTTCTGTAAGAGATGTGGTCGAATCAGGACAAGCGCCGACTATCACGAGCGATGCCAATCCGTCTGTACTAGAAGGTAGCACCTTAGCTGTTGATATAGACTCGACGGACCCCGATGGAGATGTGGAAGGCGATGGTATCTCTTATCGCATTAACGCCGGGCCAGACAGAGACCGATTTGATATCGATGAGGACACGGGCGAGATCTTCTTCCTGACAGAGCCTGATTTTGAGAATCCGGGTGATGCCGATGGTGACAATGTCTATCAGATAAATGTGTTGGCAACTGACTCAACGGGGCTAGTCGCTAGCCAGTTTGTGCAGATTCGCGTGACCAACAAAGTCTCTGTGTACTTGTTTGGCGGGCAGTCAAACATGGCGGGTACGGGTAGCGATGTCAATGACCTGAGCGGCGCGCAGGCCAATCCCCTCCCAGACGTTCAAATTTGGCAGGATGGCATCAATTCCTTTGTTGACTTGCGACCAGGCTTCAATCAAAACTTTGGCACGGGGGCTGGGTTTGGCGCAGAGCTAGGCTTTGGGTTTGCGCTGGAAGCGGCTAGAGACAGCGGCGCCTCCGATACAGAAGAAATCTATCTGGTGAAGTACGCGCTGGGGTCAACGAGTTTGGCTGAAGACTGGGCCGTGAATGGCCAAAACAACACCTATGATGAATTCAATGACTGGGTCGGTAATGCGCTGAACGAGCTGACGAGTCAGGGGATTGGCTACTCGGTGGAAGGGATGCTGTGGATGCAGGGCGAGCAAGATGCCTTTAATGCGAGCCAAGCTGCTAACTACCAGAGCAATTTGACCGGGTTCATTAGTGACATTCGCCAGCGCTACGGTCAGGGTGTGGATTTTGTCATTGGGCGACTGCACGACGAGCTGCCCAATGGCTTCTTTGCCGATGAGGTGGTTCGCAGCGCTCAAACGGCGGTCGCGAATGCCGACAGTCGGAACTACCTGGTCGATACGGACAGCTACCCAGTATCTGGCGATAGCGTTCACTTCACCTCGGCTGGGCACCTCTCGCTGGGAGAAGACTTTGCGCAAGTATTTATCTAACTTTGCGTTTGGCGCCTTTAGGGAAGCGCAAATAAATAATGTCCCCGCTCTCAGCATTACTGCCGCCCACTCTGCGAGAAGAGCAAGCTCTACACCCTAAATTCCTCTCCCTGAGGGGCTCCCATGTACACATAAGTCCGAGAGAGGCGTCACATCCCGCCACCCTCATCCCCTAACCCCTTGC
>JBCBIK010000244.1:0-4958 GCA_038524545.1 Cyanobacteria bacterium J06623_4 | reverse complement strand
CCTGTGCCGTGTACGCGGCTGGGCAGTACGCCTGTGCGACAGGTGATCTTTCGCACTTCATCTAGCTTACGACCGTCGACCCGTACGCCTTCTTCCAAAATTTGGGCGCGCATGAGCTTTTTCGTCAGGCTCTTGAAAGATTTGCCCAATGCCTTGCTGTCGCTTTCGTAAGCGATGCGAATGGCATCGTCTTCTGCTTTTTCAGCGATCGCATCGGCCATTTTTGCTTTGATCGCATCTAGCTTGTCATCGCGCTCAGCTTTGGTTTGCTCAAACTGCTTGAGCACTTCTTTGATTGCGTCCGTTGCCTGCTCGCTCAAGAAGGTCTCTAGCGTAGGGTCGACCACGGGCTCGGGCTCAGTAGGCCGCTCAAGGCCCAGCTCTTTGACCAAGTCCAGCTGGGCTTGAATCAGGTCACGGACCACTTCATAGCCAAAGTCGATGGCTTCGATGACGTCTTGCTCTGGCAGCTGATTGGCCCCCGCTTCGACCATGATGACGCCGTCGGGAGACCCTGCAACGACTAGGTCAAGCTCACCTTCCTCAATCTCAGCGTAGGTGGGGTTGATAATAAAGTCGTCACCAATCAGACCCACTCTGACGGTGGCCATGGGGCCATTGAAAGGAATTTCTGCCAGTAGTACGGCGATGGAGGCACCGGTAGCTGCCAAAACATCTGGCGGCACGTCTTCATCCATCGAAAGCGTTGTCGCTACAATCTGGATGTCGTCGCGTATCCACTGGGGAAACAGGGGGCGCATGGGCCGGTCGATGAGTCGGCTGGTGAGGGTGGCCCGCTCTGGAGGACGCCCTTCTCTACGCAAAAATCCGCCTGGGATGCGCCCAGCTGCGTACAGTCTTTCTTCGTAATCTACTAGGAGGGGGAGGAAGTCAATCCCTTCTCGACCGCTCGATCTGGTCGCTGATACTAACACCGCCGTATCACCAGAACTTACCAGCACCGAACCTCCAGCCTGCGGGGCAAACAACCCTACCTTCAGCTGGATATCCCGACCGTCGATGGAAATCGACTTATCAATTTCTTGCATTGAAGCGTCCTTACTCTTTTTAGTTTTCTCATTTTGTGCTTTGGCAATCGTATCACTGATGACGAAGCCTTGCTTGAATGGTTAATAAACTTGGTTTTGCGGGGGTTTCCCCTTCTTTTTGCCGGTTCATATTGGTTCAGAATGTTCTCCCCTCCGTAAAATCACGGGTCTTTATTTGTGCCTGTTGTGATTTGGATCATGTGTTGAGCGGCGATCGCACGCCGTACCCTCAGGTACGTCCGATCGTTGTAACGGTTCGCACATCAGCGCAGCTGAATAAATCGTTTTTTGTGCGGGAATGCTGGAGAAATCTATACAAAAGTGACTGTTTTATGCGTGAGCTGCGAGTGTCATAGTTCATCGTGCGAGGATATCTTTTGTGCTGATACTAGAGATGACTTACCCTGTTGAGAACCTTGGACGCTCTTCTTTCCTCGCTATGACCATACTTGTGACCGGCGCTGCCGGGTTTATCGGCTATTTTGTATCTCTCCGGTTACTAGAAGCAGATGTGCCGGTGTATGGCATCGATCTGCTAAACGACTATTACGATGTCGGTCTCAAGAAAGATCGACTCTCTCAGCTGCAGGCTTTTGATAACTTCACGTTTGAGCAGGTTGACATTGGCGATCGCGATGCCATGGCGGCCTTGTTTTCTCGTCAGTCATTCGACCGAGTTGTGCATTTGGCAGCCCAAGCCGGTGTACGCTACTCTCTGCAAAATCCCCTGGCCTATGCAGACAGCAACCTAATGGGATTTGTCAACATCTTGGAGGGTTGTCGGCACAGCCAGGTGGCGCATCTGGTCTTTGCCTCTTCTAGCTCGGTCTACGGTCAGAACCGGAAGGTCCCTTTCTCCACTAGCGACCGGGTCGACCATCCGGTGTCGCTCTACGCCGCTACCAAAAAGTCAAATGAGCTGATGGCCCATGCCTACAGCCACCTATACGATTTGCCGGTGACAGGGCTGCGATTTTTTACGGTGTATGGCCCCTGGGGACGGCCTGATATGGCCTACTTTAAGTTTGTCGATGCGATCGCCAAAGGCCGGTCTATCGATGTGTACAACCACGGCCAGATGAAGCGCGACTTTACTTATATAGATGATGTGGCAGAAGGCATTCTCCGCGTGATGGAAAAACCGCAGCGTCGCCTCACAAAAGATGAAGCCGAAGCAAAAGGCCGAGAGACCACAGCGCCCTACAAAATTTACAATATCGGCAACCACAGTCCGGTCAGCCTAATGGACTTTATCACCACGATTGAGCAAGCGATGGGCAAGGTCGCTGAGAAAAATATGATGCCCATGCAGCCAGGGGATGTGCCTGCGACCTATGCCGACGTTGCCGACCTAATGAATGATGTTGGCTTTAAGCCCTCTACACCTTTGTCTGTGGGCATCCAAAAGTTTGTGGACTGGTACAAAGGTTATTACAACGCCGACTAAAGCGCCGACCAGAGAGCGTCGAAAGCTAGGTAAAAGCAGGCGTTCTAGCACGCTTTTCTATTGCACTTGAACAACGGGCAGGTGCGTAAGAGCTGTAGAAATAAAGGATGGAGCTAAGGAGATTCGAACTCCTGACCCCCTCAATGCCATTGAGGTGCGCTACCAGCTGCGCTATAGCCCCGTTACGTAAGCCTATCTGTAGAGATTGGCTTTGCGTAGACTACTATAATTACGTAGAAATGAGAAACGCGTCAAGCTATGACCGCCCCCCCCTCTAGCGCTAATTCTGGTGAGCCCAATATCCCTGATGCACAGGCGACTGCGCAAGCGGCCATTGAGACGCTGCTCAAGCAACTGCGTCAGAAGGAGGGCAACTGGGTCGAGTGGGGTAAAGCCTGCCATACCCTCCAGAAGGCGAAGATGTCCCCCCAAGCTATCTTCGAATCCACTGGGTTTGAGCCCATTCAGCAAAATCAGCTGATCGTCGCGGCTCAGGTGTTTGATTCGATGGTGGCTGGTGGCGTGAGCGATGCGGCGAAGGCCCACTACCAGGTGCGCGGTAGCGACAGCCTGTATGAGTTTAGAATTCTGCCTCAGGAGCATCGCGCAGCAGCGGCAGACTTTGCGTTTAGCAACGGTCTAGACAGCTCGCAGGTCAAAGACATTGTGAAGGGCCTAAGAGATTTTTCTTACAGTGATGAGCCGCCGCCGGGGTTTGAAAAAACGATGGGCGATGGCGCAGCTTATTACTACTGGCGGTTGGCGCGTCAACAAAGCGATCTGCAGGCGCGATCGCGCTTAATTGCCCAAAGCCTTCGGTTTGCCACCTCCGACAGCGCCCGCAGCAAAATTGAAAAGCTCCTCACCGACTTCACGGTCGTTTCTGCTAAAACGGCCCCTAGATTACCGATTTTCCGCTTAGAGAATGAAGCCGACTCGCCGATTATTGTGCCGGTAGCCGGTCAGCTGCCGCTAGTGACCGATGCTTACAAGCAGGTGCCAACGGCTGTCCCAGAAGACCCGTTTGGCATGGTGAAGTTTTCTGGGGACGGGGCGTGGGTACCCGTGCCCGGTTGGCAGGTGATGCTAAAGGCAGAAGACCCGATCGCGCTACTTGCCAAATATGCCCAGCTGCCCAACCCGCCAGATGGCTACGACGATGAGGAAGTACTCATCATTGTCGACCGGGCCAGACGTCAGTGGGATGAGTTTAGTTACTACGTCTTCGATGCAGGTGGCCAGCTGGAGGTGAGCTGGTTTGAGGACGCACCCCAAACTCAGCTGTTGGGCAGCGTCGTCTTAATTTTGCGGCCCAAGAAAGTACTCGACCAAAACTACACTCAAGAATACTGGCAGATAGATGAGTAAGCAGATAGATGAATAGAAGGAGGCGGATCGTATGCCCTTAGAGCGCCGACTATCCCGTGAGATTTTTGCAGAAACCGAAATCGTTGAACTGCGTCAGGTCTGCATGACGCCTAGCGGGCTATTTGAGCCGGGTAAGTATTTGGTGGGGCAGCTGCCTGACGCTGCCTTTGAAATGGGCCTGGTAGAAAGACTTCCTCCCGTGCGCGGTAAGAGTGAGCAGGTTGGCCCACCCTCACTCAAAGGTCCTGATCCAGAAGGCGGTGAGTCAGAAGGCGGTGAGTCAGAAGAAGACGATTTGGAATCTGCTGATGGTGATAGCCGTAATCTATAGGGTCTGCCAATGGCCTGTGCCAACATCGCACAGGCCGTTGGCGATAAGCGTTAGTATGGTCTCCCACTGATTTCTACTGAATCCAATTGCATCCATAAGAGATAGGAGCTGCATCATTTACACCCGTCCCCTCGCCAAACTCATCGAAGAATTTCAGCGCTTGCCCGGCATTGGTCCCAAATCAGCACAGCGCTTAGCGATGCACATGATCAAGCGCCCAGATGCTGAAGTGCGGGCCCTTGCAAATGCGCTGCTCGACGCCAAGCAGCAAGTAGGCCAGTGCTCTCAGTGTTTTCATCTGTCCGCTGAACCCGTTTGTAATATCTGCCGTTCGCAGGCGCGAGATCCCAGCACGCTGTGCGTCGTGGCTGAATCTCGTGACGTGATTGCCTTAGAGAAAACCCGTGAATACAAAGGGCGATATCACGTGCTCGGTGGCTTGATTTCGCCGATGGATGGCATTGGCCCAGAGCAGCTGAATATTGGTCAGCTTGTGCACCGCGTGAGCAAAGAAGGGACAAGTGAAGTGATTTTGGCGATTAGCCCCAGCATTGAAGGCGATACCACGACGCTGTATGTCGGCCAGCTCCTAAAACCTTTTACGAAGGTGACCCGAATTGCGTTTGGGTTGCCTATGGGCGGCGACCTAGAGTATGCCGATGAGGTGACCTTGGCAAGAGCCTTGGAAGGTCGTCGCGAGTTTGATAGTTAACGTCAGTTCGGGATAAGCGAAGAAAAAAGAAGGACAGGTACGCTGAAAAGT
>JBCBIK010000243.1:0-5090 GCA_038524545.1 Cyanobacteria bacterium J06623_4 | reverse complement strand
TCTATAGCGCTGAGGCTCTACTTGAGTACAGCGAGATGACCGAGCTGATCGACGCCGCTTACCGTCAGATCTTCTTCTACGCGTTTGCTGCTGACCGGGAGCCATTCTTAGAGTCTCAGCTGCGCAATAGCCAAATCACCGTGCGTGACTTTATCCGCGGTTTGTTGCTCTCTGACACCTACCTCAACAGCTTCTACAACAAAAACAGCAACTATCGCTTTGTAGAGCAGTGCATTCAGCGAGCCTTGGGCCGCGACCCCTACAACGAGCGAGAGAAAATTGCTTGGTCTATTCGCATCGCCACAAAAGGCGTCGCTGGGTTCATTGACGAACTCTTGGACAGCGACGAATACATGGAAAACTTCGGCTACGATATTGTTCCTTATCAGCGTCGTCGTATTCTTCCCGGTCGTGAGATTGGCCAGCGCCCTGTGAATATCAAGTCTCCGCGCTACGACGAATACTACCGTGGCATCCTTGGCTTTCCCAAGATCAGCTGGCAGCAAGAAGTGCGCCGCTTCAAGCCTCAGGAGAAAAAAGCAACTGCCGGCAACCCCGCGCTGTATTTGGATATGGCACGCAGCGTAAGCCCCCGTCCGGCGTCTGCGCCACAGGTCAACACGGCAACGATCAACATTGGTGCAACAGTTCCTTTCCGGAAGCTAAATGTACCGGTTGCTCCAGAGCCTGGCTCTAAGAGCTAAATGGCTGAGCGCTCAACGGTAGCGCTCAACAGTTTATTCTCTTTCCTCAAAAGGTTATCGGTCGGAGTGGTTTTACTGCTCCGACTTTTTTTATGTGTTTTACGCCGTATTTGCTTCGTTTTTAGTGGGTTTGGCTGTGACAAACGAGGGGCTGCCCCTCTTGGCTTTTGTTGGACCTGCGCCAAGGCTATGATCTGGGTCAGTCACATCTGAGATAAGCTATGCCCCTCTGTCCGCCCTATTTCTCTGGGTTCGATTCGCTAACTGGCGATGAAAAATCTCTTTTGATGGATGATGCGCGGCCTCAGTGGCTGTGTGCGGAAGGAACGGACTCAGAGGGCACTGCAGACGAGTGCCTAGAAGAGTCTGCTGCTGCAGTTGTGTGTGTGCATGGATTTACGGGAATGCCCTATGAGGTGATGCCGGTGGCTAGGGCCTGTGCGCGAGCAGGGCTTAGCGCGATCGCACCTTTGTTACCGGGCCATGGCTACCGGGCGCTGGAGATGCAAAAAGAGAAATTTGGCCAAATTACGCCGGATGGGTTGCTGGATGCGGTGCGTGAAGAGATTGCTCAGGCACGTCAGCGGTATGAGGTCGTGGGGCTACACGGGCACTCAATGGGGGGTGCGATCGCGCTAATCTTAGCTGCCGAGGGTTTGGTAGATGCCTGCGCAGTCTCGGCGCCAGCCTTGCGGCTACCCTGGCAAGCAGAACTGCTGGCGCCGACGCTGTGTCGGTTTGCCTTTACCCGGCCTGCCTCTAAAAAGGATCCGTTCTATCTGCCGAGCTACCAGTTTTACCATTCCTACGCGGTGCGTACGCTGTGGCAGCTATCTCACCTCAGCCGACAGCGACTATCTGAGATAGCTTGCCCAGTGCTGGGCGTGCACAGCCACGACGATAAAACAGTGCCTCCGGTGGTTTTAGATCTTATGGAGCGTCGCATTACTGCTGAGCTTTCTACCGCGTGGTTTGACCCGTCTAGCCATGCGATGACTCTAGATACCTGTGCCGATGAGGTCAATGCTCGGATCGCTACATTTTTTCAGCAGCGTTTTCAAAAATATTGAGGGTGTGGCCATCGCTAGGGTTGGCGCGATCGCAGACGAGTAAGTAGCTTTTGCCAATGTGCAGGTAGGGGAGCTTCGGCGGAAATCACGGCTTCTGTCACTGGGTGGGTGAGCGTTAGGCGGAAGGCGTGGAGGGCCTGCCCAGGGAGCTTGACACCGGCTGACCGGCTAGAGCCATAGTCTGGGTCGCCCACAATTGGTAAGCCAAGGTGAACGCTATGCACCCTGATCTGATGGGTGCGACCAGTCTCTAGCTGAAAGTGCATCAGCGTGTAGTTACCCAGTCGCTCAGCGGTTTTCCAATGAGTGATCGCATGCCGCCCGCCCTGCTCTACCGGCAAGATAGACATTTTCTTGCGGTGTTTGGGGTGGCGGCCAATGGGTTGACTGACCGTACCCTGAAGGGTTTTAGGTGCGCCATGGGCCAGCCCTAAATACTCGCGTCTGGCTGTTTTGGCTTGAATCTGTTGCTGCAGATGATGCAGCGCACGTTCGGTCTTGGCGACGACGATGGCGCCAGTGGTGTTTTTATCTAGCCGATGGACGATGCCGGGTCGCTGAACGCCGCCGACACCAGTGAGCTGCTCGCCGCAGTGACTCAGCAGCGCATGTACCAGCGTGCCCGTTTCGTGCCCAGGGGCAGGATGTACCACCATGCCTGCCGGTTTGTTGATAATGAGAAGCTGGTCGTCTTCGTAGAGAATGTCGAGGGGAATGTTTTCGGGCTGAAGCGTGTAGGGGGCTGCGGTGGGAATGACAATGTGGATGCGATCGCCAGGATTCACTAGCTCTTTTTTGCGATCGCACATTACCCCATTGATCTGCACGGTGCCCTGCTCAATGAGCTGCTGTGCCCGGTTGCGAGAGAGCGTGGCAACATTCTCGGCCAGCCACCTATCTAAACGCATAGGGGTAGCCGTTTCTACGGTCTTATGGATAGATGCTTCCGTGGATATTTCAGAAATGATGGAATCCCTTAATTGCGGCGCTCATCATAAAAGATATCACTGCAGAAGAGGTCACTCAGGCTGAGGTTTCTGCGGGTGGCTGGGCCAGATTGCCAGGTTGGGTAGCCTGCCAGTGTTCGCTGTAGATGGGGGAAGCTGGCGACAGGCGATCTTGCAGGTTGACTACCTTGCCGATGATTGCGATCGCCGGTGCCTCAAAGCCAGTCTCTTTCACCTGCTCTACAATCGTGCCTAAGCTGCCCGAGAGCTCTGCCTGTTCTGGTCGGGTGCCCCAGCGGACTAGGGCTACGGAGGTATCAGCGGGTAGGCCTGCGGCCATGAGGGCAGTGGTGATGTGGGGGAGATTGTGCACACCCATATACACCACGATGGTTTCTGAGGATTGTGCGATCGCCTGCCAGTTTACCTTTGGCCGATATTTTCCTGCGGACTCGTGCCCCGTTACAAACGTCACCGAGGAGCTGTAGCCTCTGTGGGTCACTGGAATCCCCGCGTAGGCAGGGGCTGCAATACCTGCCGTAATGCCAGGCACCACCTCCACCGGTACCCCAGCGGCCATCAGGTCTTCCATCTCCTCGCCACCCCGCCCGAATACAAACGGATCGCCCCCCTTCAATCGTACGACTACCGCATGCTCGTGGGCCTTTTGTAGCAGCAGCTGCGTGATGTCTGCCTGAGACATCGAGTGCCTGCCCCGTCGCTTACCGGCGTGAATTTGCTCGGCGTTGGGATTGATCCAGCTCAAGATCGGTTCGCTGACCAACGCATCGAACACCACCACGTCTGCACATTCAATCAGCGTTTTCCCCTTTACCGTCATCAGGCCCGGATCTCCCGGCCCGGCCCCAACCAGATAGACCTTTCCCATTGGCGCAGCCTGAGAAGAAACATTTTCTATAAAAGAAGACATAGGAGCGAAGCCAACGAAACGTCACCCTTCAACTTTTGAAAGTGCTGAAGGGTGAGAAGACTTACTGCGAAATACCAAACCATCTAAGCAAAATCACACAGAGCGATTTGCTATCTGTGATACGGCAAATAGGTCTTCTTGAGTTCTCCTATCCTATAGCGAATAGATATTTCTGTGGGCAGAGTAAGTTTCTGTCACTTCTTTATGACGCGTGGATCAGCTCGTAGGCTAGATGGGCCACTTCCTTTGTCGCGCCTAGGGTTGGCAGGAGCCGGAACTGAATTTTTGGAAAGCGTTCTGCTAGCTCCTCAGTGCGATGGGTAATGGCGTCTGTAATGCCTCCCGCAAAGAGAAAGTAGGGCAAGATAGCCAGCTTCTGGCAACCTTGCTGCATTAGCGTAATCACCTGCGTTTCTATATCGGGCGGCGTAGCCCAGTAGGCAACAGCCGTGTTGAGTTCTTTTGCCAAGGCGTTGATAAGCCGGTTGCCCTTGGGTCGTCGACTGCCATGGGCGACTAGCAAGGAGCCTTCTGCAGGGACAGAAGCCAGCCGCTGCGAAAGGACATCAGTAATATTCGGATGGCTACCCAAATGCGGACACAGGGTCAGCTCGATGGAGTCTCCTAGCAGCTGCCGGGCGGCGGCTATCTCCTGAGGAATATCTTCCATCACATGCACCCCCGACATCAAAAATACCGGTAGCAGCTTCAGCTCGCGAGTGCCCTGCTCAATTAGTGGGCTGGCAAATTCAGCAATCTGCTCGCTCAGCGGTAGCGCCGCCAGCTCCAGACAAGCCGTCCCAACGGTGACGGCTGGCCGAATATGAGAGGCCTTTCCTGCACGGGGCTTTTCTATTACGGAGGTGCGGCTCCCTGCGGCTTGAGGTGCTGCCTGGCTATAGAGGCGGTGCGAATCGATACCTGCGATCGCCATGTTTTCTGGTGCGGCCATCGCTGCTTCTGGCACCTGAAATAGCGCGCAGGCATCTTCCAAATGACCGCGTACTAGCTCGGCAAGCCGTTCCATTGCGACTTGGGGCCGAGGATCCCGGCTACCGTGCGAAATCAGCAAATATGCAGTTGAAGCGACTACAGGTTTCAAAAGAGACCTCTGTGTAAATACTGAACAACCTACTCCCATTGATATCCAATCTGAACGAGAGCGGACTATCTAGCATAAATTATTCAAGAATTAATTTACATAGCGATGTATCAAGGACTGCATTTGAGGGGCGCGCTGTTTCGAATCGTTGACATCATTTCTGCTGCAGCTTTTTCCTTTTATCACCCTTCTAACGTCGTAAGCAGCTGTAGGAAGTTAGCTTAGCGGGTGGGTTTAATCAAAAAGCGGTGCTATACTAGGAGCCGATTACGGCGAGCGTCGCCAAGCGGTTAAGGCAGTGGATTGTGATTCCACCATTCGCGGGTTCGATCCCCG
>JBCBIK010000242.1:0-5099 GCA_038524545.1 Cyanobacteria bacterium J06623_4 | reverse complement strand
AGAGTGGGCGGCGGGATGTGACGCCTCTCTCGCACTTCTGTGTACACGGAAGCCCTCAGGGAGAAGGATTTAGGGTGAGGACCTTCAATAAAGCTTGAACTTGCGCAGATTATTTAATTCTTGACCCTAAGGACAAGAGTACAGACAAAATGCTATCTCGTCTGCGCAAAAATATATCGCCTGACTGACTGCAATAAATAACACGGCCCATGGCACGGCACAGCGTTTATAATCCCCCGGACAAAACCTGCTCTGCTGATAGGGTCAAGGTTGGAAAAGCAACGGAACGAATTTGCTCTGCGTTGCGATACACATTTTCTGCGTAAGCACCTGCTTGCAGGATAAGGACCGTTACCTGCTGACGGTGGCGATCAATGATCCAGTATTCCGGAATTTGCCAATCCTGATATTGTTGCCGTTTCCACTCGTAATCTCGGCGGTAGTTTTCGCTATGTTCGCCCCCTGGGCTGACAACTTCAGCGACAAAAGCGGGCGCAGGCATACCAAACAGAATCGCACTCTTCTTGGTCTCGGCTATTAGTCCAATGTGCTCTGGCTGCAGCACCATAACATCAGGTACACGATTGATTCGCCCGTCTCCCACGGGATGCACCTGAATTTCTGTGGCAGAAGCCCTGACCAAACGTCTTGGGTTGACTATCTGCTTCAGTAAAAATGTCAGCTCACTACCAATACAAATATTTTCTTCGTCTTCAGGTGGCAATTCAATAACCTCTCCGGTACTCAGCAGCCGATAGTTTGCATCTGGACTTATGTCAGCATGCAAATATTCTGAGTAGGTTTTGTAGCGTGTAGATGTGTAGGTCATTACTAAAAGTTACGATTTACAAGGGGGGTACGCAATTTCGAGTTCATGACAGCAGCTTTGCTCATATGGCTTAAGACAATTATTCTCACTGTAGCCTAGCTGAAGGCAATCGACCTAATCCTAGAGATGGCGAACCGCATAAGCTATCATTACGGCGCATGGAAGGCTCGAACAAAAAGTACGTATTTGGTTCTGAAAATGACACTTGATACACCGCCTCTCACGACAACGTTTCAACCGTGGACAGCACGCTACGCAAAGCTGATAGCTATTTTCCTTGCCTATGGTGCGACGGTGCATGTTGGCAACATGATCGGACTTTCGGGAACGCCTTGGCTCTTGACGCCGGTGCTGTGGCGCTGCATGGATGTGGTACTTCTTATCTTTGATGTGGTGGCTGCGGTTGCGCTGTGGAAGGGAGTGTCTTGGTCTGCTTGGTTTGTTGTTGTTGGGATTGTGTTGTTGCAGTTTTTGCCTTATACGCTATTGCGATCGCACTTTATCCTCAAGCCAGAAGATGCCCAAACGCTGAATGGACTGCTGGGCACCGAAGCCATTTTGATTGCAGTATTTTTGGGTTTGTTGGTCGCTAGGAAGTGAGCGTCCGTCACGCCTCTGAGAAATACCGCTACGGACGATCCGCTTGCCCTGTGGAATATTTCCTATGAGAGATGTTCCGGTAGTGTCTATCGGCCATCGTGAGTTACCGGCGTTTTTCACAAGTAGCTATGGCTTTGTACAGGATTGATGATTTCTCTCAAGATAGATTGCGTCAACCAAACTATTTAGGACTTTATTTTAATGATCGTCCTTTTCAGCAGGTGGATGTGTACAGCGCGGAGGGTCGCAAAATCGGCAGGGCTGAAGACTTGCTGGTAGATGAGTCGGGACGGCTGCGCTACTTGGTAATTGATGCGGGCACTCGTAAGCGACTGTTGCTACCTACGGAACGGTGGGAGCAGGTCTCTGAGCAAAACCGCATGTATATTCGAACGCTCAATAGAGAAGAGTTTGGCGCGCTGCCTGAGTATGAACAAACCCAGGTAGCCAAGGGTGAACCGGTAGGTGAGCTGTACCAGGTCGCGCCGGTGGGAGAGTCAGTGCCTGTAGAGATGACTGCGCCAGTAGACTACAGAGCTTCGGTGCTCAACTATCAGGCGGGTACTGAGCAGAGGGTTTCTGAACAGGTTCTGGAACAGACACCGAGCGAGGGACCATCTCCTATTCAGCTGTTTGAAGAGCGGCTGGTGACGCAGACGCAGCGGGTAAAAACGGGAGAAGTCAAAATCTCTAAGCATACGGTGACGGAATCTGCCGAAGCATCGGCCCCGATTACAAAAGAGAAAATCGTGATTGAGATTGAGTCGGTGTATGGCGGGCACACCCATGTGGATGTGAGTGATGCTCAGGTTGCTGAAGATGGTTCTGTGCGTGTTGGCATTTATGAAGAGCAGGCGACTGTGTGCCGTCAGGTGATTCCGTATCAAAATGTGGCAATCCGCAAAGAGACGGTGACTGATACGGTGGTTACCCAGGAGCCACTACGGCGAGAAATGCTCAATGTCGAAACGGAGGGTACGCCAGAGGTGGTGACCCACGACGCGCAGTCTCTATAGGGGACAGTGGAGAACTCACGATGCGGCAATTAACAATTCAAACACCTCGGGGCGGAGGGCGTCAGGTTTTGGATTTGGCGGCTAAGCATGAGGGTACGCACATGGCGCTGACGCAGGCGGTAGACGAGTATGGAGCGCTAGAGCTAGTCTCTGCGCTGATTCCCAACCGTCAGGTGGGAGACTTTTTGGCGGCGCTAGAGAAGGCTCTGCCAAAGGCTGAGGTGGCTTTGCTACCTAGCGCTGTGCTGTCGATGCGGTTACCTACCGATGAAATTCCTCAGGCGCTGACGGATACCCAACCGCGTAGCTCTATTGAGGTTTTTTTGGGCGGCGTGCAGAGCATTGGCTCTTGGCGAAGTTTTTTAATTTACGCAGTGGTGGCTGGCGTCATTGTTTGGATCGGGTTGTATACCAACAGTGTTTTTCTGCTGGTAGCTTCTATGCTGATTGCGCCCTTTGGCGGACCGGCAATGAATGTGGGCATTGCCTCAGCGAGGGGAGATCTCACTTTGATCAGGCGCAGCGTTTTGCGATACGCGGTCGGGCTGCTGACGATGATCGCGGTTACGTTGACGCTGAGTTTGCTGTTTGGCCAGTCTACGGCGACGGCTCAGATGGTGTCTGCCAGTGAGGTGTCTGCGACGGCGGTGTTGTTGCCGTTGGCGGGTGGCGTGGCGGGGGCGCTGCAGCTAGTGCAGTCTGAGCGGAGTAGCTTGGTGTCGGGAACGGCGATTGGCATGTTAGTGGCAGCGGCATTGGCGCCACCGGCAGGTATGGTTGGTATGGCGATCGCAGTGGGTATGTCAGAGATGGCTATCAACGGCGTGTTTTTGCTGTTGCTTCAGCTGGTGGGGATTAATATTGCCTGCGCTGTGGTGTTTCGTCTGTACGGGCTGAGCCCGAGGGGGCCTGTGTATGCAAGGGGACGGCGGCAGCTTTTTCCGATTGCGATGGCGTTCTCTGGGTTAGCACTGGCGCTGCTGTTGGGCTGGCAGTTTGTTGTGACGCCTGCGCCTGACTTGCTACGCTCTAGCCGGGCACAGCGAGCGGTGACTGTGATTAAATCAGTGATTGACAATGACCCTTATGTGACACTGGTAGAGAGTGATGTCTCTTTTACGCGGGCTAGCATTCCAGGACAAAATACGTTGCTAAGTAACGTATATATTCAGCCGAGAGAGGGGCGGGATATTGCTGCTGACTCGACGACGCGTCGATTGACAGAGGAGATTCAGAGAGAGATTTTAGCGGCGGATTTTAATGTGACGCCGCTGGTGAATGTTACTTTGTTGGAGCCGCTTGAAGAGTAGCAGTTTGTTGTTTGTTACTTGTTATCTGTCACGTCGGCGGTTGGATGTAGTTCGTGACTAGTACTCCTTAACCTCGTAGGCGTTGAAAGATTGCCAGATGTCTTCTTTGTGTTCGATAAATAGCTGCTTACCAATGTCGTAGGCGACTCTGGGTATTGCAAACTGGAGACCGGATAGATGGGCTCTAAATCCGCTGAGTAGGGCGCCGCCTGAGCACAGGTAGTAGCACCGGCTGAGATAGCTGTGTTCGGGTACTTTTGGTGTAAATTCTAGGCTTTTTCCGAGGTAGGGGTATTGGGCCATTTCGGGCTGCTGGCTGTCTGCGGGTGGGGTGTAGCGGTCTTGCCAGCGAGCGATATGGGGAGATAGGGTTTGTAGCTCGGGCTGCAGGCGGAGGTCGGTGGTGAAGCCGGTGCCGCAGACCATGGCATCGTGGGTGAGGGTGCTGCTGCCGTAGGTACCAATGATTTGGCCGTTTTGGTAGTGGAGCTGGCGAATGGGGGCGGCTGTGCGTAGGGTGAGCTGGGGGTGGCTCATGGCCTGGTGGTAGGTGTGGGCGGGGGGAAGCTGCCCAAGGCGGAATTCGGCTAGGGTGTAGGCCCATTTGAGACTGTCGGGAAGGTCGATGTAGTGGCGGTGATAGCCGTTCCATTCGCTCCAGCGGATGCGGTTGATATTGGTGAGGGCGGGGCGACGTATGGCGATATCGACTGATTGTGCACCGGCTCTGAGCATGCACAGGGCATTGTCGAAGGCGCTGGCCCCGCCGCCAATGACGATAATTCGCTTTCCTGCGAAGGCGGGAAAGTCGATGGGGTCCATGGTGTGGTGGTAGCTATGGGGGGGCAAATTGTCTGTGACGATGGGGGGGAGATGTTTGCCGCCTGCGCACCCCATGCCGGTGGCAAACACGAGAAAGCGAGCCTTGTAGCGTTCGGGCTTGCCTTGGTGAAGGGCCTCTAGCCAAAAGCACTGTTCGCTCGCGTGCCAGGAAATATCTTGGATGTGGGTGTCGTTTTGAATGGGCAAATCGAGAATTTTGCCGTACCAGTCTAGGTAATCTGCCCAGAGTAGGCGGGGGATGTAGCGAACGCGCTGCCAGTAGTCGCTACCGTAGCGAGCGTGGCACCAGCGGCTGAAGTGAAGATTGGCGATGCCCCATTCGAGGCCGCCGGTGACGTGCTTGGGTGTGCGGAGGGTGGCGTTTCGGGCGAAGGTGCGCCAGGGCCCTTCTTGACCGGGACGGCTGCGGTCGAAGATGCGAACGCGTTCGATGCCGTGTCGGCGGAGGCCGAAGGCGGTGGATTTGCCGCAGTGGCCGCCGCCGAGGATGGCGACTTCTAA
>JBCBIK010000241.1:0-5137 GCA_038524545.1 Cyanobacteria bacterium J06623_4 | reverse complement strand
AAAGCCTTGAGATTATGCGGAACTTTGCCCAGAGCTACGCCAAGCGTACCGGCACATACTTTTGCCAAGACTTAGGCGTCACCGCAGTTGTGCTTGAGGGCCTTGCCAAGCACAAAGATGACCTGGGTGCGCCCCTCTGTCCCTGTCGCCACTACGAAGATAAGGAAGCCGAAGTCAAAGCTACCTACTGGAACTGCCCGTGCGTACCGATGCAGGAGCGTCAAGAATGCCACTGCATGCTCTTTCTCACTGAAGACAATCCCTTCTCAGGCACAGAAAGAGAGATCTCCTTCGAGCAGATCCGCGCCGAAACCAACGCCTTTAAGTCGTAATGATCGTCTTTTCACGTTCTACCCCATCTCCTACGTATTGCCAGAGCAGGCATATTCATCCCCATGAGTGCAAGCGTTCAGTCTGTTGTCAGCCAACCCTACAAATACGGCTTCGTTACTGATATCGAAGCGGATAGCCTCCCCCGCGGCCTCAGCGAAGATGTGGTCCGGGCCATTTCAGCCAAAAAGGAAGAGCCCCAGTTTATGCTGGACTTCCGCCTCAAGGCCTATCGCCACTGGCTAACGCTGAGAGAGCCGAGCTGGCCAAACGTAAAGTATCCGCCCATCGACTACAACGACATCGTCTACTACTCGGCGCCGAAGCAAAAAGAGAAAAAGCTCGATAGCCTCGACGATGTTGACCCGGCGCTGCTAGAGACCTTCGATAAGCTAGGCATTTCCATCAATGAGCAAAAGCGCCTAGCGAACGTCGCTGTAGACGTAATCTTTGACAGTGTTTCTATCGCGACTACCTTCAAAGAAGACTTGGCCAAGCATGGCATTGTCTTCTGTTCAATTTCGGAAGCGGTCAAAGAGCATCCGGCACTGGTGCAAAAGTACCTAGGCTCCGTTATTCCAGTGGGTGATAACTACTTCACCGCTTTGAATTCGGCTGTCTTCTCCGACGGGTCTTTTGTATACATTCCGAAGGGTGTGAAATGCCCAATGGATCTCTCCACTTACTTTCGAATTAATAATGGAGACTCGGGTCAGTTTGAGCGGACGCTGATTGTGGCGGAAGAGAGCAGCTCTGTGACGTATCTAGAAGGCTGTACTGCGCCGATGTACGACAGCAATCAGCTGCACGCTGCGGTCGTTGAGCTGGTGGCGCTAGACAACGCCGAGATTAAATACTCCACCGTTCAGAACTGGTTTGCCGGTGATGAAAATGGCAAAGGCGGTATTTACAACTTTGTGACCAAGCGCGGGCTTTGCAAAGGCGTCAATTCAAAAATCTCCTGGACGCAGGTGGAGACTGGCTCCGCTATTACCTGGAAGTATCCTAGCTGTGTGCTGGCCGGTGACAATTCGGTGGGCGAATTCTATTCGGTAGCCCTCACAAACAACTACCAGCAGGCCGACACGGGTACAAAAATGGTGCACGTGGGCAAAAACACCCGCAGCACGATTATTTCCAAAGGGATTTCTGCCGGTAAGTCTAAAAATAGCTACCGGGGGCTGGTGCAGGTGAGCCCGAAGGCAGAGGGCGCGCGCAATTATTCGCAGTGTGATTCTATGCTGCTGGGCGACACCTCAAACGCCAACACTTTCCCTTACATTCAGGTTCAAAACAACACCGCGCAGGTTGAGCATGAGGCCTCTACCTCCAAAATTGGAGAAGACCAGCTGTTTTACTTTGCGCAGCGTGGTATTTCGCCAGAAGACGCCGTCTCGATGATTATTAGCGGCTTTTGCAGAGATGTGTTCAATGAGCTGCCGATGGAGTTTGCCGCTGAAGCCGACAAGCTGCTCAGCCTCAAGTTAGAAAATTCGGTTGGCTAATAGGCCAGCTAACGAGCGAAACAGATGATCAACCAAGACGCTAAAACAATCCTTTCTGTGCGCGATCTTCACGCCAGCGTAGAAGGTACAGAAATTCTCAAAGGGGTGAACTTCGAGGTTAAGGCCGGAGAGATTCACGCCATCATGGGCCTAAATGGTTCGGGTAAGAGCACCTTTTCTAAGGTGCTGGCGGGCCACCCTGACTATGAGGTCACCGCTGGTGAAGTGATTTTTCAGGGGCAGGACCTGATGGATTTGGAGCCCCACGAGCGAGCGAATGCTGGCGTGTTTTTAGCGTTTCAGTATCCGCTGGAGATTCCGGGCGTTAGCAACCGTGACTTTTTGCGAGTAGCTTACAACTCTCATCGCAAGGCAAACGGCCAAGAAGAGATCGATGTTTTTGACTTTGATGACCTCGTGGAAGAGCGTTCTGAGATCGTCAAAATGGACGTCAGCTTTTTGGACCGCAGCGTCAATGAGGGCTTCTCTGGCGGTGAAAAGAAGCGGAATGAGATTTTGCAGATGGCGCTGTTAGAGCCGACGCTGGCAATCTTGGACGAGACTGATTCGGGCTTGGATATTGATGCGCTCAAGATTGTGTCTAGCGGGGTCAATCAGCTGAGTACGCCGAACAATGCGACGGTTTTGATTACGCACTACCAGCGGTTGTTAAATTACATCGTTCCAGACTATGTGCATGTGATGGCACAGGGGCGGATTGTAAAAACCGGGGGTAAGGAGCTGGCGCAGACGCTGGAGTCGCGGGGCTACGATTGGATTGTTGCTGAGGAGGCGGTGGTCTAGCAAGATGGCAAGCGCAGCAGGTATGGCGGCAGATTCTAAAGATGCGGTGAATCGTGAGACTTATTTGAAGCACCTACTTACCCAGGCTTCTGCCGCAGCAGATGAGTCGTTTTTGGGTTTGAAAGCGTTGCGACAGAGGGCGATCGCACTCGTAGGCGAGCGGGCCTTTCCCTCCAGACGAGACGAGGAATGGCGCTTTACTGACCTAGCAGACATGCTGACGGTTCCGTTTGAGCGGGCCAAGGCGAGTACGACGACGTCACTAGACGACCAAATCAACGCCTATTTAACATTGTTTTCAAGCGAAGCTCAGCTAGTGACGGTTGATGGTCACGTCGCATCGGCATCTACTAGCCTGACTAACGCTCGTGGTGTTGTGGTCGCACCGCTCTCTCAGCTGCTCAAAAATCCTGACTATGCCGAGCAGATGCAGACCATTATCACTGACCGGCTGGCGCAGGTTCCGGGCGGTGGCGAAGTTTTTACCGCGCTGAACTCGGCTGGATTTAACGACGTCATGGTGGTTTGGCTGCCGCCGGATCAGGTGCTAGATGGTCCAGTGCATATTGTGAGAGGTTCGCAGGGCGGGAGCATGTCCCATTTGCGATCGCTCATAATCGCCGAGCGACATGCAAACCTAACCCTAGTTGAGACCTTCCTTGGCGGCGACTCCCAAGCCCGCTGCAACAACAGCGTTACCGAAATCTGGCTAGGCGAAGGCGCCCATGTCAACCATATCCGCGTGCAAGACGAAGCACAAACCACCTTTCACATTGGTAAGACGGCTGTAGACCAGGCGGCCAACAGCCACTATCAATGTACGGCTATCGACCTTGGGTCAAAGCTGTCACGGCACCATCTGGAGGTGTATCAGTCGGGCCCGCAGACCGATACCCATTTGTACGGACTGAGCGCAATAGGCGATCGCCAGCTGGCCGACACCCACAGCTCACTGACCCTGACCTATCCCCACGGCAGCGCCACCCAAATCCAAAAAAACATCGTAGACGACCGTGCCCACAGCGTCTTCAATGGCAAGGTGTATGTTTCGCAGGCGGCGCAGCTCACCGACGCCTCCCAGCTAAACCGCAACCTGATGCTGTCGAACAAGGCGCGGGTCGATACGAAGCCCGAATTAGATATTGTGGCCGACAATGTAAAGTGCGCCCATGGTGCAACGGTCAGTCAGCTGCAGGCCGATGAAATCTTTTACCTGCAGAGCCGGGGCATTTCGGCTTCACAGGCACAGCGGCTGTTGCTGTATGGCTTTGCGATGGAGATTGTAGAAAAAATTTCTGTAGATGCTTTGAAGCGATCGCTCAGTGAGCGTCTGACAGAGTGGGCCAACTGAGCGTGTCTGTTTATTTCGCCCGCAGCAATTAAGACTTTAGTAATAACAAATCCGGCTAATGCCGCCCCCTAGTTCTTCCCCCACTTCACATGACAGTTACTTCTGCCCCCCCTGTTCGTTCCTTACTCGCTGACGAAGTCCGTGCTGACTTTCCCATCTTGCACCAGCAGGTAAATGGTAAGCCACTGGTGTATCTGGATAATGCGGCGACCTCCCAAAAGCCGCAGGCTGTGCTAGATGCCATGCTGCACTACTACCAGGCTGACAATGCCAACGTGCACCGCGGGGTGCATACCCTGAGCGCTCGGGCGACCGAGGACTACGAAGGCGCTCGTGATAAAGTGGCTGCCTTCGTCAACGCTGCCTCCCGCGACGAAATTGTCTTTACGCGCAATGCTAGCGAGGCGATTAACCTAGTGGCCTACGCTTGGGGTCTGAGCAACTTACAAAAGGGCGATGAGATTTTGCTGTCGGTGATGGAGCACCACAGCAACCTGGTGCCGTGGCAGCTGATTGCGCAGCGAACGGGTGCCGTGCTCAAGCATGTGCCGCTGACGGAAACTCAAGAATTTGACCTGGCCGCGTTTAAGACGCTGATCGGCGATCGCACCAAACTGGTGGCGGTGAATCATATTTCGAACACGCTAGGCTGCATAAACCCTGTCGTAGAGATAGTGGAAACGGCCAAAAAGTATGGCGCCCGGGTGCTGATCGATGCTTGCCAGAGCGTGCCGCACATGTCGGTAGATGTGCAGGCCCTTGGCTGCGACTGGCTGGTGGCCTCTGGTCACAAAATGTGCGGGCCGACCGGGGCAGGATTTTTGTACGGTAAGCTCGATGTGCTGCAGGCGATGCCTCCTTTTATGGGCGGGGGCGAGATGATTCAAGATGTGTCGCTCGACCAGGCCACCTATGCCGAGCTGCCCCACAAGTTTGAAGCGGGGACGCCTGCGATCGCAGAAGCTGTCGTGTTGGGCGCGGCTGTCGACTATCTCACTCAGGTGGGCATGGAGCGGATTGCCGACTACGAGCACTTTTTGACGGCTTATCTCTACGACAAGATTAGTGCGGTACCGCAGGTAACGCTATATGGCCCGAAGCCTCAGAAAGATGGCACAGGACGGGCTGCGATCGCTACTTTCACCGT
>JBCBIK010000240.1:0-5161 GCA_038524545.1 Cyanobacteria bacterium J06623_4 | reverse complement strand
CGTACATAATCACAAATCGAACGCGGCGATCGCCCACTTTCAGAGACATTTCAGCACCGAACTGGCTGAATTTGGACCACTGCGCCGACCCTTGTGAGAACGCGCCACTCTCGAAAAAATACACGTAGGGTGCAGGACCTGGCGCTGAGAATGAGCGACGGACAATATCGGGCGTTCCGCCCTCAGGCGTGCGTTCCAGCGTCAGCTGCATGGTTTGGCCTGGCTGAGTTTCTTCTAGGGTGAGTACGCTGGGTGTTTCCTTGGTGAGGTCACCATCGGGAGAAAATTGGGCGAAGGTGCCGTGCCAAGTACCGATATTTTGCTGGATACATTGCCATTGGGAGAGCATGGGTGGGGATGGGCGGAGGTTAGTAGGTGGGTTTGGCTTCGGGCTCAGTGGTCTCTTCGGCGCTTCCTAGGGGCGGGCGGATGGAGAGGTAAAGGGCGGCGCCTAGCAAGGGAATGAGGGTGGCTGCCCAAAAGAGGGCTGGCTGGTGGAGGTCGCGTTTGGCCATGTCGGCTTTGATGAGGGGGCCAACGATGGCGCAGAGCATACAAAAGTCGAGGCTCATGACTTGGATGAACTGGCTAGTTTGCCACTGCTGGGCAAAGTCGGCCCAGTCGCCGTTGATGAGTCCGTAGGTGATGAGCGCGATGCTGCCAAGTGCGATCGCTCTGCCCATCCAAGGTGAATCGACTAGGACCAGTAGCTTAGACTTCTCGCCTTCAAACTGAGCGTTTGATTCCCTTAGCGCGAGGTAGGGCAGTAGTGCAAATGCGCCGACAGCAAAGCTACCTACCACAAAGGGCCAGGCCGGAAGGTCTTGCCCGTGACCGTCTATCAGCGCTAGGCAAGCGTAGATCATGGGCCATATCCCCATCAGATTGAAGAGGGCGACAATGGCGGGGTTGATATCTGACCACTGCCCGGACGAGAGATTGGCAATTAGCTCTAAGGTGTCTGGCTGGGCCGGAGGCGCTAAGAGAAAGGCGTACAGAACAAACCCGAACCAAAGAAGTGCAAACCCTAATTTTCTAAACATTTTGATGCTGGAAGTGAAGACGGTAAAACTGGCTTAGTGGCTTTCGGCGCTGAATAATCGCTCACTTTACAGAATTTCTTTAAGTTTTAAGTGACTATGTAACTAAGTCAGCGCATAGAACCCAAGCGTGCCAACTAAAGATTATCTTAATAATCGAAGGCAGTCAGCGCCGAGACCCTTACTGCTGAATTTTTCCACGGGCTGTGGCCCAAGGGACAGGTTATGCAATCAAAAGAAGTCTTAAGACTCTATGAGGAGGGCTACAGAGATTTTACGGGGCTATCTCTAGTGGGGGCTGACTTTGGGTCTCGCATTTTAGTAGATGTAAATTTTTCAGATTGTGATTTGACCGGGGCAAACCTGAGCCGCGCTTTTTTGACCAATGCTGACTTTACAGAGGCGAACTTGAACCGAGCAAATTTGCGGTTTGCCAAGCTGAGCGAAGCCTCCTTTCACTTGGCCAGCCTCAATAAGTCAGATTTGCAGGGCGCTTTTGCGGTGCGGTCAAATTTCTCCCAGGCTAGTGTAAGCGGTGCAAACCTTTCTCATATCAATTTGCGATCAGCGCAGCTACACTCTGCCAATGTCAGCGGCAGTAACCTTTCGGGCGCTAACCTGCGCAACGCTGACCTAACGCAGGGCAATTTTGCCTGGGCAAATATGACCGGTGTGCGGTTAATTGGGGGGACGCTCTCGAAGGCGAAATTTACCGGTGTGAGGCTAGCGCGTGCGTTTCTAAATGGGTTGGATTTTAATGGTATGGGGTTGAGCGGTGTGAGCTTTCAGGAGGCTAAGCTGAAAGGCGCGACTTTTCGGCGGGCTGACCTCACAGCTACCAACTTTAGCGAAGCCAGTCTGCAGAATAGTGATTTTAAGTGGGCTCAGCTAGCCGGTGCGAATTTGGCCCATGCTAACTTGCACCGGGCTAAGTTTTCTCAGGCGGACCTACGCCGGGTAGATTCGACCGATGTGAACTGGGATGACGCTGAATTGGCTGGTGCATACCGGGAAGAGCTAGGACTTGTGCAGATGCGAATGGTCAAAGCTAGCTAGTTGTTGTGTTTTTGTTTGGGCGTTCTATGGGCGTTTGGGGCTTGGTATTAACGACGGCTCAATCGGAGGCTGAGGCAGGTGCGATCGCTGCTGCCCTCATAGATGCCAAGCTCGCGGCCTGCGTCAGCCTGTTCCCGATTAAATCTGTGTATATGTGGGAGGACCGAGTGCAAAACGAGAGCGAATGGCAGCTGCTAATCAAAACCCGGCTAGACCAGTTTGATGCGCTCTCTAGAAAGGTCAAATCTCTGCACAGCTACGACGTGCCGGAGCTAATCGCTGTGCCGATTGAAAATGGCTCTGCGGATTACCTTGGTTGGATGGGGACGCAGATATCTTCTTGATCTGTTTAAAACTTGGAGGCGGCGAGGGTTTTGTCGTCGTATTTGTAGCGGCGGCTGCGGTCGGTAATGCCGTATAGGTTAAACGAGATGGTGGGCTCATCTCCCATCGGTGCGACGCGATGCACCGCGTTACTCGTAAAGCCGATGATATCTCCGGGGTAGAGGATTTGTTCTCCTACTTCGGTGATGGTGGTGGGGTCTTGTTCAGCCTGCTTCCAAAACGTATTTTTCTCTTGTCCGCCGACCATGGCGACGATGCCCCAAGTGGCATGGTTGTGAATTTTAGATCGGGTGCCGGGTGCCCAAGCGACCATCTGCACTGTGAGCGGATACTCGTGCTCACGGTAGAGAAAGTTGACAGACCAGCCTGTCTTTTGGCTGGGCGGTGTATATTCCATCTGCAGCCAGTAAGAGCTAATCAGCAGCTTGCGTACCCTGGGCACGAGCGCCTGGACCCGCTTGGCATCATCTGGTTCACTTGCCAAGATGTCTTCCATTTCAGTGAGGAAGCGGTACATTCTGTAGGTCTGCGCGGGCGGTTCGGTCTCGATTGAGCCGAAGGCGCTGCAGGTTCCATCATCTGTGACTAGCCAGTTATTCATAGGTCAACTGTACGGGGGCGGTTCTACTGGAGCAGTTCTATGGAGACGAGTTTGTGTATTGCTGCTTACTATCTTATCTATCGATTACTCGAGGTCCGATGGTTTAAGGGTCGATTGTCTGAAGGGCGATAGTTTGAAGGCCGGTTACTTGAAGAGGAGAGACTTATGGGAAGACTGCTGGGACGTAGCCTGCTGCTATTGCTGCTAGGAATAGCAGGGGTGGCCTGTCAGGAGGATGAGCTGTTTGGGCTGGTGCCAAAGGTTCAAGATCCAATTACTCGGCAAGACTGTGCCGCCCAGGCTGGGTTTGCTTTTGTGGGGGGCGGTGACTTTGTGATGGGCAGCGATCGCACTGAGCGAGAATACGCCTATCGCATCACGGCAGAGGGCTTTGCCGACTCACCTGCCGAGGTGGCCTCAGCCGAAGCAGGCTACCGTGAAAATGGCTGGTTTGACCGAGAACCCGACCGGCAGACCGTCAACCTTGCTTCCTTTTGCCTCAGTGAGAACCTGGTGACAAATGTGGACTACCAGGTGTTTGTGCGGGCAACCGGATATCGCTCGCCCGGTATCTCTGCAGAAGAGTATCAGGCGCAGGGCTTTTTGGTGCATGACTACAGCGAGGTGGTGCCCTACCTGTGGCAGGCAGGTCAGTATCCTAGCGGGCAAGGGCAGCATCCGGTGGTGCTGGTGTCTTATGAAGATGCGATCGCCTATGCTGAGTGGCGATCGCAGAGAGATGGCGTGACCTATCGATTACCGACGGCGCTGGAGTGGGAGAAGGCAGCGCGAGGGACGGACGGGCGCTATTTCCCTTGGGGTAGCGACTGGCGAGCAGATGGGACCAACTGGGCAAAAAACGGCCCGATGGGCACCAGTGCGATCGCTACCTACCCAGCTAGCCGCAGTCCCTACGGCATCGAAGATATGGCGGGCAATGTATTTGAATACACCAGTACTCTCGTCGAAAAATCCAATGGCCAGTTTGAAGTCTTGCTCAAAGGCTGTGGGTGGGACGACTATCCTGGCTTTTGTCGCGCGGCCTACCAGCACGACAGACCTGTGGACTCAAGGCACATTCTATTTGGGTTTCGGCTGGTATTAGATGCGCCATAGCAGATAGCGTCAACCCACTAAGATGAACTAAAGACCGTCCTAGCTATTTGAATCGCTGCTTGTCTCAACTCTAAGTATCTCTTTCCATCTGCTCTTATGACGCCTTCTCCCCCCTTCGACGCTGCCAAAAGATCGGAATTATCCGCTCAATCTACAGAGCCAACTCAGCTACTCAGTGAGCTACAGCGGCTGGTCGATATCATCGCTCAGCTGCGAAATCCAGAGGGCGGCTGCCCCTGGGACCTTGCCCAAACGCCCGAGTCGCTGACACCCTACGTGATTGAAGAAGCCTACGAAACGGTCGATGCCATTCGCAATGGCGAAAAAAAAGACATCGAAGAAGAGCTGGGCGATTTACTACTGCAAGTTGTTCTGCAGGCTCAGATATTCAAAGAACAGGGCGATTTTGACCTGGGCGATATCGCTCGGGGCATTGCCGACAAAATGGTGCGCCGTCATCCTCATGTTTTCCCGACGCAGACAGCGCACTCTACCGGCCCTGTGACTGCCGAAACAGCAGAAGCGGTCAAGGTAAATTGGGAGACCATTAAGGCAGCAGAAAAGGCCGATACTGAAGACCCTAATAAACTTACGCCAAAATTTGACCGGTATGCGCGATCGCTGCCTCCACTGATGGGGGCCATGAAAATTTCTAAGAAAGCGGCAAAAGCGGGCTTTGAATGGGCCACTCTCGACGAAGTGTGGGAGAAGGTAGAGGAAGAAATCGGTGAGCTGCGTCAGGCAATTAGCCACGAATCGAAAGCGGCTCAAGAAGCAGAGCTTGGCGATGTCTTTTTTTCTCTGATTCAAATTGCTCGCTGGCAGGGGCTAGACCCTACCGCCGCGCTGCAGGGTACGAATCGTCGCTTTGTAAATCGGTTCGCCGGGGTCGAAGCGCAAGCGCAGCGTCCTCTATCTGACTACAGCATCGAAGAACTAGAGGCTTTTTGGCAGCAGGCGAAAAAGCAGCTCGCGCAGGCTGAAAAGGCATAAGCACCGTGAT
>JBCBIK010000239.1:3705-5306 GCA_038524545.1 Cyanobacteria bacterium J06623_4 | reverse complement strand
GTGGCTGTGGCGACGCTGGGCTAGCAGACCCAAGCGCCTAGCCTACAGCCGCCGACTGATTATCCCGGCGCTGCTATGCCTGCGAGGCGCTGTCTGGCTAGGCTTATTGCACTATCTCTGCGAACTATGGCCCAGCGCCAGAACCACCCGCTACCAAACCTTTCAGCTTCTAAACAGCTCATTTAATAACGACATTCTCACCCTGGGCGAGCAGGCCTATTCCCTGCTAGACGTTGCTCAGCTCATTCTGTTTATCATCGCACTGTGGATTGGGGTGCGCGGACTCACCGCAGCGATCAAATCTCGCTTTTTGCAAGCGGCCATTCCCGACCGCAGCATCCAAGAAGTCATTGCCACCCTCACTCAGTTCCTGCTCATGGGGCTGGGCCTATTTATATCACTTCAGGCCTGGGGCATAGACTTGAGCGCCCTTGCTATTTTTGCCAGCGTGCTTGGCGTGGGTGTTGGTTTTGGCTTGCAAGATATCGTCAACAACTTTATCAGCGGCTGGATCTTGCTTATTGAGAGACCAGTGCAGGTGGGAGACTTTATTCACGTGGGTGATCTGGTTGGCACCGTCGAACGGGTGGGCGCGCGCAGCACAGAACTGCGAACACCAGACCGCATTTCCATCCTGGTGCCCAACGCCGAACTGGTTCAAAATAGAGTGGTTAACTGGAGCCATGGTCGCTCAGTCTCCCGGCTACACCTGCCCCTTGGCGTCGCCTATCGGTCACCCATCGACCAAGTTCACACAGCCGTCATCGAAGCCGCCCAGACCCATCCCCACGTCCTGCGCTACCCCGAGCCTCGGCTACGATTCATAGGCTTCGGCGAAAGCTCCCTCGATTTCGACCTGCTCATTTGGATTCGCGACCCTCGCCAGCAGTACGACATCAAAAGCGATGTGTACTATCTCTTAGAGGCCAATCTCAGACGCTACCAAATCGAAATCCCCTTCCCTCAGCGCGACCTCAATCTCCGCCCCGACCAGCTGCAAACCTTGATTGCCGCTCAATCCTCACCTCCAAAAGATGCCAACAAAGGTACAAACACAGCGCCCAACAACAACAGAACGCATGCTCCAGAAGCGAGCAGCACTATCCCGCCTAACCAACACAAATATCTGCTGGGCGACATCACATCCTACTCCGCTATTTTGCAGGCCCCCAAAAATTTATCTACCGATGAAATGACCCGGCTCTATGAGCAAATGCGCGGTCCGGACGGTATTGACATCGGCGACCATCGCTTCTGGCTGACGGTGTATCCCAACAGCTTTATCGGCAGCGAAGCCGTTACCTGGATTGTAAAAACACAAAAAGCCACCCGAGAAGCCGCCGTTCGGCTAGGTCAGCGCCTGGTAGAAAATGGACTCATTCACCATGTCACTGACGAGCATCCCTTTAAGGACGACTACTTGTTCTATCGATTTTATGAAGACGAATCATAAGCGCTCGTGGTGTGTGAGGAGCGATCGCAAACCGTATCCGAATTCCGTTATCTCACCCTCGCTCAAGATACTCTTGAATCTGCTGCAAATATTGCGGAAACAGCAACAGCATGCCAGCAATCGATTGATAAACAATGGAATTATCGAT
>JBCBIK010000239.1:0-3605 GCA_038524545.1 Cyanobacteria bacterium J06623_4 | reverse complement strand
ATCGATTGATAAACAATGGAATTATCGATATCGTCGCGACCGTAAACAAGACGATTTCGCAAACCAACCACTGGCGCTAGTTGTTGAGCCAAGTCGCTAGAGAGAACACCCCTCTCTGCCAATATAAGAAAAGAACCTCTGGAGGGATCTGGTGTAGCCTGTCTGCTGCTGACAACGATATGCGAGTTGATGTCCACCGCAGACCCTACAAGCATGTGCAGCAAACGTTCGACAACTAGCTGCTGCTCAAAGTCTTGTGTGTATTCAGCTTCGCTAAGGTCAGCTTTGCGCTGTAGTTGATCTATGTATTTTTTGATGTTGCTGAGCTTTCGGAGAACGATGTCAAACTCAGTTTGAGCCACCCTGCCTCTTCTCCCTGCTAAAGCCCAAATATACAAGTAAATCGGGACCAGCCAAAATAGCGATGTTCCAACGCTAACTAATATCGAGATATCTGTAAGGTATACGGAATCTCTACGTATAAAAGGCCACATTACATCGCAATATTTTTATAAGCGGGTCTTTTTAAGTAAGAAAAGCGGTAAATCTCCCGCAAAACCCGAAAGTTTTATTGAAGCATCCCATTCTCTATAGAAAAATAAAGTACCTTGAACTCAGAATAAGCGTAGTCGCTGGGATTTAAGATTAGGTTTTGCAATGGATTTCGAAAAGAAGGTGTCAGCGAGCAAATCCGCGCAAAAACGCCTCATGCGACTGAAATATGTCTTACTAGGTGCCCTAGGATGGCTCTTGTTCCTTGGCACAGCAACGCTCCCCATCCACTGGTTGCCAAGCTCGTTCGTAGCATCATCGACCGCCCAGTATCTCAGCAGTCCGGCAGCGCAAGCGCAAGCGATACCGGCCCAACCCGCAGAAACTAATGGCTCGCCGGTCGGCGCACCTGCGGCTGAAAGAAGCTCTTCTAATGAAGGGATGGAAGCCTTTGCCACACTGACCGCGAGCCTGGAAAAGCAAACAGGGCTCTTCACGGTGTATAGCGACCTTCAGGCGGAGAAATCCTATCTTGCGATCGCACCCGAACAGCTCAACCAAAACTTTCTACTCATCACCACCCTCGAATCTGGCTTGGGTGAAGCCGGTCTCTTCCGAGGCTGGTCTATCAACGATCTGATGATTCAGTTTCGAGAAGCCCCAAACAATCATCTACAGATCGTTGTCCCTAACACCACCATTCGAGACACCAGTGGTCAAAACCGTCAGCAGCGCCTCATAGACAGCTCCTTTAGCGACTCCATCATTTTCGCCGTCCCAGTCGTTAGCATCGATCCCACCACCCAAACCAAGCTAATTGACCTATCGGCACTCTTCCTAGAGCGAGACCTTGCAAATCTCTCTCAGGCGCTGAGCGGCGCAATCAGTGGCTACAGCCCCGATAGCACCCTCTCACGCGTCGACAGCCTCAAGCTATTCGACGAAAATTTGGAACTAGGAACCACCATTGGCTACGCCTCAGATGGCAGCGGTGGCTCACCGTTTGGAGCGCTCTTTGGCTTTTCACTGCAGGGCCTAGCCGATACGAGAGGCTTTTCCCTAGGCATTCGCTACTCCCTCTCAGCACTGCCTGAAAACAACGGCTATCAGCCCCGCCTTGCCGATGAGCGGGTTGGCTACTTTTTGTCGGCGTTTAGGACTCCCCTGCAGCCCGGCCAAAGCGACCCCTTCATCCGCTACATCAACCGCTGGCACCTCGAAAAACAAGATCCTAGCGCCGAGCTTTCTGTCCCCAAGCAGCCCATCGTCTTCTGGATAGAAAACACGGTCCCACCCGACTACCGCGATGCTCTAAAGGAAGGCGCGCTGCTGTGGAACGAAGCCTTTGAGCAGGCGGGCTTCAAAGATGCCATCGTCGTCGAGCAAATGCCCGACAACGCCGATTGGGACCCCGCCGATGTCCGCTACAACACCATTCGCTGGTCTGACTCACTCCGCTCAAACATTGCAGGCGTAGGACAATCTCGGGTAAACCCACTCACCGGAGAAATCCTCAATGCCAACATTGTTTTAGATGCCAACGTCATTCAGGGATTGCAGCAACAGTATCAGGCCCGCGGGCTCGAAAATGCCAACGCAGCTAATGGCTATCTTGCCCTGTGCGGACAACAATCACAAGACTGGTACGTCCAGTGGCTCGCCCTACAAAATGCAGCCAATCCTGCTTCCAGCACCAATAGCATCAACAACGTCCAACAATCATTAGAACACATTCACAGCTACACGCAGCAGCTCCCGCACAACCACTGCTCAGAGTACCTAGGTGACCAAAAAACAGCCTTTGGCGCCCTAGCGCTGTCAGTTCTTCCCCACCTCACCTCCGACCAGCTCGACACCTACATTCAGCAGCATTTGGTCATGCTCACGGCCCACGAAGTCGGCCATACCTTGGGTCTGCGACACAACTTTGCTGGCAGCCGCCTACTCTCACCCGAGCAATTAAACAACAAAGAGATCACCCGCGAGCAAGGACTCGTGAGTTCTCTCATGGACTACATTCCACCGAATATTGCTCCCACCGGCGAAGAACAAGGAGACTTTTTCCCGACCCGGCTCGGTGCCTACGACCTATGGGCCATTGAATACGGCTACAAAGACGTGCTGCCGTCTCCGCGACGGTGGGCGCAGCAGCAGAGCCTACAACAAATCGCTGCCCGCAGCAATGCGCCAGAGCTTGCCTATGCCACCGATGAAGACATTTACACGGCGCTAGACCCTGAGGCAGATGCTTGGGATCTCAGCAACAATCCGCTCAAATTTGCCCAGTGGCAGCTCGACAATGCGCAGACCGTTTGGCAACGGCTAAACCGGCTATCGGTCAGTCGGGGTGAAGGGTTTGGCAGCCTGAGAAGGCGGGTCGATTTGGTGTTTGCCTATTTTCGTAACAACACGATGACCCTGACAAACTACGTGGGCGGTCAGCGATTTCAGCGATTGAATCCTTGGGAAACCGGCGATCGCACCCCTCTAGAGCCCATTCCTGCCAGCAAACAGCGAGAAGCCCTCAGCACCCTCAACCAAGTCGTCTTCGCACCCGACGCCTTCCAATTTTCTCCGCAGCTGCTCAACCAGCTTCCTCCCGACCGCTGGCGGCACCGAGGCGCATCTCCCACCTCCACCAGCCTCGAATACCCGATTTACGAGCGGGTGCTATCGGTCCAAGGCATTGCCCTGAGTGACCTGCTATCGGCGCAGCGCCTATCCCGCGTGCGCGACGCCGAATTCAAGAGTCGCAGTGAAGATGTTTTCACCATTGCCGAACTCTTCGAATCGCTGCGTCAGGGCATTTGGACCGAAGTCAGCGCGCCAGAAGATACCCAAGACCACGCCGTCTCCAGCCTGCGCAGAGGCTTGCAGCGTCACCATCTCAATATCCTCTCGAACCTAGTGCTCAGACGCAGCTTCGAAGACATTGGCACCGTTCAAACCTTCGTAGATTTCACGGCGCTCGCCACCACCATCGGCGCACCCGAAGATGCCAGAGTGCTCGCCCGCTACCAGCTCGGGCAGCTCTACGATGACATCGCCCTCACCCTACGCCGCCACCATAAAAATATGGACCTGACAACGCAGGCCCACTGGGAAGACATTCT
>JBCBIK010000238.1:0-5309 GCA_038524545.1 Cyanobacteria bacterium J06623_4 | reverse complement strand
AACGCTTTTCCGTTTAAGTAAAAAAGCGCTTACACAAAATTAGAAACACTCTCGAACGCTTTTCCGTTTAAGTAAAAAAGCGCTTACACAAAATTAGAAACACTCTCACCGTAATCATCCTCGTCATGATCATCCGTCTATCCCCTTCCATACATACAAGTTGTTCTTTCTCTGCAAGCTAGTCGGTGGAACAGCAACTAGCAGTCACGAGACTGAAGGTGCTGACTTCTTCAACAGTGACGCTATCCCACCGCTTTCACTGACTAGAGTAGTACCTAATCAGATAGCGCGTCTGTTTGAACACTATCGTAATCCAGGTCTGCCGACTGAGTTCGACTAGCTGCGCCCCCGGCAACCACTCAAGAAAGGGGGAACACTATGGGTTAGGAGAATGAACTCATGAAGAAGCTCTACGCAATCATTGCAGGTATAGCGGTTACACTACCCTTAGCCTATCTTCTAAATCGGCAGGCTCAAGCAGCGCACGCAAGGGAACTGCAAGCCTGTAGTAGAAAGTTTGAGCAGATTCGTGCCGATGCTGCTGAGTACCCATCAGTTGATCAGTATCCGTTCGAGGAGCATCGATGGACATACGACCGGGTATCAGAATTTGTAGGCGGGGTAGCTGTTTTCTCAAATACGAGAGAAGGTCGGAAGCAGCGAGGTTTTGTAGATTTCAACAATAACGTTGTTCTTGAGTTCTATGATCCTGTAGGGGTAGATACCTTTCCCGGTTTTGCAGGCTTCGAGGACGGTCATACACCAATATTCGTTTGGGAACATGACTCCGTTCCGTTGGGCTTTTTGCTACCGTATGGCAACCCTATTCCAAGGGTGCATGGAACTCTTGACTGCACAGGTAAAGTGATTCTCAGAAGAGAAGGACTACCGATGCCTACTTTCTACTGGTGAGAAGCAACCGATGCAAAATTGATGTCTCAATGTGACTAAGACTTATTGAGAAAGTAGTTATGAGACACCGTTTGAGACACGCTTTCTATAGTGGTTCAAAACCTCTGAGTTTTGAGAACGATGTCTTTGTACTCGCCAAGAGTAGCTATCTAATCAAGCAAATAAGTTGACAGCTCAGAATAGCAACGAAATAGGCCATCAACGCTGGCGAGCTTACCTTCTTGAGCAATAGTTGTTGCAATAATGATGCGGTCGAAGGGAGCTTTGTGAATAGGGGATGGGGTAACCGCTTGGCAAGCAATTTCGAGCGTGAGTGGCAACAATGAGATGTCCGGCGGTTCCAATGCAGCCTGCAGCCACTGATTCGTTGAACAAGGGAATTCTCGGCGTCCTTTCTCTGTAGCCCAAGCAATCTCGTAGCAAGAAATGACTGACACACCTACGTTGGGGGCCGTTCAATGTCTTTCCTTTTCCGGCAATTGATACAGATGGAGAACATAGCGAACCTTCCTTTATGGTCTATCAGCTACATACTTACAGTTGAGTAGCGCGATCGCTCTTGGCTGCCGACATAAATCAAACTAACCGAAAGCCTGCTGCGTCGGCCCTACAATACCTCATCTTATTTTTTTAACCAGCTCGTAAAATGGCTGCCAGTTATCTTCTTCGGTAATTGACTCCCAGACAGATTCAATCAGGGGGCGATGCAACACAACCATCGGATTTGTAGTCTGTAAGCAAGTCTGAATGTCTGCCATCTTCTCGGTGGGTAGCTTGGCGAGGCACTGCTGATAAACCTGTCGCCATCGCCGTAGCTGAGCGGCGGCTTCAGGGTCAGAATTTTTGAGCGTTGGAGTGAGGATGAGCGTTTCATCTATGCGCCACTCGGGGGCGAACTGGCGGGTCAGGGTTGCAAAAAAGTCGGTGTAGCTGACGTGGGTCTGTTCTAGGAGGTCTAGGGTGGCGGTGAGTAGCGTGTGGCGGAGTGCGCGGGAGAGGGAGAGCGCCCCGGTGAAGCCGAGCTTTTTGAGGGTGCGATCGCAAAATACTTCAGCATACTTAGGCTGATACTGCGCCAAGCCTGCCTCCATCTGTTTGGCCTCAACGACGCCCTCAAGTGCGATCGCTAGCTTCTCCAAATTCCAATAGCAGGCCCCCGGCTGATTGCCATAGCAATACAACCCCGAATAGTCAAAATAAGCCGCTGTAAAGCGCGGGTCATACTCATCGATAAACGCAAACGGGCCGTAGTCGAAGCTCTCACCCGTAATCGACATATTGTCTGTATTTAAGACGGCATGGCAAAACCCTGCGGTCATCCACTGGGCCACCAGCGTCGCCAGTCGCTCCGAGAGTTCGCCAAACCACTGACCATAACGATCCTGCTCATTTTCAAGGGTGAGCAGATGGGGATAATACACTTCAATGACGTGATCGAGTAGCGTTTTGGCTAGGTCTGGTCGCTTGATATAGTGCAGCCGCTCAAAGGTGCCAAAGCGAATGTGCGAATGGCTGAAGCGCACCATCACCGAAGAGCGAGTCGGGGAGGGTTCATCTCCTCGGTGCAGCGCTTCGCCCGTCTCGATCAGGCTGAGCGTTCGTGAGGTATTGACCCCCAGCGCATGCAGCGCCTCCGATGCCAAAATTTCCCGCACGCCGCCCTTGAGGGTGAGGCGGCCATCTCCTCCCCGAGAGTAGGGCGTCGGTCCCGATCCTTTGGTGCCAAAATCGTATAGCTTGCCGTCGTTGCCGCGTACCTGACCATAGAGGAAACCGCGTCCGTCGCCCAGAAAGGGGTTGTAGCTACGAAACTGGTAGCCGTGGTAACGAAGTGCCAAAAAATCTTCGTGGCCTTTGAACTTGCCGAAGGCTTCTATAAAGTTGCGATCGCTCACCTCTTCTGGCGATAAATCCAGCCTTTGCAGCAGCGCGTCATTCCGAAATCGCAAAATGTGCTTTGGAAACGTGGCTGGCGTGACCCGGTCGTAATACTCCTCTCCCAGATCGGCTAAAGCCGACTCGTAAGGCAGCGACAGCAGGGGGTTCTTGTCAGCAGCCGAAGATGCCTCAGTCAATCGCCGTTACCCGCTTTAGGTTCAATACGTCAGAGAGCTTGCGAATGTGGGCAAAGGTTTGGTTGAGGTGGGCATGGTCGCGAATGTCGATTCCCAAATCGATTTCTGCAATTTGGTCGGGGTGGGTGGTCACGCCCGCTTTGTGAACGTTGATTTTGAGGTCTGAGAGGCGGGTCAAAATATCTTTGAGGACGCCGACCCGGTCAATCACTTCTATCCTCAGCTGAACGGGATAGGTGTCGGGCTTGCCGCTGGTAGTGTCCGGCTGGTTCCAGCTGAGGGGAATCAGCCGTTCGCCCGGAATATTTTTTACGTTTGGACAGCCCTGCTTGTGAACGGCGATGCCGCGCCCACCCGTGGAGACAACGCCTAAAATCGATTCGCCTGGAATGGGATGGCAGCAGCCTGCGATGTAGTGCATCAGCCCTTCTAGCCCCACAATTGGTGCATGGTCAAGCGCGGTGCGACGGTTCGCCGGCGCTTTGACAGCTGGAATTTCATCTTCTAAGGTGGCGACCTCATCGGTGGTGATCGGCTGGGCTTCTTTGACGGCTTCTTGCAGCCGATTGACCACGGCGTTGAGGGTGACTTCACCGTAGCCTAGCCCCGCCAAGAGATCGTCTACCGAAGAGTAGTTGCAGCGTTCGGCGGTGGCTTGGGCGGGAGCGGTTTTGAGCAGGGCGTCGAGGCCGCTTTTGCCCATTACCTTTTCGAGCATGGCATGGCCGCGATCTCGATTTTCGTCGTGGTGAAAGTTTTTGTACCACTGCCGGATGCGATTACGCGCTCCGGTGCTCACCACGAAGTTCAGCCAGTCGAGACTGGGGTGGCTGTTCTTTTGGGTGATGATTTCGACGATGTCGCCATTTTGCAATTCTGTATTCAAAGGGACGATGCGGCCATTTACCTTCGCCCCAGCGCAGTGGTTGCCCACTTCTGTATGGATGCGATAGGCAAAATCAACCGGCGTCGCGCCCCGGCTGAGGGGAATCACATCGCCATTGGGCGTAAAAGCATAGACCTCTTCATCAAACAGGTTGTTTTTGACCCCGGAAAGATATTCTTGGGCATCTTTGAGTTCGTTTTGCCAATCTAGGAGCTGGCGTAGCCAGGTGAACTTTTCTTCGTCGGTGCCGACCGCCGTGTGGCTATTGCCCGACTCTTTGTATTTCCAGTGGGCGGCGATGCCGTACTCCGCAATGTGGTGCATCTCGACCGTGCGAATTTGCACCTCAATGGGGCGACCGTGGGGGCCGATGACTACCGTATGTAGAGACTGGTAGCGGTTGGGCTTGGGCAGGCCGATGTAGTCTTTAAATCGGCCAGGGATGGGCCGGTAGATATCGTGGGCAACGGCCAGGGCGCGATAGCACTCATCTTTGGTATTTACGATCAGGCGAACGGCGGCAATGTCATAAATTTCGCTGAACTCTTTGCCCTGACGCTGCATTTTTTTGTAAATGCTGTAGAGGTGCTTGGGCCGACTGCTCACGTCTTCGCAGTGAATGCCGAGTTCGCCAATGCCTTCTTGCAAAACATTGCTAACTTTCTGCAGCCGATCTTCGCGATCGGCCCGCTTGTCGACGATCAGTTGAGAAAGCTCCTGGTAGGCTTCGGGCTCCAAGTATTTGAAGCAAAGATCTTCTAGCTCCCATTTGAACCGGCCAATACCTAGCCGGTTGGCCAAGGGGGCAAATATCTCTAGGGTCTCGCGGGCAATGCGGACCTGCTTCTCAGGGCGCAGGTGCTCTAGAGTGCGCATGTTGTGCAGCCGGTCGGCGAGCTTCACCACAATCACGCGAATGTCTTTGGCCATGGCCAAAAACATGCGGCGAAAGTTCTCTGCCTGCTGCTCTGTCTTGCTGTCAAAGTTGAACTTGGAGAGCTTGGTAACGCCTTCTACCAGGTGGCGCACTTCTGCCCCAAAGGCCACCTCAATCTCATCGGCGGTGACCTCGGTGTCTTCTACCACGTCGTGCAAGAATCCGGCTGCGATCATGGCGCTGTCGCCCCCGAGGCTACGTAGCAGCCCTGCAACGGCTACTGGATGCGCAATGTAGGGTTCGCCGGAGGCCCGCGTTTGCCCTTTGTGGAGCTGATAGGCAAATTCAAATGCCCGGCAAACGAGTTGTTCTCCGGTGGCGGGGGGAGAGATCTTTTCGAGCTTGGCGGCGCTACCGGGATCGCTAGGACTACCGTGGGCGATCGCTTCTAGCGCGGCAATATCTTCGGACAGTTCTGATGAGCTACTGTGCGCTTCGAGGCATGATGACAACCAGTCTGGGAGCGAGCAGTCTTGGGGTAGAGCAAGGGCTGTGGTAG
>JBCBIK010000237.1:0-5329 GCA_038524545.1 Cyanobacteria bacterium J06623_4 | reverse complement strand
GCCAAGCGGTTAAGGCAGTGGATTGTGATTCCACCATTCGCGGGTTCGATCCCCGTCGTTCGCCCTCTTTTGAAGTCGTATGGAATCGTAGTTTTAGGCCAGAATTCGGGCTGGCCTAAAACTACACGGTGATGAATGTAGGCTACACCTTGATGGCGACTATTCCATGCGGTGATGGACAAGTGAACTTCACAAACCTCAGCCACTGTAGCGGCTTGTCAGAGTGAACCTAATTACCACGACGACGACCAGTCTTACGCACTCACGACTGTCAATTAAGTGTTGAATTTTATATGGGGGAAGTATTCAGAGAAAAGGGATACATAGGCAAGGTTTATCCCGATGATCATGACCCTCCCCATGTCCACATTGAGAAGGGTGGATCTAATATGAAGGAAGATAGACGCGGCTAACTTGCAGATAATATCCATCAAAGGCAACACTCCAAAATCGAAGGAGTTGAAGGCCGCGAAAGCACTCACTCAGAAGTACCGAGTTAAAATACTGACGAGATGAGAGGAATACTTTGGTAAATCCTAAAACCATAGAAGATATTGATATAAGCGGTATTGAACTGTCTACTGTTGAGATAGAGCGGGCTAAGGAAAGAGGACGTTGGAGCTTAGAGAATGAGCATCATGCCCAGTCAGTAAGCTATGCCGCCGATACCGGCTTGATTCTCATTCAGACAACCAGAGGAGAGCAGTTTAGTGTTCCAGCAGCACTACTCCAGGGTGTTGCTGGTGCTAGTAATGAGCAAATCGCCAATATGGAGTTGTCTCCTGCTGGTGTGGGTATTCACTGGCCTGAGCTAGATGCTGACTTGCTTGTGGATAGCCTTTGCCGAGGTGTGTATGGCTCACCTCGTTGGATGGCAAGTCTGGAAGAACAGTGACCCAGCTGGGGGCCTACAGAAACAGCAGTTGTACTTTAGTTGGGTGAGGGCTGTTCTGCTCCGGTCTAGCAAGCATAACTACTCGGATATCCATCCGTAAAATTGTGTGGGTATTTATGAGACAGCCAGGCGATGATTATGCTTATAAGGTTAACCTAGCGTTCGTTCTCGAAATCAGGACTGCTGATAATGCCTTCTCCATTTCCTGGTATGGATCCTTATCTCGAAGGATACCTGTGGCCTGATGTCCATAGTGCCTTGGCGAGCAAGATTAGGCAGTCGCTTACGCCATTGCTGCGTCCGAAATATGCAGCTCGCCTAGAAGTGTATCTAGCTGAAGATCCTTTTCCGGAAGGTGAAATTGGTATTCTCTATCCCGATGTTGAGGTTGTAAAGACTTCCAAGAGTCAACGTTCTGCTCAAACGCTTAAGAGCAGTACACTGACGATTACGCCACCAGCTTTGGCCCTTCCTGTCACTCAATCTGTAAAAGTTCGGCTGACTAATGTCGAAATTCGGGCCATAGCGAATAACAAGCTCATTACCAGCATCGAGATTCTCTCTCCTGTCAACAAACGCGAGCCGGGTCTGACAACCTATTGCCAAAAGCGGCAAAGGCTCTATCAAGCCGATGTCCATCTCCTTGAGCTTGATTTGCTGAGGCGTGGCACTCGCCCTTTTGCTCAGCCTCGCTTGCCGAAAGTGCCTTACTGTATCGCCCTTACCCGCGCTCAGTCTAATCAGGTTGAAATTTGGCCGATCAAGCTGCCTGCCGACTGCACTGCCGGTTGTTCCTGTGCCTCTACAATCACCTGACCCTGACGTTCCACTAGATTTGCAATCTGTCCTTGCTGCAATTCACGACGAAGCAGCTTACGACCTCACTCTGGACTACAGCCAGTCTCCACCGCCACCAGCACTTGAAAAAAGTGACATCGGCTGGATAAAGTCCATCACTGGTTAGGCATATATCTTGTTGTTTTTTTATTGTTCTTAGTACAACATTCCGAAAGCTCAGTTTCGTCTAGTCTTGATACCTACAGCGCTGGTTGCTCGGCCGACTGCCCCCACCAGGCTAGAGAATAGGGCTGAGCCTCGCTGGTCGTCGCATTACTTTGAACGACTCTGAGTTTGTAGCGGCCTGTCTCAGGAATGGGAATGAAGATATGCTCTAGGCTGTCTTCTTCGCTGACAGAAGACCAGACGCTTTGGCTGATATCATCGGCGTCGGCTGGCATTAGATAGAGGTCTAGGTTGCTCAATGGGTTGCCAGTGAAGCGCTCGCCGATATCGAAATATTCATCGCTTGAGTTCAGCTCTACGATGCGCTCCCAGGAAAGGGTGGCGCTGATATAGCTATTCTCTTTGAGTTCGTTTTCAAAGACGTAGTCTTCGCTGCTGCCATTTTCGCTGAGGGTGCTGTAGCTCCAGCCGATAGTTGGAACACTACCTGGAGCCCACTGCCCGCCTTTTAGCTGTTCGTAGGCGCGGAAGGCATTGAGGTGGCCCGTGCCAAGTTCGGCATGGAGGGGAACGCGCTGATCGTTGTAGGCGTCAGATTGGGTCCAGTCATCTCCACCTTCGTCTAGTAGGGTGCGGGCCATGCCCAACAGAGAGCCGTCTCCAGGATCTTCGAGCTTGTCGGCGGCGTTGAGGATGACTGATTTCATGACGAGGGGTTCGCGAGCATCGAGGCTCCAATTGCTGGCGCCTTCGCGAAACTGGCGATCGCCAAATTCTTGCAGTAGGGCGACGGTAGCAACGACGTGGGGTGCCGCAAAGCTGGTGCCACTACTGGTAATCCGTTCGCCATTCGGGTCAAACATTTCAATTTCGCTACCGGGGGCGACTAGATTAATAGAGCGCCGCGCGCCGACGTTTGATTCTACGCTGGGGCCTCTGGTGGCGCTGGCTGGGGGCTCGCTGGTGAGGTTGGCATTGTCTACACGGACGAAGCGACCATTGACGCGGCGAGAATAGGCGACATTAATGCCATTGAAATTGTCGGTGGGGATGGGGATGCCGCCGCGGCCTTGGTTGCCCGCGATGACGTACAGCAGCTTGTGAACGCGGGAAGACCAGTCTATGCACTGGGTGAGGAGAGCGTTGCCATCAAGGGTCGCGTTGGGCCGTTCGTCGCGGCTGAGTGGCTCGCCAAAGCTGAAGTTTGTAGCTCGCACGTCGCCACTATTTTGCAGGGCGACGTGTTGGGAGGCGAGGCATTCTTCTTGCTGCCCGGTGAATTCTGTGAGGCTGCCGATGGCGGCTGAGTAAAGGAAGGCATCGGGGGCAACGCCTCTGAGCTGCTTGTCGTTGCTGATCATGACGCTGGCCACGTTGGAGGCGTGGCTATCGATTGATTCATCAGCGATCGCAGGACCATCAATCTCAAAAATGCGACCCACCCGAAAAGGCGAATTTTCCACAGCGAGCTTGTCGATGCCAAACTGACTGGGTCTGCCAATTTCTACCTGCCCAATGGCGATCTTTTTGCCGGTGAGGTTGAAGGGCGCTTCGTGAAGGCGGCGGGCATCGATACCATCGCTATCGACAGATGAGGAGAGCGCAAATGCAGGGACGCCGAGAGCGATCGCCAGCCCGGTCCAAGGTAGCATCGCGCCCAGTTTGACCCCCAATCGTTTGATGCCAAAGCTACGGCTCACTTTTAATGTACTTAGCCGCTTGGCACGACGTTCCATCGAGCGGCCAGAATGATCTTTAGAATTCGCCATAGCCTAGTTAGTAACTTATAGAAGTATCGATAGAGCAACTTTAGCTTATCCATCCGGGAGAAGGTATAGCAAGATCTACTGTTGTAATGGGTTGTTTCAGTACCTCTTGGCTGTTTAACTGTCGGTTTACAACCGCGCAGATGCGCTATCGAACGTGAAGTCGCTAATCAGCTCAGCCCCCGGCGACACATCAAACGAGCGCATAGAAAGATTGATTGGTCAACTCAAATTGGATGTATATGAAGGAATGACGGGCGAAATATTTTGTTACAATGACTACACCCTTTATAGATCTCCGTCTATAGAAAACATCCACACTAGAGAGGCTGCTCCCCAATGGCAAAGACTCAATCTGATAAATCCGTTGTTATTTCACCATCGATTTTGTCGGCTGACTTTAGCCGTCTTGGTGAAGAAATTCGTGCGGTTGATAAAGCTGGTGCTGACTGGATTCACGTCGATGTAATGGATGGTCGCTTTGTGCCTAATATTACGATTGGCCCAATGATTGTGGATGCGGTTCGCCCCCACACAGAGAAGCCCTTAGACGTGCACCTAATGATCGTCGAGCCTGAGAAGTATGTCGAAGACTTTGCCAAGGCGGGTGCTGACATTATTTCAGTGCACTGCGAGCACAATGCCTCTCCCCACCTACATCGCACCCTCGGTCAGATTAAGGAGCTAGGCAAGCAGGCAGGCGTCGTTCTTAACCCCGGCACCAGCCTAGATATGATTGAGTACTGCCTAGACCTGTGCGATCTGATTTTGATCATGAGTGTGAACCCTGGCTTTGGAGGGCAGAGCTTCATTCCTGGTGTGGTTCCCAAAATTCAAAAGCTCAGAGCAATGTGCGATGAGCGCGGCCTTGACCCTTGGATCGAAGTAGACGGCGGTCTTAAGTCTCACAACACATGGCAGGTTCTTGATGCCGGTGCCAACGCAATTGTGGCCGGGTCTGCCGTGTTCAAGGCTAATGACTACGCCGAAGCGATCAGCAGTATTCGTAGCAGTAAGCGTCCTGAGCTAGCAGCTGTTTAGATACTGTATAAAGGTGGTTACACAGGCCGCTGAGCAGAGAGCTGAGTAGACAATCTGATGCAGACAAAAGACGTGAAATGGAGGCATTGCTGTCTCTGTTTTACGTCTTTTGTCTGTAGAAACGTCTTTTTGCGATCCGGAAGGTTTTCTATGGGCAGTTGATAAAAGTGTCTACGTGTCTGGGCCTTTTGTTTGGGGAACGCTGATAGGTGTAAGTCCGTTGTAGCCGTTCTCTGAGCGACTTTTTATACGCGCCTATGTCGTCTGTCGAAGAGAGAGTAGCCAAAATATTTGCAACGCGTCGAATCACCCGGAAGGATCAGGCTTTTTTGATGTCGGTATTTGCTGGGGGCAAAATTAGCCCTGCTGACGAAGCCTTGATTAATAAGATATACGAGGCGCTGAATGCTGGTCAGCTGCGAGTTGTTGAATAGACAGAGGCCGTAGATGATAGGAGACGTTTGGCGTATTCTCGCAGGTTGATAAAAATATAGCTCGTCAATACATAAGCACCCCTCGCATCTCATGTGAAATGCAAGGGGTGTTCGTTTTGTGTGTTGTTTGGCTGGTCAACGGGACAATGCTTTTCGCCTGTAGCGTTGTTGCCATTGAAGCCCATGACGAGGATTGAACTCGTGACCTCACCCTTACCAAGGGTGTGCTC
>JBCBIK010000236.1:0-5385 GCA_038524545.1 Cyanobacteria bacterium J06623_4 | reverse complement strand
TCTCTAGTCAGCCAGTTTCCCTGTAGCTTCCAGCGACCAGATTCGAGTAAAAAGCTGTGGGCCACAGCGCGATCCCTTTTGCAGTGCTATTGGCTTAGGTTGCCCATCCCAGCCACAGACATTGGGACTAGGGGTGCCAAATTTCTCCGAGGAGGCAAGGCCTGGAAGCACCAGTCACACTCGGTAAATTTCCGGGGACGCTGTGCCATCGCCAGTAGGCAAGAATGGCAAATGCGATCGCTTCTTTGTAGTCGGCATTGAGCTGCTGGGTGTCGGTTGTCCTGACCTGTGTTTCGGGCAGGCGCTGCTGCAGGCGCTTCATTAGGTAGGCGTTGCGGCTGCCACCACCGCCGATGAGCACCGTAGAAGGCAAGGTGGGCAAAAATTGCCGGTAGCTCAGCTCAATGGTGGCCGCAGTAAAGTCTGTCAGCGTGGCCAAAAAATCTGCTTCGCTGAGTCCGTGGGCCTGCGCGGTTTGCCAGCACTGCTGTGCGTAGTCTGCGCCAAAGAGCTCTCGCCCCGTTGACTTGGGGGGCGCCTGCTGAAAAAAGGGCTGCTGGAGCCAGGTTGCAATCAGCGTAGAATCTGGCTTGCCCTGTCTGGCCCAGTCGCCGTTTTTATCATAGGTTTGCCGTCCTTGGGAGAGGTGGGTGACGGCCCAGTCGATCAGGGCGTTGCCGGGGCCAGTGTCCCAGCCTTTTACACCAGCGGGCGGCATGTCATCTGCGGCTAGCGATATGGACTTATTCCAGGGGGGCAGGTAGGTGAGGTTGCCAATGCCGCCGATATTTTGGACTGCGATCGCGCTCTTCGGCTGGCTGAGCAAGCAGGCGTCAATCATCGGTACCAGGGGGGCGCCCTGACCGCCGAGCGCCATGTCTGCAACGCGAAAATCGCTGACGGTCGGACAGCCGGCTTTGTGGGCAATCAGGTCGCCCCGGCCCAGCTGTAGGGTGTGTCCGAGCCTGTCGTGAGTCGGTGGGCGATGGTGTAGGGTTTGCCCATGCGAGCCAATGAGTTCGACGGTTGCCAGCTCGATATCGAGGGCGTGGATCGCCTGGATGCAGTGAAGGGCGATCGCGTCGTCTATTTCGGCAAAATCGGCCAAGGAAATTGGCTGACCGGCGCAGAGGGCAAGGATCTTTGACCGCAGTTCGGGTGGATACGGGAGCGTGATGCCCTGAATAAATTCAGCCTTAATTTCGTAGCCCTGACCGGTGACATTTGTGAGGGCCGCATCGATGCCATCGACCGATGTTCCGCTCATCAATCCAATGATTTTCATAGGCGATTGCTTGAAAGATTGCTGCACAGACTGCTGGCTCAACAGACGATTGGCTCAACAGACGATTGGCTCAATAGCCGGTCGGCCAGTCTGAACGGGCTAGGCGATGACTTTATGACCAGCTTGATGACCAATTTAAGCGGCTAGACCGGTAGCTTATCGATGCCCGCATTGTCGCCGATAACCACCATGAGGCTGCCCCCTTTTAGCCGTGTGACCGGGCTGGGGTTGATGATGAACTTGTCGTGGTCGTCTTGTTTGGTGTCTTCTTTGCTGATGGCCATGAGTGTGAGGCCGTAATGGTTGCGCAGGTCAATTTCCATGATGGTTTTTCCATCAAAGCTCTGGGGCACCACCACTTCTACAATGCTGTGGTCAGGGTCTAGTTCAAACCGGTCTAAGATCCCTGGGCGGGTGAGCGATCGCGCCAGCTCGCAGCCCATTTCATGTTCTGGGAAAACCACATGGTCGGCGCCCACCCGCACCAGCAGCTTGCCGTGAATTTCAGAAGAGGCCTTGGCGACTACATTGGGCACGCCCGCTTCTTTCACATTCAGCGTTGTAATGATGCTCTCCTGCACGTAATTGCCAATCGCTACGATGACCGTATCAAAATCGGGTATGCCCGCCTCGATCAACGCCGACGGCTGCGTAGAATCTAGCTGCACCGCGTGCGCTGCAATTTGGTCGGTGAGTACCTGTGCCACCCGGCTCTCGTTTGAATCGATGCCCATAACCTCGTAGCCCATGCCGTGTAACGTCAGGCAGACGGCTCGCCCAAATCGACCCAAGCCAATAACAGCAAACTGTCGATTAGTGGCTCGTAAATTTTTGAAGAACTTTAAGGACGAAATGTTCACAGGCGGATGCCTTCTCAAAAGACTACGTTAAAGTTACCTATGCATTCTATAGCGTTCGTCACCTCGCTTACGGCGCAGTTGATACGTGGTTGATGTTTAGCTGGCGCTGAGGCCTACGGTCAAAATCTGTGTAGAACAACACCTTCAGAAAAACCCAATACGCAATCGATTTCTTTCTTTGATAGGCTAGCTAGATGCTTCCTAGGGATAAGTACGGACGTGGATATTCAAATTGGTCGTGGTAAAACAGCGCGTCGCGCATATGGCATCGATGAAATTGCCTTGGTACCTGGGGCGAGAACGCTAGATCCACAGCTCGCTGATACCAGCTGGGAGATTGGCGGTGTCACCAGAGAGATTCCCATCATTGCCAGTGCGATGGATGGCGTTGTCGACGTCAAAATGGCGGTTGAACTTTCTAAGCTGGGCGCGCTGGGCGTTTTGAACTTAGAGGGCATTCAGACTCGATACGACGATCCCAACCCCGTTTTGGATCGCATTGCGACCGTCGGCAAAACAGAATTTGTGCCCCTGATGCAGGAGCTTTACGCCCAGCCTGTAAAAGCTGAGCTGATCGCAAAGCGTATTCAGGAAATTAAGTCCCAAGATGGTATTGCCGCAGTCAGTCTGACACCGGCAGGCGCTGTTAAATTTGGCAAAACAGTCGCCGATGCTGGCGCCGATATGGTGTTTGTTCAGGCAACTGTCGTGTCGACTGACCACCTTTCTCCCCAGGCCGTGACGCCGCTGGACCTAGCTCAGTTCTGCCAGGATATGCCCATTCCTGTTTTGCTGGGCAACTGTGTGACCTACGAAGTGACCCTGAATCTGATGCAGGCGGGTGCAGCCGGTGTGATGGTTGGTATTGGCCCTGGTGCGGCCTGCACATCCAGAGGTGTCTTGGGCGTCGGGGTACCGCAGGCCACGGCTGTTGCCGACTGTGCTGCTGCTAGAGACGACTATCATAAGAGCTCTGGCCGATATGTGCCGATCATTGCTGACGGTGGCCTCGTGACCGGAGGAGACATTTGTAAGTGCATCGCCTCTGGTGCCGATGGGGTGATGATTGGGTCGCCGTTTGCGCGTGCGCAGGAGGCACCTGGCCGTGGTTTTCACTGGGGAATGGCGACGCCGAGTCCGGTGTTGCCCAGAGGAACGCGCATTCAAGTGGGAACCACAGGTACTGTCCAACAGATTTTGCGTGGTCCGGCCCAGCTAGACGACGGCACCCACAATCTGCTGGGCGCACTCCAAACCAGTATGGGGACATTGGGAGCCAAAGATATTCGCGAAATGCAGCAGGTAGAGGTGGTGATTGCGCCCTCTTTGCTCACAGAGGGTAAGGTATACCAAAAAGCTCAACAGCTGGGTATGGGGAAGTAGTGCAGAATCTTTCGTGTTACCGTTCTGCCGCTGCGCTCAGAGTAAGTACGGATAGTTTTGACTTGAAGTATGAACGGTGGACGTCAAACTTTAAGACTTGTCTCTGATAGCCATAGAAACCAGTGGCAAATCACGAAGAGTCTCTTACAATTAGGAGTAAGCGGAGACGCAAGTTTCCGTTCACTCCTCACACCACACCCCGCCTAGGTCTTCGAAGCTTTAGTCTTCGGACTTAGGCGGTTCCTTTTTATTGCTTTGCCATTCATTTTTGCTTTGCCATGAATGCGCAATCAACGCTCAACTACTATCAAATATTTAATGGATGTTTGTTCAGTCTCTGTGAGATTGACCGGGTTGGCAACTACCTTTTGGTAACGTGTGGCCTGTGAATGATTAGCCACATGGGTGTTGACAGGTTTAGTCGTAGATGGGTAATAACTGTATAGCCATCGGAGCAATCCGTAAGAAATCTGTACGGCCTCAGCAAAGGGGTACAGGTGCTGGCTATGGTAAGATCAGCGTACATGAGTGACTAAGGATTTTTTTAGAATGTCAGCCGCACAGGTCACAGATTCGACATTTAAGCAAGAAGTTTTGGAAAGCGAGACGCCCGTTCTCGTAGATTTTTGGGCGCCCTGGTGTGGACCTTGCCGCATGGTCGCTCCAGTCGTAGATGAAATTTCTGAACAGTACGACGGTCAGGTGAAGGTCGTCAAAGTCAATACTGACGAAAACCCAAGCGTCGCAAGTCAGTACGGCATTCGGAGTATTCCAACCCTAATGATTTTCAAGGGCGGTCAGCGGGTTGACATGGTCGTTGGGGCTGTTCCTAAAACGACTCTGGCCAACACGTTGGAAAAGTATCTGTAGGGCTAGGCTATAGGGCTAAGCCGCGATACGCAGGCGCTGGCTTTACAATCTTCTGAATCTGCTAGCTTCGTGGCTGCTCAGTTGTTTAATGAGATTGGCTAAAGGCCTAACTAATTGAAGCTCTAACTGGAGTCATCATTTTTTGAATTGGAGGAGTCCTGGCTATGCTAGGACTTCTTTTTTGTTGCGGTGGCTCAGCTAAACTGTATGCTGCTGTTTATGAATTTCTATTTGTATAGACCATGAATGTTCCTTCATTTTCTAATGCTGACGGTCGTTCTCAGGGAGCGCGAAGAGATCGTTTGCGCGCAGATATTCTGCATGCCCTGGAGCGATTACCGGAAATGGAAAATGGCGGCATTATTGAGAACATTTTTGAGACGCTGGTGAGGATGGCGGAGCTGGAGGCAGAGCGCCTAGATTGGAAAATTCTTCACTACTCTCTGCTGGATATGGAGGGCGGCTTTCAGTCATTTTTTCCTTACCGGCACGTTCGAAAAGTGACGGTGTTTGGTTCTGCTCGAACCCCTAGCGATTTGCCTGAGTATCAGATGGCTGCTGAGTTTTCCCGGCGAGTGGTCAACCAGGGCTTTATGGTGATGACGGGTGCGGGCGGCGGTATTATGCAGGCTGGAAATGAGGGGGCGGGGCGCGATCGCTCTTTTGGCCTGAATATTCAGCTTCCGTTTGAGCAAGGGGCAAACCCTGTGATTACCGGTGACGATAAGCTGCTCGACTTTAAGTACTTTTTTACGCGCAAGCTGTTTTTTCTGAAGGAAAGCGACGCTATTGCGTTGTTTCCTGGTGGCTTTGGCACTCAGGATGAAGCCTTTGAGGCGCTCACCCTGATGCAAACTGGCAAAGCGGGTCCGCTACCGCTGGTGCTAATCGACCGCCCGGGCGGCGACTACTGGAAGAGCTGGGACTACTACGTGCGCAACCGGCTGCTAGACCAAGGGCTGATTAGCCCGGACGACACGAGTCTCT
>JBCBIK010000235.1:0-5424 GCA_038524545.1 Cyanobacteria bacterium J06623_4 | reverse complement strand
GATGAGGGCGGCGGGATGTGACGCCTCTCTCGGACTTATGTGTACACGGGAGCTCCAGAGGGGACTTAACTTCAGGCTTTGGATCTTTAGTTTCTTTGTTAGTACCTTCATTTTTGTCTGTGCCATCGAAAAAATAGATATGGAGACATTCATTTCAGAAAAGTGCGATCGCCTAATCCAGCATGAATAAAGCGATACATGTCTCGTCCGTAAATCTATCTACCTTTTTTGTTGTATAAATGTGAACCTTCGACTACAACTGAGTAAGCAAACCGCTTTTCATCGGTTGTTAACTCAGAGCGCCGATGAGCGACTCTGTTATGTGGACCGATTCCATACGGTCTTTGAGAGTTTCCTGAAGGGCAACACGGGCAGAGCGCGATCGCAAACCTATTACGTCAGTGCGATCGCGCTCTGCCCTTACAAACATGCTTGTGCAGCATTCAAGTTTGTACCCAGGGTTTTTTATGAAACGCATTATCTACAGTTCTCTATCTGTTCTGACAGCGATCGGAACAGTCTTTGTCGCTGCCAAAGCAGAAGTTTTTAACCGGGAAGGCAACCCCTCCCAGGCCAGTAGCAGCGGAGAAGTTGTCGCGCTCGATTCGTCGCTAGATGGAGCAAACGGTCTAGCCGGACTACCTGACGCCCTAGGAGACGTAGGAACTTTTGAAAGTAGCCTGCCTGTTCCCGCTGATGTAGAAGGCGGCAGTCTCACAGGTCTGAACAGCAAAGCCTTTCTCAACGGTGCGGACAAGCCGCAGAAAGGACTTGCCAAAGGCGGTAGCGAACTCCTGAGTAGCTCAGTAGGACCCAGCAAAGTAGGGCCTACAGACGCTACCAACAGCGCATCAATTATCCCAATCACAACTTCTTTGAACGGTACTCCTCAGGCGCTGCCAGTCCGGTCAGTGCAAGCCCGGCCCCTGCCCGCTCAACCGGTAGCCAATCAAGCGCCAAGGCAGGAGGCGGTGCAAGTCGCACAGCCGGTAATTCCAGGGACGACACTGCCCGAAACAGCACCAACGGCCAAACCCACGAGCGAGCCAGATGTTCCCGATGAAACAGAAGCTACTTCAGGCGACCCCGACGCCCCTACTGCAGCGCCCATAGAAGCGACCGGAGAAACGCCTGCCGTCGGCTCACCCGCTTCTCCCACCATCGTCCCGAGCGGTATCGGCACACCTCTGCCGACCCCAGGATTTTCTGAACCCACCATCAGCCCAACCCCCATCCCGGCCAACGAAGATGCGCTGGTAGAAGAGGATGCGCTAACGGAGGAAGACGCACCAGTCGACGCCATTGACGAGGCTGAGATAGCACCTGAAGCCACAGACATGCCAGCATCAGACGGCATCGACGCGAGCCCTGAAATGTCACCCACAGATGAGTCGGTGCCCCTAGATGCGGCACCCGTCGGACCTGAGGGCATTGAGGAGCCCGGCATTGCGCCTGTCGCGCCACCTGGAGATATCCCTGGTGCACCGGTCGAAGGCATGGAAGAAGCGCCAGAAGGTCTGGATGAATCGGAGATAGAAGACAGCATGCCCGCAGGGGAAGAACCACCCCTAGAGTCACCCGTGCCCGCTGCGCCGCCGACTGATATCCCTTCGGAGGTTCCTCCGGCGGGTGTACCCATTCCTGAACCAGGCGCACCAGTGCCAGGCCCAACAGAGGGCATGCCACCCGGCCCCACAGATGAGATACCACCCTCACCGGCACCGGTAACACCCGTTGAGCCCCTACCTCCTATCGAGGAAGACGCCCTCCCCGGTGAGCCAGTGCCGGGTCCTACTGGCGACAGTGGTGACAGTGGCGATCGCCTCATCAGTGAAGGGTTTACCCCTTTCCAGCTGTCTTACCTAGCCTTTAGTGGCGGGCTCGGTGAGGAAGGTATTCCTGGCGGCACCCGGCTGCTATCCGCCTACGAGTCGGGCAGTTTGTCGGCTGAAGATGTCGTTGAAGCAGGGGCCCTCTCCAAGAAGTTGGGAACGGCAGCCAGCGACGAAGAGGACTACACCAAGAGTGTAGATAACTTCCTCAAGCTAATGGTTCGAGACAGTCGTACAACCTAGGTCATCTCTCCACACTCCGAGTCATTTCCAAACTTGGCAATCGTGGCCAAGAGTGTCTTTTCCTAACGCCTTGTCATCGCAGTTTTGTTCCTGAAAATATGCTCCTGAAAATATGTTTCCTGAAAATATGTTTCTGAAGATATATTCCTGAGAATCAGATCTGGCACACCAGAACCATAGCGTTGGATAGCCCTAACGCTAATGACAATCTCACTCCCTACTTCGGCCCAGCTTCTATCCGAGCTGGGCTTTCTCTGTCTCATATCTGGTCAGGCCAGATATACTGAAATTTCTGAAATTTTTAATATCTATACATTTCGATAGTTCTAATCCGCCTAATGGACGATGTAAAACTGCAGAGATGAAACAAATTACGTCTTTAAAAACTGCCTTTAGAAATACTCGACGCGCTGTCGATGAATATTGTTGGTAAGTAACTAATAATTGTCGCTAGGTCATTAATAACGGACAGAGAAAGCAGCCTACTGTAACTGACATTAAGGTCAGTGATTTCTCTTTCAAGAAAACTAAACCAAACTGGTTAGTTTAGTTATACTCAAGATCAATCAGCAGCACAGTGCTGTATCGCTGTTTTGATCTTTATTACGGCAGCGGACGATTAGAGACTATTGAAAAGGTATCTCTCCATGACGGCTTCTTCGGATTCCTCACCTGCTGCGCTTCCCAGCTCTATGCCAGCTCCACCTGCCAAGCAAACAGCGGCTTCCGTCAATGACGGTGCGCGCTCTGCGGAGGCGATCGCTCAGATTGAGTCATCCTCACCGCCGCGTAGGCCCGGTAGATCACCCGGTAGATCAATGGCTTCAGAAAGTGGCCGAGGCTTCGACCAGCGCTGGCTATGGCTGCTACTCTTGGCCGTCTTAATGACGGGGGTCGGGTTTGCGCTGTGGCGGGCGATCGCTGGTGGTGGCAATCCGGGCATGCAGGGTCCACCGGCCTTCCCAGTCACCACAGAGCGACTCCAAGAAGCAGAGCTAGAGGACAGCTCAGAGTATATCGGTACGCTGGATGCGCAAGCGGGAGTTAGCCTGCAGCCAGAGGCCGACGGGCGAATTGTGCAGATTTTTGTATCCTCTGGTGACAGTGTGGCAGCTGGCGACCCGATTATGCAGCTCAGCCCGCAGCGATCGCAGGCCGACTTCAACGCGGCGCTAGCGAGTGTCAGTGCGGCTCGCTCTAGCAGAGACACGGCTCAGGCACAGCTACGGGCCGCGCGCGAACGGCAAACCGAGCTTGTTGCAGAGCTAGAGCTGCAGGAAGCGGATTTAGCTCGGACTACAACACTGGTCGAACAGGGTGCATTGGCTCAGGAAGAACTGGATCAGGTGAGGCGCGATCGCACCGTAGCAGAAGCCGCCTTGCTCTCCGCCCGCCAAGAAATCGCCGCCCTAGAATCTAGCTTGACAGGAGCCGAAGCCACCCTGGAGCAAACCAACGCCAACGCCAACGCCATTGAGCAAGACCTGATCGATAAAACCGTCACCGCGCCCATTGCCGGCATTGTCGGCGATATTCCCATCAAGCTAGGCGACTACGTCACAGCAGGCAGCCAGCTCGCCACCATCACCCAAAACCAAGACCTCGACCTCGAAATTGCAGTACCTATTAATGAGGCCAATCGGCTCAGACCTGGCCTACCCGTAGAGCTGAGTCTGTTTGGGCAAGACACCGTCATCGCCACCGGCAACATTCGATTTGTCTCCCCCACGACCGACGCAGCAACCCAAACCATTTTGGCCAAAGCCAGATTCAGCAATCCTACTCAGCCCATTCAAGACGACCAGCGCCTAGAGGTCCGCGTCGTCTGGGACGAGCGGCCCGGCGTTCTGATTCCGACAACGGCGATCTCCCGTATCGGCGGTGAGACCTTTGTCTTTGTGCCGGGTGAACCAGACCCACCGGCTGAGGGAGAGGCTGGAGGGACACCCGGCGGACCGCCCAATGGAGCTCCCAGTGGACCGCCCGGCGGCCAAGCTGAAGGCCCCCCACCGACCGTCGCCAAGCTGCAGCCCGTCACCCTCGGCGACCTGCAAGGTAATAATTACCAGGTACTAGACGGCCTAGAACCCGGAGACACCATCATCACCTCCGGCCTGCTCAATCTTCGCGATGGCGTGCCCATCACCGAGCAGTCCGAAAACGAAGCTGCAGAAAACGACCCCGCCACCGATGGACCGCCCGGATAAGCGGCTAGGTCCGCTGCGTCTGTCTTTCAAGTTCAAAGGGACGTTCTTTCTTCGCGCTCCAAATGCCTCAGCTGACATCCCAGCCTTTCCGAACAACTGACCCTTCCGGCTCGTGCCATGTTCGTCAACTACTTTATTAAACGTCCGGTTTTTGCGACTGTTTGCGCCCTGATCATGCTGCTGATTGGCGCGGTCAGCATCCCGACCCTGCCCATCGCCCAGTATCCAGACATCAGCCCGACGCAGGTGAACGTCACTTCCCGGTATATTGGCGCAGATGCCGAAACGGTAGAGCGCGGCGTCACCACCGTTATTGAGCGGCAGATCAACGGTGTGGAAGGCATGCGATACATGACCTCCAACAGCAGTAACGACGGCGTCAGCAATATCGTTGTTACCTTCGACGCTTCTCGGGATAAAGACATCGCCGCTGTCGATGTGCAAAACCGGGTCTCCCTCGCAGAGCCCCAGCTCCCAGAAGCCGTCCGCCAAACGGGCGTCACCGTCGCCAAGCAAACCAGCAACATCTTGCTGGCCATGAGTCTGTACACCGATGGCGATGAATACGACGATGTTTTCTTGAGTAACTACGCCGATCTGTATGTGGCTGATGCGCTTAGACGGGTGAGGGGCGTTGGTAATGTCACTATCTTTGGTGAGCGCACCTACGCCATGCGCCTCTGGCTCGATCCACAAAAGCTGGCCGGTCGCGGGCTCACTGCCGACGACGTCGTCGCTGCCCTGCAGGAGCAAAACATTCAGGTCGGCGCCGGACAAATTGGCCAGCCTCCCACCCCCGACGAGCAAAATTTTCAAATCGACCTGCGGGCAGAGAGCCGCTTGCGCACCGTTGATGAGTTTGAAGACTTGGTGCTAGAGACCGGTGAAAACAATCAGCTGGTTCGCTTTCGGGATGTGGGCCGCGCTGAACTAGGCGCCGAGCAGTACAGCACGTTTTTGCGCTTCCGGGGCAATGAGGCCATCGGTCTGGGCATCTTTCAGCTGCCGGGGAGCAATGCGCTGGAGGTGGCTCAAGGCGTCAAAGAAACGATGGCTGAACTGGCCGCAGACTTTCCGCCAGGGATGGAATACGGTATTGGCTTCGACACCACAGAATTTGTAGAGCAGTCTTTGCTCAGCGT
>JBCBIK010000234.1:0-5434 GCA_038524545.1 Cyanobacteria bacterium J06623_4 | reverse complement strand
CAGCACCTAAGTCGGCGCCCACCAGCACGTGGGCATTCACCATATCTCCCTTCACTAAAACGCGATTTAGGTGACCAGCCGCCGCCGTCCCCAACAAATTACGCTTCACATCTAGCTTGTCCAGCTCACCAGTCACAGTCAGCGACCAGTCAGCCGTCGTTTCGAGCAGGTCTAGCTTGTCAGTCCGGCCCATCTTCCAAACGCCAGATGACACACCATCGACCTTGGCCTTCTTCAGTTCGCCAGCAATCTCTACATCGGCAATGAAGTCACCCTTTATCTTTAGGTCTTTCAATTCTGGAGCGATAACCCTACTGTGAGCACCTGCTTCCGTGGTCCAGTTCTTTGCTTCCAGCGTCTTCAGCGCGCTTTGCGAAGTCAGCTGCAAGTTGCTCACCTGGTCTAGCTTAATATCGACCGTGTGATCGTCATCCTCGCTATGCCCAATAGCAATTTGCGCATCACTCACATCATCTAGCACCAGTCGGTCTAAGCTGCCGCTTACCGTCAGATTTCCTTGCAAGTCTGTCTTTGTACCATACAGCTGCTTCAGGTCACCGTTAATAGTCACATCGCCCAAGACATGACCTTCTCCATCCGCCTGGATATTGATTTCCGTCTTATCATTCGTACCGTGAACAACAATCTGCTTACGTCCGTTTTGTTCAGTCACTTCTCCATAGCCATCGCCCTTAAGGCGGAACCGCACTACGTCGCCATCAGGTTCATATAGCTCAAGCTGCCGGTTGTCTTCACCAATATTGCCAAACTGCCACGCAACGGTTTGCGTAAAGGTAGCAGCAACCACGTTGTTGGCTTCATCAGCCTCTGGAATAGTCCCCTCAGTATCGACAGCAACAAAGATGTGATAGTCACCGGCAGAAAGGTTATCGGGCAGTTCCACAACGGCAGAAACGGTTTTGGACTCACCGGGCTGTAGCTTCAGGCTGCCAAAACCCATATCGCCGATTTCGATAGCGCTGTCATCGGGTGTAGACTGGCGACTGGCATAGATTTTTAGCGATGTCGGTGACTTTGTCTGCAGTCCGCCCTGGTTTGATAGCGTAATAGACAGTCGCCCGCTATCGCCGGGCAGAGCCGTCTCATCTAGGGTAAGTTCACCAATTTCAGCCGTTAGGTCCGGTAGACCCTGCTGCTGTAAATACTGCATCACTTGCACGAGGGATTCCGCAGTTTGAGCAATCTCAGGGGTCCCGGTTACCGGGTCGATGCCAGGGTTAAATGAGTGATTGTTCGCGTAGCGCTGCACATCTGAGAGTAGATCTTCGGCCTCTTGGTCGCCTATCAACATCCGATCTACCGCATCGAGATCGGCAAGAACCTGAGTCTCAGTCTGCACAATCTCATCATCTAGAACAACGTTGCCGATGCCGCTATAGGTACCGCTAGTCAGCTGACCCCAGAGTTCTTCCATCCATCCGCTTTCCCAGATGGCATTGCTAGGTCCTGGAAAGTTACTGGTGCCGTTATTGTTGTTGTTCATATATGAGCGTTTCAGAGAACAAGTATCCTCAGATACGCTATCTGGCTCATCAACGAAACTAGATGGGTTAATTTACGGATCTCCCACATCATTTTCAGTAAACAATTGTGTGTAACACAGCTTAAAGAGAACACTTGAAAAATCTGTGAGAACTGAACCCGAGAAATACTGAAGTTCATATTTACGCTAAGCGTCCAAATGCAAGACGCTTTCGTGCAAAGACAGCTCAGCCAACTACACAGCCTGATAGGTAAAGTTCAGCGTTACCCACTTAGTCACATCCAGCGTGTATGTATCAGACTCATCGCCTTGGCTCATGTCCGAAAGCAATGCCCTCACCACTTCTAGCGGATTAGGTAAGGGCTTCACGCGCTGACCGCCGCTATTGGTTGGGCTAGAGAGCGCATCAAAAGTGTTGATGAGCGGTAGCGTACTGCAAACAATGTACGTCTCTACCGGGCCGCCGGGCGCATCGACCGCCCAGTCTAGGTCGGCGCCGGGCACCGAGACCGCGCTTCCGGGGGGAATGCTGGCAGCAGAAATCGTCGGCAGGGTGCTCTCTTCTTCTCCGGTAGATTGCGCTGCGGTCGGCATGTCGGCCACTGGACAAAAGGCCGACAGCCGCTCCACCGGGTCGACATTTATCAGGGTGTAATACAGCGGCGAACTGCTGTCATTAAATATCTTGTAGCGCACTCGGCTACCGATGGGCACTTCTGGCAAAAACCCTTCGGCGTCTTTTTTAATCGGCGTCTCTACCTTGAAGGTTTGCCGCGTAATCAGCAGCTTGTTTTCCTTGGGATCCACTTGCTCTAGGGTGACCCGCACCGGCAGTTGGGAGGCCGCTCTGTTCTCACTGAGCCGCAACATTTTTAGTGCTATCAGGGTTTGTAGCTTTGCCGTTAGTCGATTGATTGCTGGCTTTATCGCCTCATCCTGCAGCGCCAACGTTCCTGGGATGAGCGATCGCGTCAAAGAAAACAACCCGTAGCCAACCCCCTGGCCCTCCGCCGGATCCTCCGCACCCTGCTCTCGGCCCATATCCGCCGACTGAGCCAGTTTCGTGCTGATCTTTGCAGGATTGAGGCTAGCCGTCAGGGTGCCACCGCTAGCATCCACCGGCTTGCCCAAAAGGCAGTCTGCAGGCAAATCAGTATCCGAAGTAGAGCTCACAAACGAAAGCGCCGATAGGGCACTGGTCGCATCCACCCGCTCAATTCGCTCTAGGCGACTGTCGAGCGCAACCACTAGGTCAACATTTTTTGGCAGCGCTCTCACCGATTCAAAAATGGGCTGACCTACCTCCAGCGGCGCACCGTCATTGCCAGCCTCTTCGAGCAGCTTGGCCCTAGCGGTCAATCCATCGTGCGATCGCACCTTTAGCCGCCGACCCTTACACACCACCACCGACGGCGAAGATAAATACTCCAGCACCCTAGGCGGCAATCCACCTAGCCACAGGGTAGCCGTTTTCTTGTCAGCACTCAAAGACTGCACGATCCCCTCCCCTCGGGTCCGGTCAATCAGAGGGGTATCGTAGATGGCCGCATTTTTCGATTGGTTGGTGCCACCGACTAGGGGCTGCTGCGTGCTACCGCCCCACCGCGCAAGAATCTCTTGCGATCGCGCCAACGTCGTCTCCACCAGCACCGGCGCAGGCGCTGACCACAAATACTGCGTCAGCACATAGGTAAACACGCCCGCATTAAAATCGTTCCACTGCCGCTCCAAAACCACATCATCTAACGCCGCGCCCCTGAGCAACACCCCTGGAAACGGGTCGCTTTCCCTCATCGGACGCTGCTTCACCATCAGGGGAAACGGCGCAGGCAGCTGACCGGTTACCACTTCAGAACGGGCGCGCGATCGCAGCCCGCCCGACAGCGGCACCGCCACATCCACAAACCCAGTGTCCAAAATAGTGGTCACATTCTTTGTCTTCAGCTGCCTGAGCAATCCCTTCAGCTCAACTTCAGAAATATCATTTATCACTGGCCGACTCTCTGTCGGGAGCAGACCATCTATAGGAACCAGCGATCGCCGCACCCCCTTCATCCCGGAGCTCGGCATTCTCGCGGCTACCTCACCCGTTTCTGCATCAGCTGTTCCAGTATTATTAATCGCTGCAGCGCTCGCCTGGGCAACCGACAAATCTGCTATGCGCACCTGCGCGCCGTAGCCGCTAAAGTGAAAAACCACCACGTCCCCGGCCTTCGCCTGTTCGTAGAGATGAGACACAAAGGCCTCGTAGATGCCCTGGCGGGTCGCCTGCTTATTAGTCAGGCAGACAATATCCTGCGGTAAAAAGCCAAACCGGTGAATCAGTAGCGCCTTCTGCAGCTCAACATCGGTCACACAGCCCTCCAGCTTGCCAGCACCCAGCTGACCAGAAGGAACGGCCTGCGACGGGTACTGATCAATGCCGATTAGCAGCGCCAGCTTACGGCCATTCGACTGTGCGATCGCCCGGGTAAAGTCAGCCGCCTGAGATTGAATGCCCGCAGCAGAAAGCCCCCCACGAGCGGCCAGATCCGTCAGCCCCAAAGCTGCGATCGCCGCGCCCGCCCTTTGAAAAAACGCCCGCCGACTTACTCCTTCGCCACCACCTGGCTTAAACCCCATAGCACCTCACCCCCTTCTGCACTCAAAAACCAGCAACCAAACCGCTGAAGCTAAAGTTAAGTTGCCGATGGATGCACTTCTCAGCACCCACCGGCAGATGCTTCCTATCTTAAGTGGTTTGCATTGCCTTGATCAGTTCAGCGGCAACTTCTGGGCGAGAGAATTCCGGCGGTGGCTGCTTGCCATCACGCAGCATCGCGCGCACCTTCGTACCCGATAGGTGAATCCGCTCTTCAGGCGTGGCAGGACTGGTCTTCGTCGTTGCCATCGTCCCTGTCCGCGTGCAATAAAAGGCATGCTCAAACTTCATCGCCGTAATGCCCAGCTCACCCGGCTCAAACTCATCAAAAATGGCCTGAGCATCGTAGGTACCATAGTAGTCGCCCACACCAGCATGGTCGCGGCCTACGATAAAGTGCGTGCAGCCGTAGTTCTTACGAATCAGCGCGTGGAAAATCGCCTCCCGTGGGCCTGCGTAGCGCATAGCAGACGGGTTAATCGCCAAAATCACTCGCTGCTTAGGGAAATAATGCTCCATCATGATTTCGTAGCAGCGCATCCGCACATCTGCAGGGATGTCGTCACTCTTGGTCGCGCCCACAAGCGGGTGCAAAAAGAGTCCATCCACCGTTTCAAGCGCACACTTTTGAATGTATTCGTGGGCGCGGTGAATTGGGTTACGCGTTTGAAAACCAACTACAGTTTTCCAGCCGCGCTCGCGAAACTGCTTACGAGACTCAGCCGGATCGATCTGATAGTCCGGGAAGAGCGGATGTGGGTCGCGCTCTAGCAGCCACACATCTCCAGCGAGGTTAATAGGCCCCTGGTCATAAACGACCTTCACACCAGGATGCGCCTCTTCGTCGGTGCGATAGACGTTAATGGCCTCTTTCTTCTTGTCGTAGGTGTATTTTTCGCTTAGCTCTAGCACGCCAATGAAGCGGCCCGTTTCATCATCTAGGCGAACCAGCTGACCAATCGTCAGGGGCGCTGCTACAGCCTCAGTCACCGAAAGCGTCACTGGGACAGACCAAGGTAAACCGCTGGCCAAGCGCATATCGGTCACCACCGGGTCGTAGTCGGCCTGAGTCATAAAGCCGGTCAAGGGGCTAAAGCCGCCGATGGCGATCATCACTAGGTCAGAGGCCGCTCGCTTGTCTAGGGTTACGCGGGGCAGACTGTCTGCCTTGCTCAAAAATTCTTGCTTTTGCTCAGGGCTGGCCAGCCGGTTGACTAGCGTACCGCCATGGGGCGCAATGCCGTCTTTCACTTCACTCAAGGTTAGTTTTCCTCGTTTACTGCGTCTTT
>JBCBIK010000233.1:0-5530 GCA_038524545.1 Cyanobacteria bacterium J06623_4 | reverse complement strand
TGATTGAGGCGGCGAATCAGTTTGGGCGCTTTTTTACTGGGCAGATTACGGCGGCTGGCAAGGTGCCGCCTGCTAAGGTATTGGTGATTGGCGCGGGGGTCGCAGGCCTGGCTGCAATCGGTGCGGCAAAGAGTCTGGGCGCGGTCGTGCGGGCTTTTGATACGCGGCCTGTGGTGAAAGAGCAGGTGGAAAGCCTGGGCGCAGAGTTTTTGGAGCTGAGCTTCGAAGAGGATGGCACGGGGCAAGGCGGCTATGCCAAAACGATGAGCCCTGAATTTATTGCGGCGGAGATGGAGCTGTTTGCTGAGCAGGCTCAAGAGGTCGATATCATCATTACGACGGCGCTAATCCCTGGGAAGCGGGCGCCACTGCTGATCACAAAAGAGACGGCGGAGCGCATGAAGCCGGGCTCTGTGATTGTGGATATGGCGGCTGAGCAGGGCGGAAACTGCGCGGTCACGAAGCCTGGCGAGGTGTCTGTGCACAATGGCGTTACCGTTGTCGGGATTACTGATTTTCCGAGTCGGATGGCGAGTCAGGCGAGTCAGCTGTATGGCACTAATCTTTGCCATTTGCTCAGCGATATGGGCGGCTCGGACAATTACAAAATTGACTTCGAAGATGAGGCGGTGCGAGGTGCGCTGATCACCTATGCCGGGGAAGTGACTTGGCCTGCGCCAAGACCCGAGAAGCCGCCTGCGCCACCTGCCCCTGCGAAGCCTGCTGCGATCGCTACGCCTGAGCCGGAAGCGGAAACCCCTAGCTCTTCGTTAATGAGGTCGGTGGGTATGGTGGCACTGGCTGCTGGTGTTGTGGCCGTCGGACTGAGTGCGCCACCATCTTTTCTCTCGCACTTTACGGTGTTTATTTTGGCTTGCTTTGTGGGCTGGCAGGTGATTTGGAATGTTTCGCCTTCGCTGCATACGCCGCTCATGAGTGTGACGAATGCGATCAGCGGGATCATTATCATCGGCGGACTGCTGCAGCTGCAGGGAAGTGGTGGCGTTGGCTGGACGGCGACGACTGTCTTGGGTGCGATCGCTATCCTCGTTGGCACGATCAATATTTCGGGTGGCTTCCTGGTTACCCAGCGCATGCTCAAGATGTTCCGCAAATAGACTCACAGGCGAAAAAGAGACTCACAGACAAGAGACTCATAGAGAAATTGAGGAAATGAATTGATGTCGAATAATTTTGTGACGGTTGCGTATATCGTGGCTATTGTGTTGTTTATTTTGAGCCTGGGCGGCCTGTCTAACCAGGAAACGGCTAAGCGCGGCAATCTGTATGGCATCGTCGGTATGGCGCTGGCCATCGGTGCGACGGCCTTTGGCGCAGGGGTGACAAACTACGCTGCGCTAGTCGCCGTCATTGTGCCGGGTGTGGTGATTGGGGCTATCTTGGCGGCTCGGGTTGAGATGACTGAAATGCCTGAGCTGGTGGCGGTGCTGCACAGCTTTGTGGGCTTGGCGGCGGTGCTGGTGGGCATTGGTAACTATCTGCAGCCAGAATCTGGCTTGGTCGGCGCAGAAGAGACGATCCATCTGATTGAGATCTATGTGGGTGTCTTTATCGGGGCGGTGACGTTTACCGGTTCTGTGGTTGCCTTTGGAAAGCTGAGGGCGATTATTAGCAGTAAGCCGTTGATGCTGCCTGGCCGTCATTTGCTCAATATTGGCTTGCTGGTCGGTACTGTGGTGCTGGGCTTTGTCTTTATGAATGCTGCTGGTGGCGCTGAAGGGGCTGCTGGTTTGGTCACTGGGCTGACGGCTTTGCTGAGTATGTGTGCGTTGGCTGGTTTGCTGGGAATGCACTTGGTGGCAGCCATCGGTGGCGCGGATATGCCGGTGGTGATTTCTATGCTGAATAGCTACTCTGGCTGGGCGGCAGCGGCGGCTGGCTTTATGCTCTCGAACGATTTGCTGATTGTGACGGGTGCGTTGGTTGGCAGCAGTGGCGCGATTTTGAGCATCATCATGTGTGAGGCGATGAATCGGTCGTTTATCAGTGTGATTTTGGGTGGATTTGGCCAAGGTACGGCTGCGAGTGGCGGCGATCGCACGGCACCTGCAGGCAGCGCGACTTCCACAACGGTGGAAGAGACGGTAGAACTGCTGAATGAGGCGAGTAGCGTGATCATTACGCCGGGTTATGGCATGGCGGTGGCTCAGGCGCAGCATGCGGTGGCCGATATTACGAAGATTTTGCGCGATCGCGGTGTGACGGTTCGCTTTGGCATTCATCCGGTGGCGGGTCGGTTGCCGGGGCATATGAATGTGCTGCTGGCTGAAGCGAACGTGCCGTACGACATCGTATTGGAGATGGAAGAAATCAACGATGATTTTTCTGAGACCGATGTGGTGCTGGTGATTGGTGCGAATGACACAGTGAACCCGAGTGCGCTGGATGATCCAACCAGCCCGATTGCCGGGATGCCGGTGCTAGAAGTGTGGAACGCGGCCAATGTGGTGGTGATGAAGCGCAGCCTTTCGGTGGGCTATGCGGGCGTAGATAATCCGCTGTTTTATCGGGATAATGCGCAGATGCTGTTTGGCGATGCTAAGACGAATGTATCGGCTATATTGGCGGAAATGCAGAAGACTGCTAAGACACCTGCGATGGCTGCAGCTTAGTCAGTCTATTGCTCATCTAAGAAAGCCCCCAAACGAACTGTCGTTTGGGGGCTTTCTTATTCGGTCTGTCACGACTACGGTGTAGTACTTGCTACTTGAAAATATGGTTTTTTGCGTATGAATTAGGAACTTTGAAAAAAATTGATGAATCGCAGCGAAGCTACGTTTTTTGCTCTAGATCCCACGGGTAAACTATGTCGTCCGCTACTTTACTTGCAGATATGGTTAGACGGCGGCGAGTAAACCGCAGGCTCCGACGACGGTTTCAAAGACGACTGAGACGGCTGATTTTTCACTATTTCAACAGTAGCTGGCTGCCGGGCATGATTTGTTTGGCAGCATCGCTGCTGGCAATGAGTGCGATCGCCAGCAGTCTGCAGGCCACATCCGCGACGTCTGTGGCTTTCTCATCTGTTATGTGGGCGATGGGGTGGTTTTTTGGGGGCGGTTTGCTGCTTACTTTTTGCGGGCTGCTGGGCTCTACCGTTTGGAACCTGTCGAAGCAGCGCTGGGGGAGAGGTAGCGCAAATTTTGCGCTGCTGGTGCTGGTGTGCACGGCTGTGACGACGGCTATTGGAAATAGTCTGCTGTTTGCGACGGCGGGGGACTATGAGCCCGAAGCGGTTGCGGCCTATTTGCCCAAGCGTCTTGAGGCACAGACGCCCAAGCGACGAACGCCTGTAGATTTGGAGATGGCGGCTGTCGATGACTTTCAGGGGGCTTTGCTATCGGCTCTGGGAACGGCGGCGGCAGATGGCTCTACGATTACGGCGACGGTGAGTAGCCTGCAGTATTTGCACGAGCATGAACCAGCGGTGCTGAAGCGATATTTGGCAGCGCATCCGGCTTGGCGGCTGTTTGAAGAGCGCGATCGCCTGTATGCGACCCGCCGGTGGAAAATCGGCTCGGACTGGCGCTACACCCTGCACGGCTACTACTCCAGTTCGGATATTAAGCAAGTGCTAGACCGGCCTTATTTTCAGACTCGATTTACGATTGGGCTCTCTGGCAAGCCCTGGCTGAACAATGTGGGCGATATGACCCAGCTAGTGCCTAGTGAGACTGCTGCGGTCAAGCTGTCGGAAGGCAGTTTGCACTCTGACCAGAGCATTAGCGTGGTTGAGGACCAGTCGTTGGTTGTCGAAATTTTTGAGGAGTCGATGGGGGCTGCGCGGCCACTGACCCAAGCTGCCTTGGATTTTACAGAGACAGAATTTGGTGACCTCGCGTATCACCCGACTTGGGAAAATATTCGATACCTCTTACCGCCTGGCAGTGTGCAAACTGGCGCACCTTCTTTAGAACTGTTTCACGCGGTGCAGCCCGGTCTCTACGATGCGACGATTTGGGCGAATCCAGGGGAGCCGGGTAAGGTCTATCTCAAGGCGTTTAATGCGCGCAATGGCATTACGCTCTCGACCCATCGGCTCGCGCAAAAAACAAATGAGTGGATAGGCTGGTCGGATGAGCCCAATGAGCTATTCCTCTCGAATACGTATTTTACGCTGCACGGGGAAGTGGGAAGGACCTCTGATGCCGTCCGCTTGGAAGTATGGTTTGAGCCGGACGGTGGGGGCGCTGACCGTAAGCTTTTGGAGAAGGTGTTTGATCTCGAGGGCCAGTGACTTTGTGGCAATGTGCTGCGGGGAGCGATAGGCATGGGCCAGAAGTACTAAGTCTACCGGTCTGATTTAGCTAAGCAAGAAGCCCTCCAGAAGCAACTGCTTTTGGAGGGCTTTGTCGTTGTCAAGCTTTGTCGGACTTAGTCAGCTTTATCGACGACTGATTAGACAGCCGCAGTTGCTTTGACTTTTGCATCAAGTTCGCCAGCGGCGTACTTAGCTGCAAAGACTTCAACGCCAGCCTGCTTGATCTTAGAAGCATTGCCAGCTGTACCAAACGCTTCATAGCGAGCAGTACAAACCTGCTTCATGTACTTGATGGAAGGCTTGAGGAAGTGACGGGGGTCAAAGTTCTTGGGATCCGCGTCGGCGGCTTCACGAATCGCAGCCGTGATGGCCAAGCGATTGTCTGTGTCGATGTTCACTTTGCGAACGCCGTTCTTGATGCCTTTCTGAATCTCTTCGACGGGGACGCCGTAGGTTTCGGGAATAGCACCGCCGTGGGCGTTGATCATCTCTAGCCATTCTTGGGGAACGGAAGAGGAGCCGTGCATGACGAGGTGGGTGTTTGGCAGGCGCTTGTGAATTTCTGCAATGCGGTCGATTGCTAGAATTTCGCCTGTGGGCTTACGGGTGAATTTGTACGCGCCGTGGCTGGTACCGATGGCAACGGCAAGGGCGTCGACTTGGGTGGCTTCTACAAACTGAGCGGCTTCTTCGGGGTCAGTGAGCAGCTGATCTTTGTCGAGCTTGCCTTCAAATCCGTGACCGTCTTCGGCTTCGCCTTGGCCAGTTTCGAGAGAACCGAGGCAGCCTAGCTCACCTTCTACGCTGGCACCGATGGCGTGGGCTACTTTGACAACTTCGCTGGTGACACGAACGTTGTACTCGAAGCTAGCGGGGGTCTTGGCGTCTTCTTCGAGGGAGCCGTCCATCATGACGGAGGTAAAGCCGTTGCGAATTGCAGAATAGCAAGTGGCAGGGCCGTTTCCGTGGTCTTGGTGCATGACAACTGGGATGTGGGGATAGGTTTCTACCGCTGCCATCACCAGGTGGCGTAGGAAGTTCTCACCGGCGTATTTCCGTGCGCCGCGAGAAGCTTGCAGAATCACTGGACTATCGGTCTCATCAGCAGCCTGCATAATTGCAAGGATCTGCTCTAGGTTGTTTACGTTAAATGCAGGAATCCCGTAACCGTTTTCAGCTGCATGATCAAGCATCAGCCTCATAGGTACAAGCGCCATTCCATATCCTCCTAATATTTTCTGCGAGATG
>JBCBIK010000232.1:0-5621 GCA_038524545.1 Cyanobacteria bacterium J06623_4 | reverse complement strand
TAATCATCCGCGCTCATTTCGGCGCAACCTACTGCTTAGAATTTTGGCCTTCAGCCTGCCCATCTTATTTATTGGGCAGGCCGTAGCCCTGCGCAAAGCACGCACTAGCCTACTCACCACAGCCCGGCAAAACCTCACCAGTAGCGCCATTCGCAAAGCCGAAGAGCTCGAAACCGGCATCCAATCCGTCAAAGCTAACCTAGACCTCTTGGCAGAAACAGAAGCCTTTCAATCAGGCGACGTCGACGCCATCGAACAGATCCTCACAGACTTCATTCAAGACGTCACCCCTTACACCATCAACTGCGTCGAACTCAAATCTCCTAAATCTAAAGACTCTGCCATCAACACCTGCCAAATCGACGCCTCCACCGCCAGTCTTTCGACCACAGGCAGTGTCACAGATAAAACCGCCACGAAAATCGCTACGACAACAACCCCTGCAGGTCTAAGCCAAGCACCTGATTCGCCCTCAGCTGACTCACCCTCAGCTGATACAGTGCCCACTGAGCGTGCACCAAGCTCACAAAGTTCCGCTAACCTCCGCCACATTGTGCCAACAGCGAAGCAGGTTCCCTGGCTACAGACCGGCAGCGTCGAAAAGTCAGACTTCTACGTCTTTTCGCCAGGGTTAAGCGCCTCCGTCGTCTCCAGCAACCAGGCGGAGGCGCCAGAAGGCAGAGCCCTCGTTCAGTTCGTTGTGGCGAGCCCGGTATACGCCCCAGATGGCACACTGCGCTACACCCTCGCCATGGAAGTGTACCTGTATCAGCTACAGGACATCGCCCCCCAGTCCCTAGTGGGTGAAACCGTCGTCATCGATCAAAATCAGGTCATCGTTACCCACCCAGACAGCAATCAGATCGGGCGAAACATTGCCGAACTTCGCGACGCTAACAAGCTCAATAGCGTCATCGGCAATGTCAAAGCAGGTAACGACGACTTTGTTCACCTGTACGGCTTTCTGCCAGAAGACGGCCGGGAATGGCTTGCTGGCTACAGCGGATTTCAAGTACCGGTCAGCCCCAAGCAAAATCGCGTCTGGACTGTCCTAGCCGTCACCCCCATTGAGAAAGCCCTAGATGGCCTCAACGACATTCGGCAAGTGCTCTTCGTGCTCAATGTCGGCCTATTTATCGCCAGTATCTTGCTTGCTCTCTACGTCTCTCGTAGCCTTTCCCTACCGATAGAACGACTGATTCGCTATACCCAAGATGTCGACGACCTCTCACAGCTCAAAGAAGCCCCCCACAGCTCTCATATTTGGGAGCTAGACTACCTCGGCACCGTTATCGAGCGAATGCTAAGACGGCTAGAAGAAAATTCTGCAGAGCTGCGCCGGGCCTGGCAAGATGCCCAAATGGCCAACCAGCTCAAAAATGAATTTTTGGCCAATACCTCCCACGAGCTGAGAACACCACTAAACGGCATCATTGGCTCTATTCATCTCGTTCAAGACGACCTTTGCGACTCGCGAGAAGAAGAGCTGGACTTTCTACATCAGGCTGACAAAGCCGCCCTGCATCTCTTATCAGTTATCGAAGATATTTTGAGCATTGCCAAAATTGAGGCTGGTACCCTAGATGTCAACATTACGCCGGTCGACCTCAGGCACATCATCCAAGACGTTTTAGAAATTCAAACCTCCCAGCTTCAAGAAAAAGGGCTAAAAGTTATTCGCCCCAACTTTCCAGAGCCTGTCGTCATCCCGGTCGATCACTCCCGGTTTAAGCAGGTCTTGCTAAACGTCCTGTCTAACGCCATCAAATTTACCGATGAGGGCATCATCAGCATCAAAGTCACAACCGATGAGAGCCCCATAGACAGAGCCCTCAGCCGCGCAGACATCTACATGCCACCACCCCCCTGGGTCAAAATTGCCATCACTGATTCTGGCATTGGCATCGACCCGAAGCATCTGCCCAAGCTCTTCAAACCCTTTGTAATGCTCGATGGCTCCCACACTAGGCCCTACGGCGGCACAGGGCTCGGACTGGCCATCTCACAAAATTTCATGCACCTGATGCAGGGCGACATCACCATTTACAGTGAAGGCCCCGGCCAAGGGACGACCGTTACGATTGTGGTACCTCGGTTAGGTAAGGAACACGCTTTGAGCGCTCCTACCACCAATGGGTCGGCGGGTTCAACGGGAAAGAGAGATAAAAGCTATGGTATCGCCCACGCGATCGCAAGTGATGTTGGCGTTGCCTCCGAAAATGGCCTCTCTGGCAATCAGCCCGCCTCCGTCTCCTCTAGCCAATAGTTCGGCTCAACTGATCCTGCTTAACTTAGCCTGATAGATGCGCTGCGATCGCACTCACCTGCTGCTGGTACGCCCCGTCCGACATCGCAGGCACCGCCCGCGACACAGACTGCGCCGAGGCCAGCGCTATCCAAGACCGACAGCCACCATACTCTGCTTGCCAGGGAATCTCTACCGGCGCAGCAAGGCGATAGGTTCTCAGCGCCAGCACATACAGCGGCTGACTAGCCTTCCACTTCAACCGCGCCTGCGCCAGCTCAGGCTGCCAAATATGAAACGCTGACAGCGCCGCCACCTTATCCGTATCCTGCGTCAGAAAAATATCCGTAATCGTAGCCCACGCCTTCAGCGTAATCGTCTGTGGATGCCATCCCTGCGTTACCGGCTTCACCGCCACCTGATACTGCGGCATCAGTAGCGCTGGCTGCTGATGCTCAAACGTCGGAAACAGCAAAACATTTTCAGCCTGCGCAGAAAATCGGCCTTGAGCTTCCTTAATGCCTCCCTTCCGCAAAAGCATCATCATCTCGCCATCAGCCAGCGCATCTACCGCAACTGACCATTCTTTCAGCGCTGTATCTATCAACATTCTGAACGCCCTCAGTCTGCCCGCCGCTTCATAGTTACAGTTTCCCTGCGGATGGCAATCAGTGCTAGTGGTGAAAAGGAATCGTTAGCAATGGCGTTAGTGCGAGGGCGATCGCAGGCCAATACCGCTCCCAAAACGGGTCCATCAGAGGCTCATGACCATCCTCTACCAGCAGAGCATCAATGCGCTGAGCTAAGCGACTATGAGGCGTAGCCAAGCTAAACCCGGCGCAGATAGACTCATCCATGCTCGCTGGCGCAGACAAAAAGCTAATCAGCGACTCTGCCAGCACCAGCCTATCTACCGTGCGAGCAGCCCAACGGTCGGCGCGCATCTCCCGCAGCAGCAACAGGTCTTCCCACAGTTCATCGGTATGGGGGAGCCAGCACGTCAGCCGCCGCAGCCCGCCTAGCCAAAAAAACCAAAACGTATCTCGGTAGTGCGCGTGGCCTGCCTCGTGGGCAAGTACAGCCTCCAGCTGCTGCTTATCTAGGGCATCGACAACGCCTCGACTCACCACCAGATCCGAAGACCAAAAGCCCACCTGCGCACTAAAAATAGCGTCCATATCGATAATTCGACCCAATGTCACGCGCGACGGCGTCCGAATTTGGCTAAGTGGGTAGCGGTCCATGCTACGAGAAACCCTTCGCAGCAACCACATTAGATAGCCCCAACAAATCCACGCCCCGACCACAAAACCCGCCGCCAAACTAAAGCTCAACCAGCCTTCCCAGCGCAGCTGACACACCGGTCCCATCGTCACCACAGACACAGCGGTCATCAGCAAAAACAGCGGCGGAATGACAAAAGCGCTCAGCGTACCTGCCCAGCGAGATGACCAGGGCTTCACGGTCGATAACACGCTCGGACTCCAGGCTCGCACACAGCAAGCCAGTAAGACAGCCAGCACAATCATCTGCGAGTGCATCATAAGGATTGCTCTCTTTCCTGACGGGCCGCTCTCACTTTCTGAGCGATCGCATCTAGCTGATCCAAGCTTGCATCGTCGAGCCTGTCGGCAAACGCCGCCACAATCTCAGGACTCCCAACCGCTAAAAACTGATGCAGCTGATCGTGAGCCTTCAAAATATCTGCATCTTGGCGCGATACCTTCGCCTGCCAAATGTGTACTCGGTTCTGGCGATCGCACACAACCCATCCCTTCTTAATCAACCGCTTCAGCACCGTCGACACTGAAGAATAGGTCAGCTCTCTGTCAATATCTTCCAGGATATGCTGATGGACAGCCGTCGCAGACGTCGGCCCCAGCATCCATAAAATCTCAATAATTTCGCTTTCCAACGGTCCCAACGAAAGCGTCCTAGGCCGATATGCAGGGAAAAGAGCCATCGCAAAAAGTCCAGCGTATACCATCCCTAAACCTACCACCTACAAAGTGCTGGCGACTATTGACCCCCCGTCAACTCTCACCGCCACAGTACCTTATCTAAAAAGCAGAAGGCTCCCAAATGTTTGGGAGCCTTCTGACAATTGCCTACAGCAAAGTGCAAAGAACTATATATTCAGCCGTAGCCTACACACTCACCGCAGTCCGCTCAGTCAAAGCCGACGTCAGCATCTCTGCCTTATCAGTCTTCTCCCAGGGCAAATCCAAATCGTCACGACCAAAGTGACCGTAAGCAGCCACCTCCTGATAAAAACGACCACCTCGCTCAGCCGGTAGTCCTCTCAAGTTGAAGGTTTCAATAATCCCCGCAGGCCGCAGCTCAAAGTGCTCACCGATAAGGGCCATCAGCTTGTCGTCTGACACCTTGCCCGTGCCGAACGTCTCAACGAAGACGCTGGTAGGACGAGCCACGCCAATCGCATAGCTCAGCTGCACCTCGCACTTGTCAGCTAGGCCAGCAGCCACAATGTTCTTTGCCACATAGCGGCAAGCATAGGCCGCGCTGCGATCTACCTTAGTAGGATCCTTACCCGAAAAAGCACCGCCCCCATGGCGAGAATAGCCGCCATAGGTATCCACAATAATTTTGCGCCCCGTTAGGCCCGAGTCTCCCTGCGGTCCGCCAATGACAAACTTGCCAGTCGGGTTTACCAAAAAGCGGGTGCTATCGCTCGGCTGAATCGACAGCCCAGCAAAAGACGGCATCACAACAGATTCCCAGAGGTCTTCCTTAATTTTGGCCTGCACCGCTTCGTTGCTTTCTAGATCGCCAATGGTTTCCGTATGCTGCGTCGAGACCAAAATCGTATCAATGCCAACCGGGCGACCATCTTCATATTCCACCGTTACCTGAGTCTTACCATCGGGGCCTAGGTAAGCAAGCTGGCCGCTCTTGCGGACGGCTGCTAGCTCACGGGAAATGCGATGGGCCAAACTAATCGGCAGCGGCATCAGCTCCGGTGTCTCGTTACAAGCAAAGCCAAACATAATGCCCTGGTCACCCGCGCCAATGGCATCCCATCGCTCATCGCTTGTTTGCTCTCGGGTTTCTTGAGCTTGATTCACCCCCTGGGCGATATCGGCCGACTGCTCATCTAGCGCAATTAGCACAGAGCAGCTATCCGCTGAAAAGCCATTATTTTTTGGGTCGGTATAGCCAATTTCAGAAATCTTTTCCCGGACCACTTTGACAAAATTTGCCGTTGCTTGAGACGTAATTTCGCCGGTGACCACGACCAGCCCTGTATTGACCACCACCTCGGCCGCCACTCGACTGCTGGGGTCCAACGCTAGCACCGTGTCCAAAATCGTGTCAGAAATTTGATCACAAATTTTATCGGGATGCCCCTCTGTGA
>JBCBIK010000231.1:0-5631 GCA_038524545.1 Cyanobacteria bacterium J06623_4 | reverse complement strand
GGAATTGCCATGATAGTTAGTCACCTTGATGTCGCTGCCAGTCATATACCCATTTAGAGGCCCCGTCAAACAGGGATCGTTCAAATACAGCCAGTATCACAACCGACTGTAGCGAAACGACTACATGCCAAACAGCCGTTTAAGTCTCGTAAAGAAGCCTTCCTGAGGAATGCTGAGGTCCATAAGTGGAACTTTTTCACCCTGCAGACGCTGGGAGACGTTCGTAAAGGCAATTCCAGCTTTTGATAGCTTCTCTTCTAACACCAAGGGCTCTCCTTTGTTAGTCGAAACAATCACCTGCTCGTCATCGGGGATGACCCCCAGCAACGGAATCGATAAGATACCCTGAACATCCTTTACAGACATCATTTGCTCTGCCGCCACCATGGCCGGACGCAATCGATTAATTACTAGTCGAACGGCTTTAATGTCGTTGGCTTCTAACAGACCAATCACCCGGTCCGCGTCGCGCACTGCCGAAATTTCGGGCGTCGTCACGATAATGGCTTCTCGGGCCGCAGCAATAGAATTTCGAAAGCCCATCTCGATCCCGGCAGGGCTATCGATCAAAATAAAGTTATAGACCTTGGTTAGCGCTTTGATCAAACGCTTCATCTGCTCCGGCTTAATCGACTCTTTGGAGCGATTTTGCGCTGCAGGTAAGAGCGCCAAGTTTGGCTGTCGCTTGTCTTTCACAAGGGCCTGATCGAGGCGACATTCACCCGCCAACACATCCAAAGCAGTGTAGACAATGCGATTTTCCAACCCCAGTAGCAGGTCCAGATTTCGCAGGCCAAAGTCTGCGTCAACAACAGCGACCCGTTGCCCCGCTTTGGCTAAGGCCATGCCTAAGTTGGCGGTACAGGTTGTTTTACCAACACCTCCTTTACCGGAGGTCATAACGATAATGCGGCTCATGGGCTCTCTTTTGTAGTCAGGTCGGCTAAGGCAAACTCGGCGGCGAGCGCAATACGAATACCGTCGGGGCCAATATAGGCTACCTCAGGCTGGTATTGAGCGGGCGGATCGTCTGGTGAACGCGCCACTTTATCGGCAATTCGCAACTGCGTCGGCTGCATATGCAGGGCCATGATACGGCACTGGCTATTGCCACCCGCGCCTGCATGCACAACGCCGCGCAGCCGCCCCCAAATGAAAATATCGCCTTCAGCCACAATGGAACTGCCTGGATTGACGTCACCGAGCACAATCACGGTGCCACGGTGGCGCACCTCTACGCCAGAACGCAGCGTCGTCTGCATGTACAGGGGTTCATCCATGGCCTGCATGGAGGCTTCTTGCCCTTGGCCTAGGTGACTGAGGGTAGTCTGCTGCTCTACAGAGTATCCGGCAGTTGCTGCAGCCACAGCAGTCTGGCGGCGGCTCGCATAAATTCGCTTTAGGGGCAGCTGAGCATCACTGAGCAGAGCGTCTATTTCTTGCACCTGCTGGCTGTCGAGGAGGCGATCGCGCGCAATTAAGTGCACAGGCGTATGGGGCTGCAAAAACCTAGAGCCTCCCGCGATTCGGCTCTTCAGCTGCTGCCTTAGCTCTTCCCAATAGACAGGATTGCGACTCTTTTCGGGTGCGGGTGGCAAGATTAGCAGCAACCGCCCCCCCTCACTCTTAAACTGAACCTGAAGATTAGGATTACTTTCAGGCTTGGTTTGCGCAGGCTCCGCCTCTGGAGAAGCTGGCTCAGGATCAATCTCCAAAATAAAATTATCGAAGTCAACGCCGTCAGAAGGCGGACTATTTTGAGATGAAAAATCTGGAACCATCTGCCGACACCCTTTGGCCGCACGTCCTAACTCAAGCTCACCAAACCCTCGGCACGTACTTGTCAGCACACACCTGTAGGGCTAGCCAAGCCATAAGCCTTGGCTATCTTAGAACACTATTGCTTTGTGGAACATAGCGCGTGGCTAAATATAACAGACTTATCAAGATGAGTTGATACATTTTCTATCAGTGCATCCACAGATGGACCACATAGCAAATAGGCTTTTGAGACGGCTACAGTCGTTGCTGTTGGGTACAAATGCGACCTACCAACTCCATAAAAAGTTCATAAAGTCCTATTAAATTTATCCGGATTTGTCATTTGAAGAAAACATAAATTCAGTCTGAGATCTGGAGATGCAGTCTTACCGTGTAAAGTGCGTAATATCATTCCCCTAAGGTAAAAAACAAGTAAAAATACTCATCAAGCGAATGTTTCGCGGCAACAGCTGCCTGTCAGTTTCGCATAGTCGCACGCTAGACGGCTTATTTCCCCATAACGAAAGAGGTGTAATTAGACTAATGGTTAATCGCAAAACGACTTCAGCCCTGACAATTGCAGCCCTTTTAGCCTGCGCCATCCCGATTAAGTCAGTGGCGTCTGCCCTAGTGTTGCCCGGCATCCCACCCATCGCAGCGCAAACGGCGCCCACCTTCCCCCTCCCTACCGCCGTCCCCGAGAACACAGCTGTGCGTATCAGCAGCGGTTCTGACAATATGAATGCCATTAGCGAAGCACTTCGCAGCGGATTCGAAGGTGACTATGCCAATAGTGAAGTCAGCATTACTACCAAATCTGCTGACCAGGCGATTCAAGATGTCTTGAATGACAACGCTGACCTCGCCGCGATTAGCCGCCCATTAACCACCGAAGAAAAAGCTCAGGGCCTCATCGAAGTGCCGGTCAGACGCGAAAAAATTGCCATTATCGTCGGCAGCAATAATCCTTTTGCTCAGAGCATTACCGGCAGCCAGTTTGCACAGATCTTCAGAGGAGAAATCAAAGATTGGTCAGAAGTCGGCGGTTCAGCGGGTCCTATCAAGCTGGTTGACCGTCCGGCATCCAGCGAAACGCGACAGGCCCTAGAGCCCTATCCTGTTTTTACAACAGCGCCTTTTGAAGCCGCAGGCGGTGCCACAACTGTCGACGCAGATACCACAGAGGCCGTAGTCAAAGCGCTCGGTGCCGACGGCATCAGCTATGTACTGGTCGGAGAGCTAGAAGGCCAGCCCGAAATCAAGGCACTGCAGCTCCACAAAACACCGCCTAGCGACCCTCGCTATCCCTTCTCTCAGCCCTATTCCTTTGTCTATGCAGGCGGTGCCTCACCCGCAGTCTCTGCATTCTTGGGCTATGCCACCGGGAATCCCGGTCAGGCAGTGGTAAACGACGCGGGCGTCTCTGGAACGGGCCTCATCCCGGATGCCACCAACGGCGTCGCCGCCGCGGGTACAGCCACTGGCACTTCAGCAGGCAACGCAGCTACAGGAAATGCAGCTACAGGAGATGTGGCTGCGGGAGATGCAGCGGGTAGCGGTGCAGCCGAGGGTCAAACAAACGGCGGCACAGCCGGCACAGCATCTAACCTAGGCGCTGAGGATACCTCGAATGCAGGCGCTGCATCTGATACTGAGGGCACTACCCCCGGAGCTGACGGTACAACCCTTGAGGCCAATGGAGCAGGAGCGGATGGGACAGGCGCAGCCACTGCAGATGGCGCTGAAGCCGGTGCGCCAGATGGCGTTAACATCGAAAATGGCGCCGCCGACCTAGGCGGCTTGTCAAACCGTGGCCGCTGGTGGTGGTTGCTCCTACCTTTGGCAGGTCTGGGTCTACTGATTTGGGCGGCTGGAAAGCGAGGTAAAGAAGAAGAGACCGGCTACATCACCAACGCAGACCAGAGCGATCGCATCCAAAGTGCATATGAAACAGAGCGGGTTGGTGCTGGCGTAGGGGTAGGTCGCCCTGAAGTAGGCGTAGGCCGTGCTGACATCGGTGGAACAGTAGAGGGTACAGGCCTAGGCAAAGCGGGCTTAGGCAAGATGGCAGCAGGTGGCGCAGCCCTAGCCGGTGGCGCAGCCGCCGCCGGTACAGGGATTGCAGGTCGCATGGGCAATCAAGCCAGTGACCTGGCATCTGGTCTCAAAGGCGGTGTCTCAGGCACGGTAGGCAGCGGCATTGAGGGCGTCCGAGGCGGTTTTGAAGGTGCCAAGGGTAACCTCGAAGGCCTCAAAAGCTCCGCCCAAGGCGGGCTCGGTAATATTAGAGAAGGCATCGATGGCGTTCGAGGCTCCGCAAGCAGCGGCCTCTCTGGCATGGGTGATAATGTCCGTGGTGGCATCGACGGCGTCCGAGGCGCTGCCGGTGATATGGCTGACAGTGCACAGGACCGCCTTGATGCCCTGAAAGGCAACGCTCAAAGCAACATTGATGGCGCTACTGGCACTGCAAAAGCAAGCGGTGAAAGCTGGTTGGACCGGGCCAAACAACGAATCAACGAGGCTACCGATCAAATCAAAGACACCGCTACCGACGCTAAGGACAACATCACCAACCGAGACCAATAGGCTACTGCGGCCTCAAGCCTAGTACCCATAAAGTAGGGACACTGTACGGACAAGATGGCTTGGTCTTCTATCCACGCTAAACTTCATACCCTACTCAGACAGCGCGTCCTGCTTCCCAAACGCAGCCATATCCTCATGGCTGTTTCTGGGGGGCAGGATTCACTGTGTTTAGCGCGTCTATTGCTAGATTTACGGAATAAGTGGGACTGGCAACTTGGCATTATTCACTGCAACCACCGCTGGCGTAAGGATGCAGATGACAATGCAACGCACGTCATGCAGTTGGCAAAACACTGGCAGCTGCCCGTGTGGGTGAAAACAGCGGGTAAGCCACCCGAGAGCGAAGCAGCTGCTAGGGCATGGCGCTACGAAATCTTTGCTGGCATCGCTAGAGAGCACGGATGTAGACATGTGGTGACAGGGCATACGGCAAGCGATCGCGCCGAAACCGTTCTCTACAACCTTATTAGAGGCACCGGCATTGATGGTGTCGCCGCTCTGCCCTGGGTGCGATCGCTCGACACCGTCCAGCCAGCCATCAGCCTTGTACGCCCCCTACTATCCCTCACTCGAACGCAAACAGCGCAATTTTGCCATCAGCACCAGCTTCCCATCTGGGAAGACAGCAGCAATCAAAACCTCAGCTATCGTCGCAACCGCATTCGCCAGGAGCTGCTGCCCTATCTGCGCACACACTTCAACCCGCAAGTAGAGCGATCGCTCTCTCAGCTCGCCGAGATTACAACAGCCGACATCTTATATATAGAGGAAGCAGCAACGGCGCTTTACCAGCAGACCATCGTTTACCTGCCAGAAAAAGAAACCTGGGAGCTACAGCGCGATCGCCTCCTCGAAGCCCCGCTCGCTTTGCAGCGACGAGTCATTCGCCAGCTGCTACAAAATGCGCTCCCAGAGCCGCCAAACTTTCACCAAATCGAAAAACTCGTCTTACTGCTTCAAGCACCAAACGGTAGCAAAACCGACCCTTATCCAGGCGGATGGCTGGCCCAGGTATGCAAGCCAGTCATTCATTTAGCCCACCAGTAAAGTAGCCCAACACCGATTTCTTAAGGTTTAGATCACGATTCTATTTTGTCTAATTCCTGGCATTGTGATGACCTACCCTATAGAACGTTGAGCGCCAAAAAGCTTATAGGGAAAAGGGTCCAACGATACAAAAGGATATGAACTTAAGTGAATACAGCCTGGAGTAGCTGCTCATCCGAAAGTCTGAGAAACTTTACAAAAGTAATTACTCCCGCTAATATTAATCCATAGGCA
>JBCBIK010000230.1:0-5665 GCA_038524545.1 Cyanobacteria bacterium J06623_4 | reverse complement strand
TATAGACTGCAAGTATCGTACTCCATAGTCCGCCCAACTTTCATCAGACTTTTAGGCAGTCATTGCTCAGCAAAGCACCAACCGGTCAGAGCACTGATATCGCAGAAGGCACTATGGTCAAAAATCACCTCACACACAAAAACACAGAAATTACTTTTCACTTTTTGTAGACATACGCCAAAAACCGTGTATAGTTAAAGACTGTCGCCGGAAAAACGGATACTAGAGGAACGCGAAAGCTGTTTCTCCAAGTCCTAGGCGTAAGGACAAGGCAAACAAGAGATTCCCAATGGGTTGAGTCTCTTCATCGAAATTGCCCTGTCGATTGATTTCCAGTGTGGTTTGGAAAGAAGTGCAGACGTCCCTATCAACGGGCTTATTTTTTGCCTGAGGTGTCTTGTACTTTTTTAATGCCCACTGCTGGTTGTGTTCTGTCAACGCCATGGGAGGGAAACCCTTAGCCCATGCGCTTTGGCGTCGTGAAGCGGAGACTCAAAATTCGTGTCTGTCGGTATTCTTGGTACCAAACTTGGTATGACCCAGGTGTTTGACGAAACTGGTAATGCAATTCCAGTTACCGTCATTCAGGCTGGCCCCTGCGTCGTCACGCAGATAAAAACAGAGCAAACGGACGGCTATTCGTCTATTCAAGTCGGCTACGGAGACGTCAAAGAAAAGGCGCTCAATAAGCCTAAGCTCGGCCATCTCAAAAAGTCAGGCGCAACCCCCGTTCGCCACCTCCGTGAGTATCGCGTCGACGATATAGCAGAATTTGAAGTTGGCCAAACCGTTACGACAGAAAGGTTCGAAGCGGGTCAGCTCATTGACGTCAGCGGCATCAGCATTGGTAAAGGCTTCGCTGGCAACCAAAAACGCAATAACTTCCGTCGAGGCCCCATGTCTCACGGTTCTAAAAACCACAGAGCACCTGGCTCAACCGGCGCGGGTACAACGCCCGGACGAGTTTATCCCGGTAAGCGTATGGCAGGGCGCATGGGTGCCGAGAAAGTCACCATTCGCAAGCTCAGCGTTGTCAGGGTCGACAGCGACCGAAATCTTCTTTTGGTGAAAGGCGGTGTACCAGGCAAAGCCGGGACACTGCTCAACATCACCCCTGCGACTATCGTTGGCCAGTAATCATCAAAAAATAGAGCAAAACCGCTCGAATGGTCGTTCATTATCGATAGCCGTCCGCCACCCGCACAGAAAGACTCGGCAATAAGCCCAAGAAACATCATGGTTGATTGTGAAATTAAAAATTGGCAAGGAGAGAAGGCAGGCACCGCCAGCCTAGACCTCAAAGTTGCCAATGAAGAGAACGCCTCACACATTGTTCACCGGGCGCTCGTTCGTCAAATCAATAACGGACGACAGGGGACTGCCTCCAGCAAGACCCGCGCCGAGGTCCGCGGTGGTGGCCGTAAGCCCTGGCGGCAAAAGGGCACAGGCCGAGCACGCGCTGGGTCTATCCGCTCTCCGCTGTGGCGAGGTGGCGGTGTCATCTTTGGACCCAAGCCCCGCGACTACACCACCAAAATGAATCGCAAGGAGCGTCGACTAGCGCTGCGGACGGCCTTTCAGAGCCGGGCAGAAGAAATGGTCGTCGTACAGGATTTTGGCAGCGAGCTGAGCCAGCCCAAAACGAAGGAAATGCTCGCCGCCATTGATCGCTGGGGTGTCGATACGAGCGCCAAAATTCTCATGGTGTTCAGCGAAAAGAACAACACGATATATCGCTCTCTGCGAAACGTGCCAAACGTACGGATGATCGATGCCACAAACCTCAATATCTATGACATTCTGCACGCTGACAACTTAGTCGTTACAGCCTCTGCACTCGAAAAAATTCAGGAGGTATACGGTGAGTAAACGATTTGCAGAGCGCGAAATTCCAGACATTATTCGCAGACCTCTGATTACAGAAAAAGCAACCATTGCCCTCGAAAACAATCAGTACACTTTCGAGGTCGCCCCCAAAGCGACAAAGCCGCAGATTAAAAGCGCCATTGAGCAGCTGTTTGATGTCACCGTGGTTGGCATTAGCACCCAAAACCCACCGCGCAAGAAGCGCAGAGTCGGTCAGTTCATCGGTCACAGAGCCGCCTACAAGCGAGCAGTTGTCACCTTGGCCCCGGACGATACCATCACGCTTTTCCCAGATGTCTAGCCTGATTGGGACAATTTGCTGAGCCCATCTCAGCTAGCCGAGCATCCCACCAAAATCTCCAGACCAACCAGCCAAACGTAACCAGCCAAGCGACAGAGTATAGCCATGGGCATTCGCTCCTACCGACCACTAACACCCGGCACGCGCGAGCGTACCGTATCCGACTTCTCGGCCATCACCACCGATAAGCCAGAAAAGTCACTCACCTATTCAGTGCACCGTCACAAAGGTCGTAACAACCGCGGTGTGATTACCTGCCGCCATCGCGGGGGCGGCCACAAGCGCCTATATCGCGATATCGACTTCAGGCGCAACAAGCACGATATTCCGGCGAAGGTTGCCACCATTGAGTACGACCCCAACCGCAACGCTCGGATCTCTTTGCTGCACTACGAAGACGGCGAAAAGCGCTACATTCTTCACCCTGCAGGGCTAGAGGTTGGCACGGTGATTGTCTCTGGTGAAGAGGCGCCTTTTGAAGTGGGCAACGCTTTACCGCTACACCGGATTCCTTTGGGTACTACGGTTCACAATGTAGAACTCGTGCCGGGCAAAGGAGGCCAAATGGTTCGCGCAGCTGGTGCGGGCGCTCAGCTCGTTGCCAAAGAGGGTGGCTACGTCACGCTCAAGTTGCCTTCTAGTGAAGTTCGCATGGTTCGCCGTGAGTGCTACGCCACCATTGGCCAAGTTGGCAATGTGGAGCATCGCAACCTGACTTTAGGTAAGGCCGGTCGCAAGCGCTGGTCAGGCCGCCGCCCCGAAGTTCGCGGTAGCGTGATGAACCCGGTTGACCACCCCCACGGCGGTGGTGAAGGTCGTGCGCCAATTGGCCGCAGCGGACCGGTCACCCCTTGGGGTAAACCAGCGCTGGGCTACAAAACGCGAAAGAAAAAGAAGGGTAGCGACTCACTGATTGTGCGACGACGGCGACGGTCTTCTAAGCGCGGTCGCGGCGGTAGAAACGCATAGAAGCAGAGAATTTCTTGGCGTTTCACTCTAGTTTTTCACGCACTTTTTTGACGATTGTTCTTAGGTAAAAAGCATGTCTCGTTCGCTGAAGAAGGGGCCCTTTGTGGCTGACCACCTTCTCACCAAAATTGAAAAGCTCAATGCGAAGAACGAAAAACAGGTCGTCAAGACTTGGTCTCGCGCTTCGACAATCATTCCCCAATTCATTGGTCACACCGTTGCGGTTCACAATGGCCGTCAGCACGTACCCGTGTTTATCAACGAGCAAATGGTGGGTCACAAGCTCGGTGAGTTTGCACCGACTAGAACCTTCCGGGGCCATGCCAAAAGCGATAAGAAAGCGCGGCGCTAAAGGAGATAGCAGACATGATTGATATTGATTCAGATTCTCAGGTAAAGGCAACGGCTAAGTTTGTCCGCATGTCTCCTCGCAAGGTACGCCGAGTGCTCGACCAGATTCGAGGCCGCTCCTACCGCGAAGCGCTGATCATGCTTGAGTTTATGCCTTACAAGTCCTGTGAGCCCATTCTCAAGGTATTGCGCTCGGCGGTTGCCAATGCCGAACACAATAACGGTCTAGACCCAGTGACTCTTTACATCAGCGAGGCTTACGCCGATCAGGGGCCTGTTCTCAAGCGCTTTCGCCCTCGCGCCCAAGGCCGAGCTTTTCAAATTCGTAAGCCGACTTGCCACATTGCGATCGCGGTTGCCCCCGGGACCGAAGTTTAAGCCATCGGACCTTATAAGCCATAGCCATCCGAGAGTTAACACTCACGAGGATTAACATAAATCCTCACCCCGTCAGCCCCAGCTCGCCCCGTCTAATCCCCGTCCATTCATCACCCGTTTTCTAAGGAGTACATCAGTGGGACAGAAGATTCATCCTATCGGTCTTCGCCTTGGCATCACTCAGGAGCATCGCTCCCGCTGGTATGCCGACAAAAACCGTTATCCAGAACTGCTCGAAGAAGATCATGAGATCCGCAAATACATCGAGAAGACCCTAGCAAATGCAGGCATTTCCGATGTGCATATCGAACGCAAAGCCGACCAGATCGACCTCGAAGTTCGAACAGCCAGACCCGGCGTTGTCGTAGGGCGTGGTGGCGCAGGCATCGAAACGCTGCGGGCAGGCCTACAGAAGAAAATCAAAGACAACAGCCGTCAAATCAGAATCAACGTTGTAGAAGTGGCGCGGGTCGATGCGGATGCGGGACTAATCTGTGAGTACATCACCCAGCAGCTAGAGCGCCGCGTTTCCTTTCGCCGCGTCGTCAGACAGGCTATCCAGAGAGCCCAAAGAGCCGGTGTAGAAGGCATCAAGATTCAGGTCAGCGGTCGACTCAACGGCGCTGAGATTGCGCGAACTGAATGGACCCGTGAGGGCCGCGTGCCGCTGCACACCCTGCGAGCAAACATCGACTACGCCTACCGCACCGCCCAGACAACTTACGGCATTCTAGGCGTCAAAACTTGGGTCTTCAAGGGTGAAGTTATTCCTGGACAAGAGAGCCAGCCCGAAGATACTAAGTCTCAGCCTCGTCGCCGTCAGCCTCGCCGCCGTCAACAGTTTGAGGATCGCTCGAACAACGATTCGTAGCAGTCTGAGCGCTACTGCGCTTTAGCCAGCGATCTTCTGCAGCTGGCCTTTCCTTCGCCTCTAGTCACCATTTTCTCGAAGTGTGATCCATCATGTTAAGCCCAAGAAGAACAAAATTTAGGAAGCAGCATCGCGGTCGAATGCGTGGCATGGCCCACCGTGGCAACGAAATTAACTTTGGCCAGTTTGCCCTACAGGCGACCGAATGTTGCTGGATGACCTCCCGGCAAATCGAAGCCGCCCGGCGAGCCATGACTCGCTACATCCGACGGGGCGGAAAAATTTGGATTCGCGTCTTCCCTGACAAGTCTGTGACCATGCGCGCCGCCGAAACCCGAATGGGATCTGGTAAAGGTAACCCAGAATTTTGGGTGGCCGTTATCAAGCCGGGTCGAATTGTCTTTGAGATTGCAGGTGTTTCTGAAGAAGTTGCCAGAGAAGCCATGCGACTGGCCTCCTTCAAACTGCCCTTTAAGACCAAATTTATTGTCAAAGATAGCGAGGAGGGTCAGATCTAATGGCACTCGTAAAAATAAAAGAACTCAGAGCGCTGAGCGATGAAGAGCTTACTGCAGCCATTGCCGAAACAAAGCGCGAACTGTTCGACCTGAGATTTAAGAAGGCGACCCGCCAGCTCGAAACCGGGTTTCACCAGTTCAAGCACAATCGCCGTAAGCTCGCACAGCTGATGACCATTGAACGGGAAAGACAGCTGGCCACAGCCGTCCAAGAGACTGAAACAGAGGCATAACACACCATGGCAGCAAAAGAGAGAGTTGGCCTCGTGGTCAGCACAAAAATGGAAAAAACAGTGGTGGTCGCGGTTGAGAGCCGCGTTCAGCACCCCAAGTACGGCAAGATTATGGTGCGAACGCAGCGCTATAAGGCCCACGATGAGGACAATAGCTGTAAAGAAGGCGATCGCGTCA
>JBCBIK010000229.1:0-5667 GCA_038524545.1 Cyanobacteria bacterium J06623_4 | reverse complement strand
ACGCTATGACCAGTAAGGAAGGCCAGGTAGTTTTAATTGGTGTTGCCGGAGACTCAGGCTGCGGCAAATCGACTTTTTTGCGTCGGTTGGCAGACCTCTTTGGTGAAGAGTTTATGACGGTCATCTGTCTGGATGATTACCATAGCTTGGATCGTAAGCAGCGCAAGGAGAAGAAGGTCACTGCCTTGAACCCAAAGGCCAACAATTTTGATCTGATGTATGAGCAGATCAAGGCGCTGAAGGAAGGCAACACTATCGACAAGCCTATCTACAACCACGAGACGGGCGAGATTGACCCACCTGAAAAGGTTGAGCCCAATAAGATTGTGGTGATTGAGGGTTTGCACCCACTTTACGATGAGCGGGTGCGCAAGCTGCTGGACTTTAGCGTGTACCTCGACATTAGCGACGAGGTAAAGATTAACTGGAAGATCCAGCGGGATATGGCTGAGCGTGGCCACACCTACGAGGATGTTCTGGCTGCGATCAATGCGCGTAAGCCTGATTTTGAAGCATACATTGATGTGCAGAAGCAGTACGCTGATGTCGTCATCCAAATTTTGCCGACGAATTTGATTCCAGATGATAAGGAGAATAAGATTCTGAGGGTGCGCCTGATTCAGCGTGAGGGCGTTGAGGGCTTTGACCCGGTTTACCTGTTCGATGAGGGATCGACGATTAACTGGATTCCCTGTGGTCGCAAGCTGACCTGTTCTTATCCTGGGCTGCGCATGCAGTATGGTCCTGATAGCTACTTTGGCAATGAAGTGTCTGTGCTGGAACTCGATGGCGAATTTGACCGGCTTGAAGAGGTCATTTATGTAGAGAGCCACTTGAGCAACACCTCTACACAGCACTATGGCGAGATGACTGAGCTACTCCTGAAGCACCGCGATTATCCGGGCTCAAACAATGGCAGCGGCCTGTTTCAGGTGTTGGTTGGCCTGAAGATGCGGGCGACGTATCAGAAGCTGACCGCAAAAGTACCTGCTGCTGTAGCATAGAAAGCGTGAGAGACAGCGCTGCAAGGTTTTTCCTTTAGTCTGTATCAGGGATGACTGAAAACGATTCCGATGGCAGGCTAACTACTTTGAAGGATTATTTAGGTTTGATAGCTCCAAGGGCGGTTCGTCAGAATCGCCCTTTTTTTTCTTTTTTGGGGCTTTTTTTTTAGCTTTTTTTCCTATCTTGACGGGATAGCTGTGGCTGACTGCGTTTGCTCACTTGCAGTTCGTCAAAAGAGTTGTAAAGTACTCTTGATTTGACGGGCAATCATCGGCACGTTAGATACAGATTTTCTTTAGTTTGGCCTTATCTATGTCTTCGGGTTCTCAGCTTACTAACATTCTGATTGTTGAAGATAGTCAGGGACGGCGCGAAATTTCTTTGGAAAGTTCGGTGTATTCTATTGGGCGCGACCCAAAGTGTGACATTCGCCTGGCGTCGCAGTTTGTGTCTAGGCATCATGCCACGCTAGTGCAGCTGCCTAAGGACAATGAGACGGATTACTACCGGATTGTGGATGGCAACTTGAAGGGGAAGCCGAGTGCAAATGGGATGCTGATTAACGGGCGAAAGGTGCAGGCGCACGATCTGGTGAATGAGGATGAGATCGTGTTTGGTCCGCAGGCGAGGGCGATTTTTTATCAGCTGGAGCGGGATACCTTTTCTGGGGTTGCGCCGGATGAGTTTGACATTACCTTGATTAGCCCGAATATGGTGGATGAAGACGACTGAAGGAATGGGCGAATTTTATAGATGAAATGGGGCACGGCAGCGCCGTGCTCTTTTTTGTGCCTTTTTGCGACTTTGGCGAACATTTTTAGAGGTTGGTAGGGCGGCTGATGGCGGCTTCGGTTGCGGTGTCGAAGAGGTGGATTTTTTGGGGGGGAAAGGTGATAGGCAGGGTGTTGCCAGTCGCGGTGGGATGCTCGGCGGGAAGTCGGATCTGGATGTGGGCGTTTGTATCGGTGGTGGCGGTGAGGGTTGCTTTGACGAAGGTTTCGCTGCCGAGGGCTTCGAACTGGGTGATGGTGGCGGGGAAGCTGCTGGGGGCGGGATCGAGGCGGATATGTTCGGGGCGGATGCCGAGGGTGAGGGGTTGATTGCTGTAGGAGGCGATCGCACTTTGCCAGCTGCTGGGTAGGGCAAGGCTGAAGGCCGGGTGAACAAGCTGGAAGCCGCCGTCGACCGGTTTGACGGTGACGGAGAGAAAGTTCATAGGGGGGGAGCCGATGAAGGCGGCGACGAAGCGATTGGCAGGGTGTCGGTATAGCTCTAGCGGCGAGGCGACTTGCTGGAGGATGCCTTGGTTCATGACGGCGATGCGATCGCCCATGGTCATGGCTTCGGTTTGGTCGTGGGTGACGTAGATGGTAGTGGTGCCGAGCTGCCGCTGCAGGCTGACGATTTGAGCGCGGGTCTCGGTGCGTAGCTTGGCGTCGAGATTGGAGAGGGGCTCATCCATCAAAAAGACCTGGGGATTGCGCGCCATGGCTCGGCCTAGGGCAACGCGCTGCTTTTGTCCGCCGGAGAGCTGTTTGGGTAAGCGGCTGAGCAGGGGCTCTATCTGCAGCATGGTGGCAACGGTGCGGACGCGCTCGGCGATGGCTTTTTCGGTTTGCGACTGGTACTGCAGGGGCGCTGGTAGGCTGCGGGTGAGGCCGACTAGGCCGCTGTCGAACCAGTTGGACTTTGGGAGAGATGCGTCGGGGGTGCCAACCGGTTGGGCGCGGCGTAGCCCAAAGGCGAGATTGTCGTAGACGGTGAGATGAGGATAGAGCGCGTAGCTTTGAAACACCATGGCAATGTCGCGCTGTTTTGGCGGCAGATGGCTGATGGTGCGATCGCCGATTTGGATGTTGCCGCTGGTGAGGGTTTCGAGGCCAGAGATGATCCGTAGGAGGGTGCTTTTGCCACAGCCGGAAGGTCCGACAAGCACCATAAATTCACCGTCTGCGATGGTGAGGTTGATATTTTTGAGGACGGAGACGCCGGAAGCACTGTCCTCTGGCGGGTTGGCTTTGTCAATGGAATGTCCGCTTTGTTTGGCCCTCTGCTGATCGCTGGTTTTCTGGGCGGGGCCAACTTGCGGAAAGACTTTGGTGATGTTTTGAAGGAGGACGTTTGCCAAGGGTTTTGCGGGTAGGGAAAAAGACTAGTCCTCTGACAGGTCGGAGGGGCTGTCGGTGATGAGGATTTCGACAATGATTTCACGTCGGCCTGGGGTGACGAGGCGATCACACGGTTGACTGCGACCCTGCAAAGGAACATCAGCGACTGGCAGCTTGGCAGTGTGGGCCTCATCGGTGAGTACGGTGACGTTGGCTTCTGGAACCGCCAATATCATGGCGGCTAGGGCGTCATTTTTCAAGCTGAACTTAAAGGACTGGGAGCCGATGCCGCCTCGGTTTGAACTTTTGAAGTTGCTGACGAGGATGCGCTTGGCGTAGCCCTTTTCTGAAAATAGCAGGAGCATGTCTTTGGGCCTGACCGGAACGCAGCCTACGAGGTGCTCGCTCTTGGGTAGGCGAATGCCCTGCGGTCCCTGGGCGGTGCGGCTCATTTCGGGGAGCTGTTCTTCGTCGAGATGGAAGCGGAGCAGGCGCCCCCCGGAAGAGGCCAAAATCAGGTCGTTGCCAAGTTCGGCGGTAAAGGCATATTTCAAGCTGTCGTCGCCTTTGAGCTTAACGGCAGTGAGGCCGCGACCACTGATGTTGGTGAGTTCTTCGGCGGCGAGGCGCTTGACTCGGCCCTGCGCGGTAATCAAGATGAGCTGTTGAGCGAGGCGGTCTTCGGTGAGCACAAGCTGGGCGATGATATTGTCGGGTGTATTACCCACCGCTGGGGGGAGCAGGCTAATGAGGGGGACGCCTTTGTTCTGTCTTTGGGCGACGGGGATGTCACTGACTTGGACAGTGAAGGCTTTGCCATCACGGCAGAGGATGAGGACTTCTTGGGTCGGATTGGTGAGTTCGGTTTGGACGATGACATCGTCGAAATCTTCGAGGGTTTTGTGGGTGGGAGATGTCTGGGCTTTGCGGCGGCTGTAGGCCTTGCTGGAAGACCTGCGAACGTAGCCCTTGCGGGTGAATTCGAGGACGAATTCTTCTTCGCTTTCTTCGGCGGCAATATCGGCGAGAATCTGTTGCTCTTTGTCGCGCTCAGCGTCTGTTTGGATACGGGTCCGGCGGGAGTCGCCAAACTTCTTTTTGAGGGCTCGCAGCTCTTTTTTGAGGGCTTTCATGAGCACCGAGCGGTCTTCGACGAGGGCTTCGAGCTGGTCGATGCGCTCTGCAAGCTCTTCGGATTCGTCTCGGAGCTTCTGCTGTTCTAGTCCGGTTAGGCGGCGCAGGGGCATAGAGAGGATGTTGTCTGCTTGGCGATCGCTCAAATCGAGCAACTCTTGCATTTCGACTTTGGCTGTGGTGCCGTCGGGGGCGTTGCGGAGAATTTCGATCACATCGTCAATATTGTCTAGGGCGACGATCAGACCTTCGACGATGTGGGCGCGGGTTTGCTTTTGTTCTAGCTCGTGGCTGTATTGACGAATGAGGGTTTCTTCGCGGAAGTTTAGGAAGGCTTCTAAAATTTCCCGCAGGGAGAGCTGCCGCGGCTGACCTTCTTCGATGGCTAGCATGAGTGCGCCAAAGTTCGTTTGCAGCGGGGTTAGCTTGTAGAGATCGTTGAGAATGAGGTGGGGCTGGGCTTCGCGCTTGAGTTCGATGACGACGCGCATACCTTGGCGATCGCTCTCGTCGCGAATATCGGCAATGCCTTCAATGCGTCCCTGGTTGACCAGGCTAGCAATTTTGGTAATCCAGCTGGCTTTGTTGACCTGGTAGGGTAGCTCGGTGACGATGATGGCTTGGCGCGATCGCTTACCTTTACCGGGTCGAATCTCTTCAAAGCTGGCGACCCCGCGAATAGGAATACTCCCCCGTCCGGTGCGATAGGCATCGTGGATACCCTTGGTGTCGATAATTTCTGCGCCTGTGGGAAAATCTGGGCCGGGAATCAGGTCGAAGAGTTTGTCGTTGGAGAGGTTGGGTCGGTCGATGAGGGCGATTAGGCCGTCGATCACTTCGCCGAGGTTGTGAGGGGGAATGTTGGTCGCCATGCCGACAGCGATGCCGGAGCTACCGTTGAGCAAAAGATTGGGCAGCTGAGCTGGTAGAACAACGGGCTCCTGCTGAGAGCTGTCAAAGTTGTCAATAAAATCGACGGTGGCTTCGCTGACTTCGCTGAGCAGGGCGCTGTGTCCGATTCCGGCTAGCCGGGTTTCGGTGTAGCGCATCGCAGCTGGTGGGTCATTATCTACAGAGCCGAAGTTGCCGTGGCCTGCGAGCAGCGGATAGCGACTCGAAAAGTCTTGAACCATGCGCACGAGCGCGTCGTAGACGGCCTGATCGCCGTGGGGGTGGTATTTACCGAGTACATCGCCGACGACGCGGGCACATTTTCGAAACGGTCGGTCGGGTACTAGGCCCAATTCGTGCATGGCGTAGAGGATACGCCGGTGGACGGGTTTGAGGCCGTCTCGAACGTCGGGCAAGGCGCGCCCGACAATCACACTCATGGCGTATTCCAAATATGATCGCTGCACTTCTGTGTGAAGGGAGATGGGAACGATCTGCTCATCGGAAAAGTTCAACTGTTTCGCCATGA
>JBCBIK010000228.1:0-5833 GCA_038524545.1 Cyanobacteria bacterium J06623_4 | reverse complement strand
GATGACAACCAGTCTGGGAGCGAGCAGTCTTGGGGTAGAGCAAGGGCTGTGGTAGTCATGGCTACACTCACTTGTCGAGCGAAGGTTTACGCGGAAGAGGGCTAGCTGAACGGCGAAGGTAGGCAAGGCGCAGACTTCAGAGACAGATTACAAAAAGGCAGATTACAAAGATAGTTAAAGAGAAAATTCACTTCGACGAGATAAAAATCACACTGAGTCGACCGCTCTTTAAATTTTGAGACTGGGTAACTGAAGCGCCAGATAAGCGCCGAATGCTGTCTCTGAAGTACTGTCTTCTGAAGGTGCAAGTAAGGTGCGAGTGAAGCTTTTGGTCGGTATGCAGATGTTCTAGTTCAAGGTTGAATAGTCTGCGAAGTTTGTTTGTGGCTAGAGAAGCTGTGGTTAAAAAGACAGCAATTAGAAAGGTTGTAAATAAGATGTGACGAAAAAGGTCAGCTTCTGTTGCTGTAGCTCCTTACGGATGTCGCTATTGTTGTAAAGGTTACCTTGTTTCAACTATGCGCTATCGCGGTGGTTTGAAGGCCTGAGCTTAGCGATAGTTAATCCGGGTTTGATCCCGTAGCTGCGCGATATGGTTCGAAGCGCTACGGTACCGCTATGGTGTGATGTTGTAGGAGATGTCTGATGGGTGAAATCTGTTGAAATCTCTTCAGAATCACCGATTTTCCTTAATTTTATGTATTTAAGTGTGTTCTACAAGTGCCTTATGTAGCCCTGTATACAAGATGTATGTAACTAATCATAAACAAAACTGTCACGTTTAAGACAAGATATTGCAGTAATTAGATGCGACCTGTGGGCAACGGCTGTGCCGAGGCAGAGATGACTCGGCATAGGGGGCGCTTCCTGGCAGATGGATGAAGGCAGATAAATGGAGCTATGTGAGCGAATAGGCGCTTTTGGTAAGTCGCTCGAAACCTTTGAGCAATGTATGCTCGCGGCTCCTGAGACGATAGCTTCTGAGAAGCTGCCTCTAGCGCAACAGGCGGGCCAGCTCCGTGCCCAATTTCAGCAAATTATTACAGACCTCGCCGAGGCTGACATCGCACGGGAGATAGAACAGCGCATTCAGCCCTACCAGACGGAAGCCCATCGGCGGCTGCGGCTACTGGGTGTGGAGGCGATGCGCCTGCGTACGGCTAGAGACCCAGCGCGGCTGGCGGCGGTGCGATCGCAGCTTCAAGACCATCTCAAGCAGCTGCAGCAATTTACCAACGCGATCGCAACAGAAGTTTGCCCGCAGGCAGATCCGTGAGCCTATCGGTAGGCGCGGTGATGCGCTACCGTGTGATGCATGTTCTGGTCGATAAGCTGGGCGAAGAGATTGCAAATCGGGTATTTGAGCTGGGTGAGCTCATCGAGGGCCATCCTCACGGCGATTTTGCGGTTGCCTATTTAATGAGAAAGTTTGATAAATGAACTGGAGAAGTCATTCGGACACAGACGTTGTGTTCTTTGAGTTTTGTTGGATTCGTTGAGTCTTGTGTGAAAGTATGCCTGAATCTCCCGTGTCCGCTGATAGTGATCAAGCCAGCACCCAAGCCGGTGACCAAGCAGTGACTCCACTTTTGGCGGTCGAAAATTTTCGGGTGTCTTACCCAGGCCCTCTAAATTGGGCGGTTGACGATGTTTCGCTATCCGTTCAGCCTGGAGAAAAGCTGGGCCTAGTCGGAGAATCTGGCTGTGGTAAGAGTACGCTGGGGCGTGCGGCGATGCGGCTATTGCCAAATGGCTCCCGTGTAGAAGGGCGGGCGCTTTTTGAAGGGCGATCAATTTTAGATTTTTCACCGGCTGAGCTGCGCAAGTTTCGCGGTGAGGTGGTTTCACTTGTTTTTCAAGACCCGATGACGCGGCTAGATCCGCTGATGACCATTGGCGACCACTGTGTAGAAACGCTGCTCGCCCATCAGCCTGATTTGGATCGGAAAACGGCCAAAGATAGAGCGATCGCCACGCTCGAATCTGTGAATATTCCAGCGGCTCGGTGGCGACAGTACCCGCATGAATTTAGCGGCGGCATGCGGCAGCGGGTCGCCATTGCCCTTGCCCTGCTGCTAAACCCGAAGCTGATTGTGGCCGATGAACCCACTACCAGCCTAGATGTGACCGTATCGGCGCAAATTCTCGATATGCTCACTGAGCTTTGCGAGGCGCGCAACATGGGCCTGATTTTGATTTCTCACGATTTGGCACTGGTGGGTGAATACTGCGATCGCATTGCCGTCATGTACCAAGGGAAGCTGGTGGAAGTAGGTCCCAAAGACTCAGTGTTTTACAATCCGCAGGCCCCCTACACGCAGTCGCTGCTGGCCGCCGCCCATCAGCTGCAGTCCGCCGGGGCGCAAAATTCAGCTGCGATCGCAGCCAGCGAAGCCCCCATCCTCAGCCTCAAAAACCTCACAAAGCACTACACCCTAGAGCAGAGCTTTTTGGGCAAGCTGATGCGGCAAGAGCCCCCGGAGCCGATCAAGGCGGTAGATGGCATTTCGCTAGACTTGTATCCTGGCGAAATTCTGGGTTTGGTCGGAGAATCGGGCTGCGGCAAGAGCACGCTCTCCCGAACGCTACTGAGAATCGTAGAGCCGACCTCAGGGCAGATTATCTTTCAGGGCGGCGACTTCACCAGTCTCTCCCGGTCTGCCCTCCAGGCTAAGCGCCGCGATATTCAAATGATCTTTCAAGATCCCCACGCTTGCCTCAACCCGATGATGACCATCGGGCGAGGGATCGCCGATCCGCTGTTGATTCATGGGTTGGCCAAGCCTGCCGAAGCCAAGAAAAAGGTGGAAGCCATGCTGGAGCGGGTGGGCCTAACGCCGATAGATGACTACTACCACCGCTATCCGGGCGATATTTCGGGCGGGCAGCAGCAGCGAGTAGCGATCGCCCGCGCGCTGATCACCCGTCCCAAGCTGGTGGTGTGCGATGAGCCTGTGAGCATGCTAGATGCTAGCGTGCAGGCCCAGGTGCTAGAGCTGATGCTGACGCTCAAAGACGAGCTGGACCTGACCTATCTCTTTATTACTCACGATCTGTGGGTGGCCAAGTATTTGTGCGATCGCATCGCCGTAATGAACAGCGGAAAAATCGTCGAAATTGGCCCCACCGAAAAAATCTTCCACTCGCCCGCTCACGCCTACACCAAGACGCTGCTGAGCGCAGCGCCAATCCTGGCGCAGTCCGAAGCCGGTTGATTGGAGCTTTTCAGGCCGTTTTACCCTCAAGCGATCTTCAATCGACGGTCATCAAGCGATGGTCACCTCGTCAGAGAGGTACACATCTTGAATCAGATGGAAGAGACGAACGCCGTCTTTAAAGTCGCGCTGGAAGGTCTTGCGGCCAGAAATCAACCCGCAGCCACCTGCTCGCTTATTAATCACAGCCGTACGAATCGCCTGCGCAAAGTCATCTTCACCCGATGATCCGCCTGAATTGATTAGGCCTGCTCTACCGGCATAGCAGTTCAACACTTGGTAGCGCGTCAGGTCGATGGGGTGGTCGCTCGATAGCTCGCTGTATACCTTGTCGTGGGTTCTTCCGTATGCCTTGCCAATAGCATCGGCAACGGCCTTGTAGCCACCGTTATTTTCCGGCAGCTTCTGCTTAATGATGTCTGCTTCGATGGTGACGCCGATGTGGTTGGCCTGCCCGGTTAGGTCGGCAGCGAGGTGATAGTCCTTATCTTGCTTAAAGACATCGTTGCGCAGGTAGCACCATAAGATGGTCGCCATGCCTAGCTCGTGAGCGCGGGCAAAAGCCTGACTCACCTCTCGAATCTGCCGAGTCGATTCGGTAGAGCCAAAATATATTGTCGCACCGACGGCCACAGCACCCAAGTTCCAGGCTTGGTCTACGGAGGCGTACATTGTCTGGTCGTATTCTTTGGGATAGCTCAGCAGCTCGTTGTGGTTGAGCTTGACGATGAATGGAATTTTGTGGGCGTATTTTCGTGAGGTCATGCCGAGTACGCCCAGGGTGGTTGCCACCGCGTTGCAGCCGCCAGAAATGGCCAGGTTAATGATGTTTTCTGGGTCGAAGTAAATGGGGTTGGGGGCAAAGGAAGCCGCTGCAGAGTGCTCAATGCCTTGGTCTACCGGCAAAATCGACAGGTAGCCGGTATTGGCAAGTCGGCCTGTGCTGTAGAGCTGCTGTAGGCTGCGGAGCACTTGGGGAGTGCGATCGCTCTGCGCAAAAATTCGATTGACCCAATCGGGGCCTGGTAAATGTAGCTGGCGCTTGTCTACTTTGGCCTGGTAGCTCAGCAGGTCGTCTGCGTCGCTGCCCAGCCAGTCAGCAATGGACCGAGAAGAATCAGCGGTAGCCGGAGTTGCAATCACAAGAGTCACCTCACGAAAGACTGAACGGTTTTGGTAAAGCCTAAAGAACGGTTTTGGTAAAGCCTAAAGCTTATGAACGATAAAACCTTCTGCCCAAAAGCGTAGACCGGTTGCCCGAGCCTATTCTTAACCTTTTCTTAGAAGACCAGAAGTGTCTAAAGAAAAAGCGCATTTTTTGTATAGCAGTGTCGACTCAGTAAATATACGTAATGCATAACTGTATAAAAATAAGTACGTGAAGGCAGACGGCCTATTTTTTGTCACTTTCCTGATAGCGAAAAATAATCACGTTTCTTAAGTTAGGTGTTAAAAATTTACAGGTACTATGCAAGATTTCATAAAGATTGACGTTTTGAGCAGTGCCACCCTAGGCAAATCATTCGGAAATGCGCTAGACGAATCTGGAATTTTACTGCAAGACGATTTTAGCCAGATTGGTCAAAATCGTGACCAGAGTTTACCGATAGAGCAACCGAATAATTTTTTAGTTGACGGAGAGATTGCCTCACTGCCGCTAGTGCTCGATGAGCTATCTGCGCAGACTGCAGTGACTGATCTGGGCTTGCCTGCAAGCTTGGCTCAGCTGGCAACTAGCGACAATGGGGGTGACACAGGCGCTACGCCATCTGAAGATTCGCTGCTAGCGGGCGGACTGATTCAGCAGAGTGAAGTCAGCGCCGCGCTGCAGCCCGCTTGGACTCAGGCGATCGCACAGTTAGAAACCTTCCTCGAATCGGTCAGCAGTGAGCAGACCGCATCGCAGCTGCAGGAGACCTTGGGCGATCGCTGGACCTCCGACGCCGTCAAGCAGGCCCTGATGCCTATTATTGAGGGCAGTGCCAATCTTCAAGTCGAGCTGTTACCGGCTTCTGTCTTACCTGCAAAGGGTGCTTTTGCCGCCACCAATCAAACTATCTATCTTTCCGACGATTGGGCCAGCACGCAGTCAGCCAGTGAAATCGTCGATGTCTTGCTAGAAGAGCTGGGTCACTACGTCGATTACCAGCTAGGGTTGCAGGCCGACCCATTTACGGGCGAATTTTTGCCGGGTAGCGATACCCCCGGCGATGAAGGCGCAATCTTTTCGAGCATTGTGCAGGGTAAGCCGCTCGACCCCGACACGCTGAGCGCCCTGCAAGCTGAAGACGACTCAGGTCAAATCCTGATCGGTCAAGAGCTGGTGTCTGTGGAGCTGGCCAGCCTCGACCAGGCCGCGCTAGACGATGCTGTCGGCACCTTCGTCGCTGACGATAGCGGCAAAGTGGAAGTCGACTTTCTCTTCGATGGTGGATTCTATGCGGGTGAGCTAGGCATCTTCAGCCTTGAAGGTATGGGCGGCCTAAACCAAAGAAAGTTTGCCAAAGAAGCCGCCAAGCGTGCCCTGAGCGGAACGGACCAAGGCCACATCGTAATCAGCGATAAAGCCGATGGTGCCCAGTTCTCAGGTTTGCTAGAAGGCAGAGACTTCAACAAGG